>JBIIYJ010000131.1:0-13953 GCA_044346855.1 Kiritimatiellia bacterium
CGGGCGGCGGCGGCGCTGGCGGGGTTTAAGGGGATTGCCCGGCGTTTGCAGACCGCGGGGACGGGGGGCGGCGTCACGGTGATCGACGATTTCGCGCACAATCCGGCCAAGATCGAGGCGGCCTGGTCCACGATCCGGCCCCATTACCGCCGGGTGCTGGGCGTCTGGCGGCCGCACGGGTTCACGCCGTTGGCTGTCATGGCCGACGCCCTGGCGGAGTTGTTTCCGCGGTTGTGCGGGGCAGAGGACCGGCTCTACCTGCTGCCGGTCTATTACGCTGGCGGAACGGTTAAGGCGCCGGCGAAGGTGACATCGGCCGATCTGGTCGCGCGCCTGGCGCAGGCGGGGGTCAAGGCGGAGGCCTGCGAAGGGTTTGACGGCCTGGAGGCGGCCCTGGCGGCAGAAGCCAGGGCGGGTGATGCGGTGCTGGTCATGGGAGCGCGGGACCCGGATCTTCCCGGATTCTGCTCCCGGCTGGTGCGCCGGTTCGGCGCGTGAGAGAGTCGCTTACTTGACGCCCCCGAGCACTTCGGCGATGTTGTAGGAGTGGTCGCGCATCCGGCGGAAGGCGGTGAGCATGTCGGTGAAGACCAGGCTCGTCAGCGGGTTCTGGGATTTCAAGGCGAATTGCTCGAGGTGCTGCTGCCGGTAATCCTTCATGATCTTGAGCACCTTGACGGCTTCCGGCTGGAAGGCCTGCATGAAGGTCGAATCGGGGTAGCTGTTTTCCTTCAGCACGCGGTTGATATCGGAAACGAGTCCGTTGACCTGCTTGCGCATCTCCTGCAGGAAGCGGCGCTCTTCCTCGGGCAGTTCCAGGTGATTCTGGACCAGCTTGATGTTCATCTTGGTCACGTTCATGATGTAGTCGCTGATGGACTCGTACTCGTGCGCCATGCGGAGCTGGCGGCGTCCTTCCTCCATCACGTCGCCGGGCACGGAATCCGAGAGGAGTCGGCTCAGGAACACCGTCACCTCGCGCTGCACATTGTCGAGCGTGGTTTCCTTCTTGAAAATGATCTCCTCGGCTTCCTGGTCCCGTTCAGGGAAGGGGAGCTTCAGTATTTTATCCAACTGGGTCAGCATCTCGGTGACATGGACGGCCATGCTGTCGATTTCCTTGTATGATTGCTCGATGCCCAGGACGGGGTGGGCGAGAAAGCGGACGTTCAGGTATTCCAGCTTGTACACTTCTTTCTTCTTCCGGTCCGGAATCAGTTTGGTGACCAGCGCCGCATACGGCTTGACGAAAGGAAGGAAGAGAAGGGTGTTTATCGTATTGAACAGCGTATGGACCATGGCCACTCGCGAGAGGGCGATCACGGTGTCTGTTTCATCGCCATTTCCCGGGATCAGCCAGCGGATGAAGTCGAGGTAAGGGAAGAAGAACGGAAGGAAGAGCAGCACGCCGAACACGTTGAAAAGGATGTGCGCGAGGGCGGCCCGCTTGGCATGCGCGTTGGTGCCGAGGGAGGCCAGATAGGCCGTGATGGTGGTTCCGATATTCATGCCGAGCGCCAGTGCGGCGGCCGTGTTGAAGTCGATCAGACCTGTCTTGACCAGGCCCATGGCGATGCCGACCGCGGCGGACGAGGACTGGATGATGGCCGTGAAGACGAGCCCGACCAGGACGCACTTGAGCATCCCGAAGGTCGAGGTGGCGCTGAAGGCGCTGATCATTTTCAGGGCGGTGGCATTCGACCGAAGCGGGGAAAGCCCTGAACTCATCAGGTCAAGGCCGAAGAAGACCATGCCGATGCCCATGAAAAACATGCCCCAGTAGCGGACCTTGTCGCGCCCTGCGAACATGAAAAACAGGGAGGCAATGCCGACCACGGGAAGTCCGTATTTGGTGACATTGAGGGTCAGGATCCAGGCCGTGATGGTGGTGCCGATGTTGGCGCCGAAGATGACGCCGACCGCCTGGATCAGCGTCATGAAACCACTGTTGACGAAGCCGACGACCATGACGGTGGTGATGGAGCTGGATTGGATGATGCAGGTGATCAGGCAACCAATCAGGACGCCTAAAATGCGGTTGTCGGTGACGTAACCGATCAGTTTCCTCAACTTGCTCCCGGCTATCGCCTGCATGCCTTCGGACATGTATTTCATGCCCAGCAGGAAGATTCCGAGACCGCCGATCAGGACTAGAAGCATTTGCGTCATAATGGATTGCGGTCCGCCGCTCCCTTTCTCTTAAATCATTTGGATCAGAGAATACCCGCGGAGCGGGGAACGATTCAATTCAATTCGGTTTGTGCGGGGCGTTTTGACGCAGGCTCCGCCAGATAGAGGAGGCCGCCGAAGAGGCTCCAGAGCAGCATGCTCAGGTGGGGGAACAGGGAGAGGAGGAAGGCGGGCACGGGGCCGATGCCGATGGTGCCGAAGAGAACCACGGAAATGCCTTCCCGGAAGCCATAGCCGCCCGGGGTGACGGGGATGGAGCCCAGTGCGCCCAGCAGGGGGAACAGGGTGAAGGCGTGGAAGACCGAGAGTTGCACGCCGATGGCCTTGGCGAAGAAGATGCAGGCGAAGAGGGAGAGGATGTGCACGCCGAGGGAAAGGACGAAGGCCTGGAAGATGACGCGGGGCCGGCTCTTGAAATGGAACACGGCGGCGTAGACCCGGGCGGTCTGCTCGGCCAGTTTGTCCGGAAGGCGGCGGGAAAGGCGTTCCCAGGAGCCGCTTTCCAGCCAGTTGCGCCGCCAGAGGAATGCCAGGAGCAGGACGGTGACGGCGAGCAGGATGAGAAGGAACAGGACCGCCCGGGACAGCGACGGCTGGTCGAGGAGCAGGCGGAACTGGAAGGCGAGGGCGCCGAGCACCAGGATGACCAGCGCCACCAGGCCCACCAGTCGGTCCAGGAAGACCAGCATGGCGGCTTCGGTTTTCAGGTGGTGCGTCTCCCGGGCCGCGTACCAGGCCTTGATCATGTCGCCCCCGGTCGCGCCCAGCATGAAGGCGTTGAAGAAGTGGCCGATGAAGAAGAGGGAGAAGGCCCGCCTCCAGGTCAGGCGGATGTCGTGGCTGTCCATGAGCAGGCGCCAGCGGACGATGCCCAGCAGGTAAGCCCCGAAAAACAGGGCATGCCCGCCCGCCATCCACAGCGGCCAGAGGCGGCTCCAGTCCCGCATGTCGAATTCGAGCGGTTGGGAGAGAAATTGTCTCACGATCCAATACGTCAGGCCGGCGCCGATCGCAACGCGGGCGGTCCAGCCAATCCAGGCGGCCAGTCGTTTCTGGGTTTGGTCGGTCAAACGGCCACCATATCCCTGAGGGTTTCGTCCAGCGTCAGGCGGGGGCGCCAGCCGGTGTGTTCGGCGAGCCGGGTCGTGTCGAGGGGGGCGCTGAAGTCGGCGGGCCTGTAGCGGGCCGGCTCGATCCGCACCTCGGGGCGGAGGCCCGTGATCCGGGAGAGGGCCGCGATGATCTCGCCGATGGAGACGGAGCGTCCGGAGGCGATGTTGTAGGCCAGCCCCGGTTGTCCCTTTTCCAGCAACAACCGGTAGGCGCGCACGACGTCCCGCACGTCGAGGAAGTCGCGGGCGCTGTCGGGGTTTCCGATCTTCAGCACGGGCGGCTCGAGCCCCGCCGCCATGCGGCGGAACTGGGCCGCGAAGCTGCCCACGCTGAACGCCTCGCCCTGGCCGGGCCCCGTGTGGTTGTGGGGGCGGGCGGTCAGGAAAGGCGCGTGGAAATCGGCCGCGTACTGGAGCGCGAGGCGGTCGGCCGCCTCCTTGGTGATGGCGTACAGGCTGTCGGGGGTGGGGGGCTCGTCCTCCCTGATCGGGGCGGGGGGGGTGCGCGAGCCGTAGATGCGGGCGGAGCTGACGGCCAGGAGCCGCGCCCGGGGCGCCTCGCGGCGGAAGGCTTCCAGGACGTGGACCGTCCCCTGGATGTTGACGGCCGCCATCAGGGCGGCGCGGGAGGCCGCGTCGGCCGGCGCGGCCATCGCGGCCAGGTGGACGCCCGCCTCGGGGCGGATTTCCCGGACGGCCGCGGCCACCTCGTCGGGCTTGAGGATATCGCCCTGGATCACGGGACAGAAGCCGGGCCCCGGCGGCGGCTCGAGGCCGAAGCCGAAGGGTTCATGGCCCGCTTCGGTGAGTTCGTGAACGAGATGCCGGCCGGCGAATCCGCACGCGCCCGTGATGAATACCCGCATGTGCGTTATCTCCGTCCCGTCTGGAGCCGCGCCATGTCGGCGTCCACCATCATGCGGACCAGGCCCTGGAAGTCGACCTTCGGCTCCCAGCCCAGCAGGCGGCGGGCCTTGGCGGCGTTGCCGAACAGGTGGTCCACCTCCGCGGGCCGCATGAAGCGGGGGTCCTGGCGGACGTATTTCCTGTAATCCAGCCCCACGTGGCCGAAGGCGACCTCGCAGAACTCGCGGACGGAGTGGGATTCCCCCGTGGCGACCACGAAATCGTCGGGCGTCTCCTGCTGCAGCATCAGCCACATGGCGCGGACGTAGTCGCCTGCGAACCCCCAGTCCCGGCAGGAGTCGAGGTTGCCCAGCGGCAGGCCGTCGGCCAGCCCCAGCTTGATGCGCGCCGCGCCGTCGGTGATCTTGCGGGTCACGAACTCGAGGCCGCGGCGGGGGCTTTCGTGGTTGAACAGGATGCCGGAGACGGCGAAGAGGTTGTAGCTCTCGCGGTAGTTGACCGTGATGTAGTGGCCGTAGACCTTGGCGACGGCGTAGGGGCTGCGGGGATAGAAGGGGGTCAGCTCGGTCTGCGGCACCTCGAGCACCTTGCCGTACATCTCGCTGCTGGAGGCCTGGTAGAACCGCGCCTTCGGGCAGACCAGGCGCATCGAGTCGAGCACCCGCGTCACGCCGATGCCGGTGAACTCGCCGGTCAGGGTTGGCTGGCTCCAGGAGGTGGGGACGAAGGACATGGCCGCCAGGTTGTAGATCTCGTCGGGCTGGGCCGTCTTCAGGATGTGGATCAGCGACCACTGGTCCAGCAGGTCGCCCTGGACGAGTTCCAGGCGGTCGCGCAGGTGCTGGATGCGCTCGAAGTTCTCGGTGCTGGAGCGCCGCACCATGCCGATGACGGTGTATCCTTTTTCAAGGAGCAGCTCGGCGAGGTAGGATCCGTCCTGGCCCGTGATTCCGGTGATCAATGCTTTCTTGGCCATCGTTCTATCCCTCCAGGTTAGAGGCCGGGTGAGGCCGGCGCTGTGTCCAGGGGTGCTTCCCAGGCCTCCCTCAGACGGCTCAAGCCCGCCTTGAGCGCATCGGGCGGAAGACCGGGACGCACTTCGATAACCCGGAGAATATCCCTTTCGGCCCATTTGCGGAAGGGTTTAAAATCCTGAGATCCCATGCCCGGCGCGAGATGGTCGTTGTTCTTCGGATCCACGTCGTGAATATGCATGCCGGCCAGGCGCGGCGCCAGCTTGTCAAGCCAGCGGACCGGGTTCGAAAAGCCCAGCCGCTCGCGCGTGACCCCGTGGCCCAGGTCGTACCAGGCGCCCAGCAGCGGGGTCGGGTAGCGGTCCAGCAGGGACCCCAGCTCGGCCTCGGTGGGGACGGATTCCCAGGTCGGCAGGTTCTCGATCGCCAGCACGACGCCCAGCGCGTCCAGCTCGGGCAGCAGCTCGTCGAGGCTCCGGTAGAGGGCGTTGAGGTGGGCCGGCGCCAAGCGCAGGCGGCCCAGCTCCAGCTTCCCGCGCCACCGGCCGAGGCGCCAGCGGTTGTACCAGCGTTCGGGATGGCGGCCGTTCATCAGGTCCAGGATCTTGTAGGAGTAGTGCGGCATCTTGACGTTGCCGGCGTGGACCACCACGGCGCGGGCGCCGAGTTCGGCCGCCATGCGCAGCGTGTCGCGGACCAGCCGGACGGCCACGGTGCGCTCGGTTTCGTCCGTCTCGGCCAGGGTGTAGTATTCGGGGTGGCCGGCGGGGAGCCCCAGGGGGATGGGGCAGGGGGCGTGAAGGCTTCCGACGCGCACGGCGCCCTGCTTCAGGCGCGTGAGCAGGCCGGGCAGCAGGTCCATCCGGAAATCATAGCCCAGCTCCACCCGATCGAAGCCCAACGCCAGGATTTCGTCCACCAGCGACTCGCCGGCGGCATGGCGGAAGGCGTTCCATCTCGTGGACAGGGCGAAGATCATGCGCGGTGACCTCCCGGAAAAAAAACACCGGGATCGCGGGATCCCGGCGTTTGAGCGTATCGGACCAGTGTCTAGCGGCCTTGCAGGCGGGCGCGGATACGGGCCCGGGCCTTCTCGCGGCGGCGCTGTTCGCTGGGTTTCTCGAAGTAGCGATGATTCCGAATCTCCCGCATCAGGCCCTCTTTGTCCAGCACCTTCTTGAGGCGCTTGAGTGCCCTGTCTACGGTTTCACCTTTTTTAATTCTAACTTGTATCACGTTGGAAATCACGCTCCCTTCCTGACTCGACCGGACGAATAGCGGACTCCGGCCTCATCATCAACGAACGGTAAATATAGGATACCAAGCGCCCGATCGTCAACCTAGAATTTCAGGCCGTGAGCAGGTCGATCACATCCTGCGGCGTTTTGGCCTTCAGGAGGGCGCGGCGGATGGCGGCGTCGTCCAGCGACTGGCTGATGGAGGAGAGGAACTGGATGTGGGGGCCCAGCCGGGTCTTGGGGGAGAGGGTCATGATGAAAATGTGCGAGGGCTTCCCGTCGAGCGACTCGAAATCAACGCCCTTGGGGGAGAGGCCGATCGCCGTCACCAGCTCCGTCACCGCATCGGTCTTGGCGTGGGGGATGGCGACTCCGTTCTGGATCGCGGTGGACATCTTGCCTTCCCGTTCCATCACGGCGCGCAGGGCTTCCACCCGGTCGGTCAGCTTCCCGGCTTTCAGCAGCAGGTCGAGCAGTTCGTCGATGATGGCCATCTTGCCGATTCCGGCCAGTTCGAGCCGGATGGTCCTGGGGTCGAGCACCTGTCGCAAATTCACGGGAACAGTCCAGCCTTTCAAAGCCATTAGAGGCGCCCGGTCAAGCGGTCCTGCAGCCCAGTGCGCCTCTGGGTCATGCGGTTGTTTTTTATAGCTATATACACGGCTTTACGCGATCCCACAAGACAAACCAGCTTTTTTCCCCGCGTGATGGCCGTGTAAAGCAGGTTCCGCTGCAGCAGTTTGAAGTGCTGCGTGGCCATGAGGATGATGACGGCGGGATACTCGCTGCCCTGCGACTTGTGGATGGAGCAGGCGTAGGCCAGGTCCAGCTCGTCCAGCTCCCCGGCTTCGTAGGACACGTGGACGCCGTCGTAGTCGACCGTGACCTTGCGGTTTTCCGCCTCCACGGAGTGGATCTGGCCGATGTCGCCGTTGAACACGTTCTTGTCGTAGTTGTTGCGGATCTGGATGACCCGGTCGCCCTCGCGGTAGAAGCGGCCGAAGCGCTCGAGGCCGTTCGCCTTCGGGTTCAGCGCCTCCTGGAGCACGCGGTTCAGGTTCTCGGAGCCGAGCTGGTTCCGGCGCATAGGCGTGAGGACCTGGACGTCGAGCCGGGGGTTCAGCTTGAACCGGGCCGGGATGCGGTCCGTGATCAGGCCCACCACCGAGCGGATCAGATCCTCCGGCTCCTCCTGCTCGATGAAATAGAAATCGCAAAGGCCGGCGCCGCGCGGGGGCAGTTCCAGGCTTTCGCCCTGGTTGACCCGGTGGGCGTTCAGGACGATCCAGCTGTCGCGGCCCTGCCGGAAGATCGTGTCCAGCCGCGCGCAGGGGACGGCGCGGGATTCGATCAGGTCGCGCAGCACGTTGCCCGGCCCCACGCTGGGAAGCTGGTCCACGTCGCCCACCAGCACGAGGCGGATCCGGTCGGCCAGCGCCTTGAGCACGTGGTGCATGAGGGTGATGTCGATCATGGACGTCTCGTCCAGGATCAGCACGTCGGCGGGCAGGGTGTTGTCGGGGTTGTGCTCGAACTGCCGCTTGGCGGGGTTGAACTTAAGCAGGCGGTGGAGGGTCTTGGCCTCCCGGCCGGTCGATTCCTCCAAACGCTTGGCCGCGCGGCCGGTGGGGGCGGCGAGGCAGACGGCCAGGCGGCGGGACTGGAACACGTCCACCAGCGCGCGCACGATGGTGGTCTTGCCCACGCCCGGGCCGCCGGTGATGATGGAGACCTTGTTCTGGAGGGCCAGGCGGAGGGCTTCCCGCTGGCCCGGGGCGAAGGCGATGCCCATCTTCTGCTCGGCCCGCTCGAGCGCCGCGTCCGCCGGCTCGGAGGCCGGGGCGGGGGCGTTGAGCAGTCGCTGCAGCCGCAGGGCCACCCCCTTTTCGGCCTCGAACATGGGCGTCAGGTAAAGGTTGCCGCGCTCCTCGACCAGGGCGCCGGAGGCGGTTTCGTCCGTGATCGCCTGCTCGAGCTTCTCCCCGGAAATGCCGAGCAGCCCTTCGGCGGCCGTGACCAGCTCGGGGCGGGGGGTGAAGCAGTCGCCCTCCTCGTTGAACGTCTCCAGCACATACAGCACTCCGGCGCGCGCCCGCAGCGGGGAGTCGTGGGGAATGCCCAGCGTGGAGGCGATCTTGTCCGCCGACTTGAAGCCGATGCCCCAGACGTCCCGGCTCAGGCGGTAGGGGTTGGCCTGGACCATGGCGATGGCCTGATCGCCGTATTGTTTGTAGATCCGGTGCGCCTGGGCCACGCCCACGCCGTGGGACTGGAGGAAGATCATGATGTCGCGGATGGCGTGCTGCTCGACCCAGGAGCGGCGGATGTCCTCGCGCCGCTTCTCGCCGATGCCCTCGACCTCCCGCAGGCGGGCGGATTCCTTGTCGATGATCCGCAGCGTATCCACCCCGAAGGCCTTCACCAGCCGCTGGGCCATGACCTTGCCGACGCCCCGGATCACGCCGCTGCCCAGGTATTTCTCGATGCCCGCGGGATCGAGCGGGGCGATGCAGGTGATGGAGCCGGCCGCGAACCGCTTGCCGTGGCGGGGATGGTTCTCCCACTTGCCCTCAGCCTTCAGCAGCTCGCCGATCCAGACGGCGCCGCAGGTGCCGGTCACCGTGATCTCGGGCGCCCGGCGGGCCGGCTGGATGGCGCAGATGGTGTAGCCCGTCTCCTCGTTCCGGAAGACGATCCGCTCCACCGTACCCGTGACGATTTCGGGCGCGTCCCCCTCCGGGCCCCGTGCCGTGGCTCCCAAGTCCTGCAAATGATCCCCCTTGACGTGACAGAATGTCACATTTCCGATTTGCGTTTTACTGTAGCATGAATCATAATGGCCGGACAAGCGTGGATCGTGGAAAGGATGAGTATGGCTTCCCTGTTACGGCGTCTCCCCCCCCTGGCCCTCCTGGTCGCCATTCTGGCCGCCGGGTGCGCCAGCCCGCCGTCCCTGATTCCCCCGCCGCCCGAGCCGTTCGTGACCCGGCCGCTCAAGCCCGTGGTGGCGGTCTCCTCGTTCTACAACCGGTCGGGCTTCGAGGGGCAGTGGCAGATCGGGGACGGCATCGCCGACCTGCTCGTGCTGGAGCTGAAGAAAAGCCGGCGCTACGAGGTGCTGGAGCGGCAGAACCTCAACCTGGTCCTGAGCGAGCTGCAGCTCCAGAACGGCAACCCGGCGTTCCGGAAAGAGGGACGGGCGGCCGCGGGCCAGCTCAAGAACTGCCGGTTCCTGATCCGCGGCGAGATCAACGACTTCACCCATGTGGGCGGCGGCACGTTCATGGTGGCCATGCGCAACCTGTTCCTGTTCGGCCGCGGCTACGTGGCCCGCGTCTCGCTGAGCCTGACCGTGGTGGACGTGGAGACGGGCGTCATCGTCGGGTCCGTCCCGTGCAGCGGCAACGCCTACGCCCGCGCGGCGGGGTTCGAGACCGAATACAAGAACGTCCGCTTCGGCGGCGAGGGGTTCTACCGCACGCCCCTGGGCTCGGCCACGCGCGAGGCCATCCGGGACGGCGTGAAGAAGCTGCTGAAGGACATCCCCCGGCAGTACTGGCAGCCCATGATCTGCGGCAGCGAGGACGGCGCCATCATCCTCAACGGCGGCGTCGCCGAGGGGTTCGCGCCCGGCCGCATCTACCGCGTCCGCCGCAACCCCGTGCCGGTGACGGACCCCGGGACCGGCGACCTGCTGGACTGGATTCCCGGCGCGGTGGTGGGCCTGATCCGCGTGGACGAGGCGGCCGAGCGCATCTCCCGGGCCTCCCCCCTCAACGGCGGCGGCTTCGCCCGCGGCCAGTATCTCGAACCGGCCGATCCGCCCGTGCCGCCGCCATGAAGCCAGGATTCCTCGACAAGCTGATGGAGCGGATCGATCGGCTCGATCCCGAAAGCCTGCAGACCTATTTCACCCGGCTCGCCCAGGAGAAAGGCCTGCTTGAAACCATTTTCCAGGCCATCCAGGAGGGCATCCTGGTGCTCGACGGGGAAGGGCGGTTCAGCTACGTCAACCGCGCGGCCGGCGACCTGCTGGGCCTCTCGCCCGAGGCCGTCCGCGGGCAGCACGCCTCGAAGCACCTGCGCGAGCTCGACTGGAAAAAACTCATGGGGTTCGACGGCGGGGAGTGGACCCGGCTCATGAAGCAGGAGCTGGAGATCACCTACCCGCGCCACCGCATCGTCACCTTCTACGTGGTGCCCCTGGCCATGGTCGAAAAGCGGGCCTCCGGCGCCGTCGTCATCCTGCGCGACGTCACCCCCGAGCGCGAAACCGCCGCTTCGATGGTCGAGTCCGAGCGCCTCAACGCCGTCCGCCTCCTGGCCGCGGGCGTGGCCCACGAGATCGGCAACCCCCTCAACGCCCTCGCCATCCACCTGCAGCTCCTCGAGCGCGGCGTGACGGGCCTGCCGGATCCCGACAAACGCGAAAACCTGCTCGAGATGGTGGGGATCGCCCGCTCGGAGGTCGCCCGCCTCGACGCCATCCTCACCCAGTTCCTGCGCGCCATCCGCCCGACCCGGCCCAACATCGGCCCGGCCCGGCTCGAGGTGGCCCTCCAGGAGACGCTGAACCTCCTCAAGCAGGAAATCGAGAACCGCGGCATCACCGTCAACCTCGACCTGCACGAGCCGCTCCCGACCGTCCCGGCCGACCGCGAGCAGATCAAGCAGGCCTTCTTCAACGTGCTCAAGAACGCGCTCGAGGCCCTGACTTCGGGCGGGCGGATCGACATCACCGTGTCGGCCAGCGACACCGAGCTGGATGTGTCGTTCCAGGACAACGGGCCCGGCCTCGACCCCGTTGTGATGGGGCGGGTGTTCGAGCCCTATTTCACCACGAAATCCGCGGGCAACGGCCTGGGGCTCATGATTGTGCAGCGCATCCTGCAGGAGCACGGCGGCCGGGTCAGGATCGTCAGCCAGCCGGGCAAGGGCACCGCCGTCATTCTCACGCTGCCCCTCCAGATCCGCAAGCTGCGGCTGCTCGAAGGGCCCGCCGGGCCGGAACAGGCCCAATAAGGGAACACGCCATGGAGACAAAACCCGTCATCCTGATTGTCGACGACGACAAGAACACGCGCGAGGGCCTGGCCCGCGCCCTGCGCGACAATTACGAGGTGCTGCTGGCCGACAACGGCGAAAAGGCGCTCGCGCTGCTGGCGGGGCGCCCGGTCCGGGTCATGATCAGCGACCTGCGCATGCCGGGCATGGACGGCATGGCTTTGATGCAGCGCGCGCTGGGCCAGTACCCGCGCTTGTCGGTCATCATGCTGACGGCGTACGGCAGCGTGGACCTGGCGGTGGATGCCATGAAGCACGGGGCCGCTGATTTCCTGCAGAAGCCGGTGGAGCTGGGCGAGCTCGACCAGCGGGTTGCCAAGGCGCTGCGCACGGCCCGCATGGAGGAGGAGAATGCGATCCTGCGCGAGCAGCTCGACGAGAAATTCGGCCTCGAGAGCCTGATCGGCGAGTCGGCCCCGATGCGCGAGGTGTTCGATGTCATCCGCCAGGCCGCCCCGACCTCCGCCACCATCCTGATCCAGGGCGAGAGCGGCACGGGCAAGGAGCTGGTGGCCCACGCCGTGCACCGGCTCAGCACGCGCGCCAAGGGTCCCTTCGTTCCGGTCCACTGCGCGGCCCTGGCCCCGACGCTGCTGGAAAGCGAGCTGTTCGGCCACGAGAAGGGGGCCTTCACGGGGGCCACCGACCGCGGGATCGGCCGCTTCGAGCGGGCCGACGGCGGCACCCTGTTCCTGGACGAGGTGTCCGAGATCGACCCCGGCATCCAGACCAAGCTGCTGCGCGTGCTCGAGGAGCGGCAGTTCGAGCGGGTCGGCGGCCGCGCCACCATCGAGGTCGACATCCGCCTCATCACGGCCACCAACCGCAACCTGCGGAAGCTGGCGGACGAGGGCAAGTTCCGGCAGGACCTCTTCTTCCGGCTCGATGTCGTGACGATCGCCTTGCCTCCGCTCCGGGACCGGCTCGATGATCTTCCGCTGCTTTGCAGCGCGATGCTGCGGGAGTTCGCCGCCAAGGACAACCGCGAGGTCCGCGACCTGACCCCCGACGCCCTGAATGTGCTGATGCAGTACAACTGGCCCGGCAACGTGCGCGAGCTGCGCAATACGATTGAGCGCATGGTGGTGCTCGCGCGGGGCGACCGGCTGAGCGTGCGGGACGTGCCTCCGGGGATCCGGCAGGCCGTCGAGGCCAAGGGCCTGCCGGCCGGCGTCGCGCTGGCGCCCGCCGCGGGCGTCCGGCCCCTGGAAGAGGCCGAGAAGATCATGATTCTGAACGCGCTGCGCAAATGCGACGGGAACAAGACCAGGGCCGCCCAGGAACTGGGAATCAGCCGCCGCACCCTGCATCGCAAACTGAACCAGTACAAGGTGGAGGACCTTCCCCCCGGGGAACGTCCCGCCGGAGGAGACCCGCAATGATCCGCTTGGGAATGACGACGATTGCCTTGGTGCTGGCCGCGGCCGGCCTTTCGACAGCCCAGCAGCCCGCGGCCGCCCCGGCCGCGGACCAGCGCGCCGCGGCCGCGCCCGGCGCCAACGAGCGGCTGGGTCAGAGCTACATCCTGATGACCCGGGGCGAGCAGGCCTGGGCGGCAGGCGAGGCGGCCCGCGCCGTCGAGTTTTATGAGAAGTCGCTGGACCTCCTGGAATCCATCCAGGCGGACTATCCGGGCTGGGCGTCGCTCATCGTGCGCAGCCGCACGCTGGCCTGCGAGAGCGCGATCGAGAAGATCCGCGAAGGCAAGCCGTTCGTGCTTCCGGGCGGGGACGAGGGCGGGGAAGCGGCCGGCACCAACGGCCTCGGGCCCCTGGTCTTCTCCCTGTCCGCCTCTTCCAGCGAGACGGCGCTCAAGGCGCTCAAGGCGGGCCTCGAGGAGCGGGACGCGGCCCTGGCCGCCCTGCGCGAAGAACTGCTGGCCCTGAAAAAGGAAAACCTCGCCCTGGGCGAACGGATCACCCGGCTCGACGGGACGGCGGGGGAGGGGGCGGACCAGACGATCCCGAACGCGCTGAAACACCAGGCCCGCCAGTGGCTGGATACGGGAGCCAATTCCAACGCCGTCGTCCTGCTGACCGCGATGAAGGGCCTCTACCCGGAGGACACGGGCGTCCGCCACCTGCTTGGCGCGACCTATTGCCGCCAGGGCGCCTTCCCCGACGCCGTTCGCGAGCTGGAGCCGCTGGTCAAGCGCGGCCGCGCCTCCGCCGACGTCTGGCTTGCCCTGGGCGTTGCGTATATGGGAACAGGCAACCTCGGCAAGGCGCGCCAGGCCTTTGAGGAGGCCCTGGAGCGGGACGCCTCCCTGGCCGAAGCCCACTTCAACATGGCCCAGATCCTGCTCCGCATCAAGAAGCCCGATCCCGACCAGGCCCGGCGCCACTATACGCTGGGCGTGCAGCTGGGGTCCCCGCGCGACGCCGAGCTTGAAATGCTGATCAACACGGCCCTGCTGGACGAGCAGGTCCGGAAGCTGAAGCGCTGAGATGCCAGCCCCGGCTCCAATCCGCCGCGGCGCCGCCCTGCTGGTGGTGCTCGCGGCCGTTG
>JBIIYJ010000408.1:0-4138 GCA_044346855.1 Kiritimatiellia bacterium
GTTTCACGCATGCCTATTCCTCCTGCCCGTCCTGTATCGCGGCGCGGCGCAGCCTGCTGTCCGGCCAGTTCCCGCGCACGCACGGGATGACGGGTTACGCCGACGGCCAGGAGTGGAATCCGCCGGCCACCCTGCCGGGCGCGCTGAAGGCCGCGGGCTACCAGACCGCCCTGGTGGGCCGCAGCATGCACCAGCATCCCGTGCGTAAGCGGTTCGGCTACGACCAGATGACGGTCAACTGCCACCGGGACCCGAACAACGACTATGCCCGCTTCCTGATCCGGAACGGGCAGACCCAGGCCGATCCCTGGTTCGGGGGCGGGGTGATGCACAACGACTGGACCGCCCGGCCCTTCCACCTGGAGGAGCGGCTCCATCACACGAACTGGGTCACGGACGAGGCCCTCGACTTCCTGGAGCGGCGCGATCCCTCCTGTCCCTTTTTCCTGACCGTGTCGTACATCGCGCCGCATCCGCCGCTGCAGCCGCCCGCGTTTTATTTTGAGCGGTACCTGCGCACGGGCGTGCCGGCCCCGGTGATCGGGGACTGGGCCCGGCCGCCGGCCGGCGGCGGGCTGGGGGACGACGTGGCGGCGGATTCGGTCCGGCTCGAGGGGGAGCGGCTGCTGAGCTGCCGGGCGGGGTACTACGGGCTGATCAACCACGTGGACGACCAGATCCGGCGCCTGCTGAATCCCGTCATCGGCGTGCCGCGGATGGCGCCCGACACCATCGTGGTGTTCACGGCCGATCACGGCGAGATGCTGGGCGACCATCACCTGTTCCGAAAATCGCTTCCCTACGAGCCGTCCGCCCGGATTCCGCTGCTGATTCGCGACTCGCGTGATCCCGGCATCCGCCCCCGAACCGTGGTGGATGAGGCCGCGTGCCTGGAGGATGTGATGCCCACGCTGCTTGACATGGCGGGCGTGCCGATTCCCCCGTCGGTGGAGGGGCGCAGCCTGCTCCCGCTGATGCGGGGACAGGGGCAGGGGTGGGCGCGGCCATACGTGACCATCGAGCACGCCCCAACGCACCAGGCGCTGACGGACGGGAAGGAGAAATTCATCTGGTTCGTCGCCGACGGGCGCGAGCAGTTCTTCGACCTGGACCGCGACCCGCAGGAATTGCACGACGCGAGCAAGGATGCGGGCGCCGCCGGGCGGGTCGCGCTGTGGCGCGAGCGGCTGGTCAAGGAGCTGGCGACCCGGCCGGAGGGGTTCAGCGACGGGACGAAGCTTATTCCGGGAAGGCCCTTTAGCGCCGTGCGGAAGTAGAGGCGTTGGGCCATTGACGGCGGGCGGCGTTCCGTCCTATGATGGCGGCTATGAGCACCATTCGCACCGCCATCATCGGATACGGGCGCAACGGCAGCACCATGCACGCCGGGCCCATCGAAAAGAACGCCGACTTCACCCTGACCGCCGTTTGCGACATCGACCCCGATCGGCGCAAGAAGGCCCAGGAGCGCTTCAAATGCCCGGTCTATGAAGACTACCGGGAGATGCTGAAGCAGGAGAAGCTGGACCTGATCGTGATCGTCACGCGCAACGACCAGCATGCCGCCATGGCCTGCGACTGCCTCCGCGCGGGCGTGAACGTGCTGGTGACCAAGCCCTGGGCCGTCAACGCGGACGAAGCCCGCCGCATGATCGCCGCCGCCAAGTCCGCCGGCCGCAAGCTGCTCCCCTGGCTGCCCGCCCGCTGGGGCTGCGAGCTGGCCCGCCTCCGCGAATTGGTCCGCTCGGGCGCCCTGGGGAACGTGTTCCTGGTCCGCCGCACCGTCACCAGCTTCGGCACGCGGTGCGACTGGCAGACGGAGAAGAAATCCGGCGGCGGCTACGTGCTCAACTGGGGGCCCCACATCGTCGATCCGCCCGTCCTGCTGGTGGGCGGCAAGGTCAAAAGCGTGTTCGCGCGCCTCAAGCAGGTCATCAACCCGGGCGATGTGGAGGACCTGTTCCTCGCCGTGCTGACCCTGGAGGACGGGACGCTCGTTCAGGCCGAGTACACGATCGGCGTGGAGCCGTTCCCGAATTGGGTCATCCAGGGCGACCGCGGAACCGCCACCCTGATCGGCCGGAAGCTGAAGGTGGTGAAGCAGACGCCTGCGCGCCCGGCCGACCCCACCCAGTTTTCCACCATGCAGGCGCAGCCGGCCGAGGTGCTGGAAGAGACGGTGGAGGGGGCCGTCTACGGGGATGAGAATGTCATCTACAAGGAGATCGCCGCGGCGATGAAGGGCGAGGCGCCCTATCCCGTGCCCGTCGAGGACGCCCTGCAGCTGTCGCGGGTGCTGGAGGCGATCAAGGTGTCGTCCGCCGAGAACCGCGTGGTCATGCTTTAACCGGAGGAACCCAGATGAAATATGCGTTCATGACTTTTTCCACGCCCCAGCTCACGCTGGACGAGGTGCTGAAGACGGCGGAGATGTACGGCTATGAAGGCGTCGAGTTCCGGCTGGACGCCAAGCACGCCCACGGGGTCGAGGTGGCGGCCACGCCGGCCGAGCGCGCCGCGATGCGCAAGATGATCGTGGAAAGCGGAATCGCGCCCTGCTGCCTGGCGACCTCCATCAAGTACGCGGACCCCGCCGCCGAGGCGGAGATGATCAAGCAGACCCATGAGCGGATCGATCTGGCCGGCGACCTCGGCTCGCCCGCCATCCGCGTCTTCGGCGGCGCGCTGGGGCAGGGGCTGACCCGGGAGCAGGCGATCGCGCACGTGGCCAAGTGCCTGTCCTCTGTGGCTGATCATGCGGCCAGGAGGAATGTGGTCGTCTGTCTTGAGACGCACGACGCATGGTGCGATCCCGCCCATGTCGCGGCGGTGCTGGGCAAGGTCAATCACCCGTTCATCGCCTGCAACTGGGACGTCATGCATCCCGTGCGGATGGGTTTCGCCACGGTGGAACAGTCGTTCGAAGTTCTCAAGAACTGGATCCGGCACACGCATCTGCACGACGGCGTGGGCGGCAAGGATCTCAAGATGGTGCCGATCGGCGAGGGCGATATCGATCACCGCGCGTTCGTCCGGTGCCTCAAGAGCATCCATTACAAGGGCTACCTGAGCGGCGAGTGGATCAACTGGGAGCCGTTCGAGATCCATCTGCCCCGCGAGCTCGCGACGCTGAAGCTGTACGCATCGGAAGTCTGAAACAGTCCCGTACGAAATAAAAAAGGATCAGGCCGTTACGCCTGATCCTTTTTTGTTCTTTGCTTAACCGATCACTGATAACCGATCACTGATAACTGACCACTGATAACTGATAACCGATCACTGATTACTGATTACCGCTAGGCGCCCTTCGGATTCGGGCCGAACTGGTTGTCGCCAGGCGTGCCGTCCAGGCACATGAAGACGAGCAGGACGATGCCGCCCACGAAGGGGACCAGGCTGATCAGCAGCCACCAGCCGCTGCGGTTCGTGTCGTGCAGGCGGCGAACGCCGACGGCGAGGCCGGGAACCAGGACGGCCAGGCTGTAGAGGAGAACCAGGAGGCCCAGGACTGGAATCTTGATCATCAGGAGTTGAAGGACCAGGATGATGAGGAAGTTGATGAGCGCATACATCCAGAATTCCGTGCGCCGCGCCCGTCCGTTGAATTCCGCATACTTGTTCTTGAGCACTTCGAGATACCAGTTCATGCCGACTCCTTTTTCGTTCCCCGTTTTTGTTGGCGGATTGATCCGCAACTGCTAGACGGAGCACAGATTATGCTAATTCGTACAACTAATCCACTTTTTTAAAGTGTAGTTTCTTTTTTCTCGGGGTTATCTCCGTATGACGTTCATGCAACAGCCAAACGGAGGGGCGAGCTCCGCGAGCCCTCATGCGGCAGGATTGCGCCAGACATTTGCATGAGGCGTCGCAGAGCTTGCCGGGTAGCGACGCTTCGTCTGCTACTCCGGCTCCGCCCTCCGTATGACGTTCATGCAACAGCCAGACGGAGGGGCAAGCTCCGCGAGCCCGCATGCGCCAGGATAGCGCCAGACATTTGCATGAGGCGTCGTGGAACTCCGCCCTCCGTATGACGTTCATGCAACAGCCAGACGGAGGGGCAAGCTCCGCGAGCCCGCATGCGCCAGGATAGCGCCAGACATTTGCATGAGGCGTCGTGGAACTCCGCCCTCCGTAT
>JBIIYJ010000409.1:0-4113 GCA_044346855.1 Kiritimatiellia bacterium
CTCCTTCTGGGCCAGCATCCTGCGGTATTCGTCGCGGGCGGCCCGGGCTTCGGAGGTGGATTGCTCGATGGTGGCGCCCTGCGCGGATAGCGCGTGCAGGATCTCCTCCTGCCGGTCCAGCTCGCGCGTGAACTTGTCCGCCTCCTCCTGGAGCTGGGCCATGAGCAGCTTCCGCGACATGGGGTCGGAGCCCGCCGTATCGGGCTTCCAGAACTCGAACATCCAGCCGTGGCGCACCAGGGTGCCGTCGCGCGTGACCAGCGCCGCCCCCTCGGGCACGGGGTTCGGCAGGCGGGCGCCGTCGGGCCAGACGACCACGTTCTCAAGAAGCGCGTCGATCAGCGGGCGCAGCGAATCCGGGCAGCGCACGTGGGCCGCCAGCCGCTCGCCGCCTTCGGGCAGCGCCGGCGCGGGCCGGACGTCGCGGGGGGGCAGGGCGGCGCTGAGCAGGCGGGCCGCCCCGTCGGGCTTGTCCTGCAGCCGGGAAAGCACCTGGAGCGCGGCCGCGGCGTCCGTCACCACGATCGCGTCGGCCCAGGTCCGCAGCACGGCCTGGAGCGCGGTGCGGTACTCGGGCTCCGCGTCGATCTGGCCGGCCAGCGAGCCCACGATGCGGTCGCGGTCCAGCGAGAGGGGGTTGGCCTCGTCGAGCACCAGCCGGGCGCCCGCGGGAAAATCCTCGCCGGCCGCTTCGCGCCCGGCCAGCAGCTCGATCTTCGCCCGCCGGGAGGCCGCCTGGGTGCGCAGGGTGTTGACCTGCGTGCGGATGTCCTCCACCTTGCGGGTCATCTCGGCGCGGTTGCCCGCCAGGGTGGCGAGAATGCCGTCGTACTGCTCGACCTTCTCGCGCAAGATTTCCAGCTCGGCCTGGATCTGCTGGTCGCGCTCCTGGAACGACTCGGCCACGCGGACCATCTGCGTGTGCTCGACCGTGAGCCGCTCGCGCCGCAGGATGTTGGCGTGCTCCTTGGTCTCCATCTGCATCAGGTCGTTCTGGAGCTTGGAGCCGCGGGTTTCAAGCTCCATCGACTCCGTGCGCAGCTCCTGCACCGTCCGGCGGGCCGTCTCGGCCTGGGATTCGGAGGAGGCCAGCAGGTCCTGCTTCTCCTTGAGGGAAAGCTCGGCGGCCTGCTTGTCGGCGTCGGCCTGCGTGATCTCCTCGAGCAGCGAGGCGAAGGATTCCTGGAGGCGCTGGATCTGGTCGCGGGCCCGCAGGATGTCCCCCGAATCGCGCTCGGCCAGGGCCTTGATCTCGGCGATGCGCTCGGCGTTCACCCGGATCAGGGCGCGGGTCTGGTCGAGCCGGGAGCGGTACTCGCCGCACACCTGCATCTGCTCCTCCATCCGCCGGTCGGTGGAGGCCATGGTGCTGCGCAGGTCGTGGTCGGAGGTCTCGGCCCCCTCCAGGTCGGCATGCAGGGCCTGGATGGTCTCGGCCAGGGTCTGGAGGCGGGTGGCCTGCTCGGCGATCTCGCCGTCCATGCCGCGCAGCTTCTCGCGGGTCACCAGAACGTCGACCTTCTTCAGTTCCTCGCGGAATTCCTTGTAGCGGCGGGCCTTGCCGGCCTGGCGCTGCAGCGAGCCGATCTGCCGCTTGACCTCGCGGATCACGTCCTGGAGGCGGAGCAGGTTCTGGTCGGTCTGCTCCAGCTTGCGGAGCGACTCCTTCTTGTCGGCCTTGAACTTGGTGATGCCGGCGGCCTCCTCGAAGACTTCGCGGCGGTCCTCGGGGCGGGAGCTGAGGATCTGGTCGATCCGGCCCTGCTCCATGAGGGAGTAGGAGGAGGTGCCGATGCCCGTGCCCATGAAGAGCCGGTGGATGTCCTTGAGCCGGCAGGGGACCTTGTTGAGGAAATACTGCCCTTCGCCGGAACGGAAAACGCGGCGGGTGACGGTGACCTCGTCGTACTCGGTCTGCAGCACGCCCTCGCAGTCGGCGAAGGTGATGCTGACCTCGGCCAGGTTGAGGGGCTTGCGGGTGTCGGTTCCGTTGAAAATGCAGTCTTCCATCTTGTGGCCGCGGAGGGCCTTGGCGCTCTGCTCGCCCAGCACCCAGCGGACGGCGTCGGAGACGTTGCTCTTGCCGCAGCCGTTGGGGCCTACGATGGCCGTCATGCCGGGCGTGAACTCCAGCCGGGTGCGGTCGGCGAAGCTCTTGAAGCCGGTCATGTCTAGACTTTTCAGATACACGGCAACGCCTTCCTGAGCAGGGTTAGCAAAGCCATGTTTTATAGCACAAACGGGAATGCGGGCGCAATCCCCTTGTTCGGGAAGAATCACCACGGAGGACACGGATCATACGGATCGGATAGATCTTTCATCCCTGTTGACTTATGTATACGACTGTGATATACATTTGGCATGGTTAAACCGCATGACAGACTTCGCGATTGCACCGGTTTCGATTGGGACGAAGGCAACGTCACGAAAAACTGGGAAAGTCATGATGTCACGGTAACAGAGTGCGAGCAGGTGTTCTTTAACAGGCCATTAATTGTCCGCAGGGATACCGGCCACTCTCTGGCAGAGGCTCGATACTACGTATTGGGTCGAACAGATGGCGGGCGCCTGCTGTTTGAGGCATTCGCCATTCGGCAGAACAAGATTCGAATCATTTCGGCGCGGGATATGACGCGCACCGAAATACAGAGATATCAATCATGAAAAAGACGATCCCCACATTCAAGAGCGAGGCCGAAGAGCGGCGTTTCTGGCAGACGCACGATTCCGCCGATTATGTCGATTGGGCCGCGGCCGAAGAGGTGATCATGCCCAATCTCAAACCCAGCACGCGGAGCATTTCGATCCGTCTACCGGAAGCCATGGTGGACGAACTGAAACTGCTTGCCAACAAGCGGGATGTCCCTTATCAGTCGCTTCTGAAGGTTTTTCTCGCCGAACGGATTGAGGCGGAACTGCAGTCGACCAAATAGAATAGCTGATAGCGGACGCTGAACCCCTGAACCGGGCACCAGACCGGCTTCGCCCTGATCACCGATCACCGATCACTGATCACTGATTACTGTTTACTGATTACCTTCCCCTGATACCGCACATAACTCCCGCCCAGCCTGACGTGCCTGAGCGGCCGCCCGTCGGGCCCGAGCCGCAGCCAGACCAGGGCGCTGTCAGTCTCCACGCCTTCCGTCTCATCGAGCGCGGTGGCAAGGCAGGCGGAGAGGAGCAACCGGTCGACCCGCCCATCGGGCCAGGCCAGTTCCAGGCAGCGGCCCGTCCCGAAGGCGCGCTCCCGCGTCACGGGCGGCTTCATGTTTCCAGGCAGCGGCATGGCGAGAGTGGCGTGGAACCGGGAGTCGCAGGGATGCTTGAACACGACCTGCGGCGCCGGGGCAGGGGGCGTGCCATAGGTGTCGCAGAACCAGCCGCGCAACGGCTCCTTCTGCCCCTCGTAGACGGATAGGGTTGAATCCTTCGGCGCCAGCAGCATCTGGAGATGGAAATTCGGCGACTCGCCCTGCGACTGCCAGGTCAGCGCGCCCGCGTCCTGCCGCCACGCCTTCATCGGGGTCATCTGCCAGACCGTCTCCACCGTGCGCCCCGTCTCCGCCATCACCCCGTCCAGGATCAGCATGTACTCGCCCCGGATCCACAGCACGATCCGCTCGTGCTTCCCGTAGGTTCCCTGGCCGACCCCTCGCTGGAAGCCCCAGTAGTAGATCCCGCTCCAGTAGCTGCCGGTGTAGAGCCCGTGGAGGAGCGCATGGTCGGGCGTGATTTCGCTGCAAAGCAGCCGGGCGTCGTCCGTCCCCTGGTTGAGTCCGTCAAGGTTGGCCGTGCAGTGGGCGGGGGTGGAGCGGCCGTAGAGGGCGAAGGGGTTCGACATCTCGTAATCGAACGTCCCCGGATCCGCCAGCAGCAGCCGCCCCCCGCTCCGGAACACGAGCCCAAGCCGCGCCAGGTGGGCGTGGGCGCCGGAGTAGGGGCCCGCGTCGAAGGCCAGGAAGTCGGCCCCCGGCTCCCAGGACGACCGGCAGAAAACCTGCCCGGCGTCGGGGAAGACCGCGTCCGCCTCCGGGGTCCAGGTCGACTCGTCCCGCCCCGTCAGCTGCGCCCGCCAGCGGCGCGCCGCGGCCCAGACTTCCGGATGGGCCC
>JBIIYJ010000132.1:0-13741 GCA_044346855.1 Kiritimatiellia bacterium
GCAGGCAAACCGCACCCTCAAAAAATGGAGGTGACAAAACCAAGGCTATCGCTTATGTTCCCAAATAAGTTGTGTCACGAATGGGGGGAGGCTCAGTTCGCCATCAATATTTCTCCCAGTTCTTGATCTTTGTGCCGTCAGGGTTCCTCAACTCAAAAGAAGGAATAGCACTACCACGAAAAAGGACTTCTGGTTTCAGAGTTGCCTTTGGAACGAAAAGCAGTTGGAATGGATGAGCCCAATCCAGACTGGGCTTTTCGTCAACAAAAAGGACCACGCCGTCCTTGGCGAGGACGACGGAATTCGTCATCTTTGTGTTCGACACAAAAATCGCATCTTTGGAGACGTGAGCAAATTGGATGCTGCTGCCTTTCGGGAAGCCAGCCTCCTGAATGACATTCTGAAACCAAGCTTTGCCCTCATCCGCCATGCCAGCTGCAGCGCAGAGTAGCATCGCCATAATCGTCTGGTTTCTAATTCTCATTTTCTTGGCGAACGTCCTGCGTGTCCGGCGAGCGTAGCGAGTACGGACGACGCTGTGGTTCGCCACTTCATTCTATGCCATTAGTGAAATTTATCCTCATCCGATTTGTGCTTCCCCAAAGGATGTCTTTAATCCAGAAGTGCGTGATTCCGGTTTCGGAAATGGATTTAATCGACTCGCGAAGTTGCAGTACGGTGACTTCTGGCTCGGGGTCAACCACGACGATGAAATTTGGATCATACTGGGCCAGTTTCCTCGTCACATTAAGGATATCGTCTCGGGATCCAATCATTGTCTTGTTCGTTCGACCAAGCACTTGCAGATCCCACAACAGCGAATTGGTATCTGACAGTGCGATATGGACGGCTATGGGATGAGTCGGCTTGTCCGAGTGCATAGTAAGGATGGTAAAGGGGATGGTAAAGGGCTCGGTAGACATCCACAGGGCAACAGAACGAGTAATCGGGTGCATACTGTACCAAGTGGCGGCGGCACCTACGCAGATCCCCGCGATGATAGCACTGGCGAATTTAATCTTGTTCTTCATCTTAATGGCGAACGACAGCCTTGTGCCTCCGAGCGCCCGCCGCGGGCGCGAGGTAGCGCACCAAGGCGTGGTTATGCTATCTATTCCTCATCTCTATGGTCGCGCCATTCTTGTTGATCCACTTGATCGTCCATCCGCCCGCCGGTTCCTTCGACGGCAACACAACTCGGTTTGTCATGGCTGTCGCATCCGTGGTCATGACGCCATAGACATAGATTGTGTCCGTTTCAATTCTCGCACGTGGAGCGACGTAATGTATTGACGCAAGACGGTGAGGTCCGCCAGTCAGGATGATTGTGTTGTCTTGGATTGTGGCCGTGGGCTCCGTGAACACCTCATCAAAATCCACCTCCGGCTTCTTGCATCCAGAGATGCAGAGAACCACGCAGATCGAAAGCAATGCGTTCAGTTTCCTCATCTTGTTCTCCGCATAACAACCCGCTTTGCGTGAGCCGCGCCAGCGGCGATACGCAGCAGCAGGTCGTTCGAAGCATCATCGTCTTTCCTGTCTTTGAAGCCAATCAAAAAAAATGGTTCTGCTGGTAATGGTTCTGCCTTGTCTTATTTCTGGCTTCAGCGGCTGTGTTGAAGAGTGGCAAAATCATTATTGGCAGAATCATTTTAGTTCGAACAGCCCGCTCTGCGTGAGCCGCGCCAGCGGCGATACGCAGCAGCAGGTCGTTCGAGGCATCATCGTCTTTACTGTCTTTGAAGCCAATCCCAAAAATGGTTCTGCTGGAAATGGTTCTGCCTGGTCTTTGTTCTGGTTTCAGCGGCTGTGTTGAAGAGTGGCAAAATCATTTTATGTCAGAATCATTTTTCAGTTCGAACGTCATTGGTTTGGCTGAGGCGGGGCTTCACGCCGATAGCCAGGACCATTTGGTTCGACCGATTTTTGTTTTTCCAGCACATCCACGATTGTAGCAAGTGAGATTTTGTTTTCAATTTGAATCGCGGCAATTACGAGTAACAGGGGGGCAAAAAGCATATCTCGAATAGAATCACCCAAGAAGAAACAAATCGCAATTCCAGTAAAGAGGATCGCCAGGCCCAGGTATAAAATTTTCCTTTTTACCCTAAATCGATGGAGATACCTGGTTCGTTTACCGGGATCGAGGAGTAATGTCGTTCTATCCTGATCTGTTTTTTCGAACATTTCATTTCTTGCTTTAATGGCCGAACATGTAATGGGGAGCTGAACACATTCCCTGGTTAAATCTGTTTTTGTTGTGATTAAGCGAATCCGTCTTCAAATCGAAAGAATTTTGAAGTCTGTCCCCAAGAAAAGCAAGTCTGAAATTTAATGTTCCTAGAAAATGAATAACGGCCACTGCTGCTTGATGTTAGACTGGTCTTCCCGGCCGTTGTGCGGTCGGTCCGTTTAAACGCCACATTGCTCACGGGCATTAATCTGATAATTTCTTCTTTACATTTGGCCCGTTTTTCCCGTGATAGGACTCAGTCGACATTCCCAGGTCATTTCTGCGCGCAAGTCCTTCCTGACTGGCCTTTTTTTTGATACAAAAGGCCGCCATTAGGGAGGATAGGCCGAATGAGTCCTATCCTGGACAAGGGAAATGTCCGGTGCATCGGCCCAACTTCCAACGCAGAGGCCCCCTCCCCCGGAGGAGAAAGCGAGAGCCCGCAGAGTTTCGATTTTGCGACTGCAATTTCGAACCAATCTCCGCCATATTCGGGGGTACGGTGCTTCCCCGTAAAGGATCTCCTCTCCGCGCTCTTTCCCCCTCCTTCTCCGGGGCGGCGGGAGCTCTGCGTTGGATGGTGAACCAGGCCGAACTGAAGACGATGAGGGGGATCGATGAGGGGGATGGATGAGGGTCAGGGTCCAGGAAAGTTTGGCCAGCCGCATGAAAGAGAGATTACGGTAAAGATTACGGCAAAGATGATCGATTCTCGTTCCGCTATTCGCTATCCGCTATCCGCTATTCTTCACTGGGCCACGGGTCAGGAGACCCGTGCCACGCCGTTCACCCCTTTTTCCTTACCTCTGGTAAATGGGCAATTGCCGGTAGGAGACGCTCAGCGCCAGGACCGCCATGGCCGTCCGGTAACTCGGCCCCGTGCCGCCCTCCCCGCCCCCCCGCCAGGAGCCGTCGGCATCCTGCAAGCCCAGAAGGCCCTCATACAATTTGGGAGCAAACTCCTCCCACTCCGCGCCGCCCAGCTGGAACATCCCCTGCGCGATGTAATAGGCGGCATAGTACTGGTGCGACTCCTTCCAGCCCTTCTTGGCCAGGTACGCGCCCGCCTTGAGCGTTTCACTGGAACGGTGCAGCCCGCTCAATTCCAGGCAGAGAAGCCCCACCCCGGTCCGGGCTGAACCCGAGCCGCCCCCGGGGGTATACCCGAACCCGCCATCCTGGTTCCCGCATCGCTTCAGGAACTCGAGGCCGCGGTCAATGGACTCGCGCGGCACGGGGGCCGCGCTGTTTTTCGCGGCGCGCAGGGCCATGAACGCCCAGCCCGAAAGGGAGATGTCGCTGTCGCCGGCCGTGGGCTCGTACCGCCAGCCGCCCTTCATTTTGTCGGCTTTCGGGACGCGCTGCGCAACCAGGATGACCTCCAGGGCCTTGGGCAGCAGCCGGTCGATCCGCTCCTGCCGCTCGGGATCCACCATGCCCGACACCTCCGAGAGCATGAGCGCCGCGATGCAATGGGTATACATCCCCCCGCCCCCCTGGTTGATGTACCCGTTTTTATTCGGCAGCCCCAGGATGTAGTCGATCCCCCGGTTCACCGTCTCGCCGTGGGGCTTGAGTCCCGGACCGAACCCCTTGGCCAGGAAGGCCATGACGCCCAGGGACGTCACGCCGGCATGGTTTTCCCAGGAGCCATTCGGCTCCTGCTTCTGCCGCAGGAAGACCAACCCGCGGTCGATCGCCTCGTCGAACGATTTCCGGAACCGCTCGTCCTCCGTGGGCTCGGCGCCGCGCAGGGAAGTCCCGCCGGCCAGAAAGACCACGGCCAGGAGCAGCAGGCGAATGATGTTGTCAGTCTTCATGGGAGCGCCTCGACACCTCTTCGAAATAGTTCCGGATGAGGCCCCGGTAATCCTCGGGCTCGCCGTCCCCGGCGGCCTCCATCACGTTGCCGCCCAGGTCCCCCGGCAGCCTCATCCAATTGCGCAGCAGGCCCGCCTCGTAGTCGCCCCCGGCCGCCTCGCCTTCCTCGCCAACCCCGCGGCCGCCCCCCCCGCCCCCGGCCGGCATCTCCAGCCGTGGGAAGCGGGCCTCCGGCTTCCCGCCCAGCGCCTCCGCCCGCTCCGCCGCCGCGCGCGCGGCCTTGTTCAGCGGATCCTGGACGGACTGCTCCGGAGTGCCGGACGGATCGCGCGACTCCTGCTGCAAGGCCTTCATGGCCTCCGGGATCGCCTCCGCCATCCCGAGGGCGGCCTCGCGGGCGGTCGCGGCCGCCTCGTCCGACGCCGGCGCACCCTCCTCCGGCTCCCCCGGGGCGGATTTGGAATCGGGCTCCGCGGGAGCGGACGCAGGAGGCGGCATCTTTTCCAGCGCCTGCCGGGCCGTCTGACCAGCCTGCGCCAGGGACTTTGCGATGGCGGCTTCCGCGGCCTTGACCTGCGCCCCCGCCTGGGCGGCAGCCTCGTCCGCGATCTGACGGGCGGCGGCGGCTTCCTTCGGCGGCGCCTGCTGTCCCTGTTTCAGATTGCTCTGATCGGCGGACCGGGCGGCGGCCTCAAGGGAGCGGGCCGCGGCCTCGGCCGCCTTGACGGCCTCGGAAGCCTGGGCCGCCCCCTTCTCCAACTCCTGGGTCCGCTCGGGCTTCTTGAGCAGGTCCGCCAGGGTCCGGGCGATCGCAAGATCGTCCTTCACGCCGGCGGCGGCTTCAGCCACGGCCTGCTGATCGCCGGTCACCTCGCGCCACTGCTCGCCGGGAGCGCGCTCCTGGCGGGCCAGGGCCTCGCGGGTATCCGCGGCCAGGTCCCGCTGTAGTCCGGCCAGCTCCCTCAGAGGAAGCGCCTGCTGAGCCTCGACTGCCGCTTCGGCGCGTTCCGCGAAACGGCCGGCTTCCTCCGCCAGCCGCCCCGCTTCCCGGGCCTTCTCCCCGGCTTCCGCCGCGCGGGCCGCGGCGGCCGAGGGAGTGGCCGCCTTCTCCGCCGCCTGCTTCAACGCCTGGGCCGCCTGGGCCTCCAGCGCAGCCTGCTTGGCGGCCTCAGCGGCTCCCTCGGCCGCCCCGGTCGCCCGTTCGGAAAGCTGTTCCAGCCGCTTCTTCACCGGGTCATCCGCCGGCTTGGCAGCTGCCTGGGCCGCCTGGGTCCTGGCTTGCTGGGCGGCCTTGGCGGCTTTTTCGCCCGCCGCACCGGCTTCACGAGCCTGCTCCTGCGCCTCCCGGGCCGCCTGCGCGGCTTCGCGGGCCGCTTCGATTTTCCGCTGCTCCGCCGCCGCCTGCGGGGTCATGCCTTCCTCAGCCGCGGCCACGGCCCGGTCCGCCGCTTTTCCCGCTTCAGCTGCCCGCTCCAGGGCATTGACGGCGGCTTTTTCAGCTTGCCCCGCCTTGGCCGCCGCCTCGGGAAGCGCGGCCGCCCGGGCGGTATCATCGGCCGCCTGTTTCGATTCACGCGCCGCCTGCTGCGCCCGTTGAGCGGCCTGCTCCGCCTCCTTGGCCGCCGCCTGGACCTCGGGTCGAGGCGCCCGGACAGCCGCCTCCCGGGCCTCCTCCGCCTTGCCCTCTGCCTGACGGGCGGCCTGCTCCGCCGCCTGACGGGCGGTCTGGGCGCGAGCCTCGGGCGTCGGGGCCGCTTCCGCCGCCCGCGTAGCCATGTTCATGGCTTGTTTTGCCTGCTCGGCTCCGGCTTTGGCCTCGTCCGCCGCCGCCTCCGCCTGTTTCCGCAAGTCGGCAACCGCCTTCTGCACCGGCTCGCGCTGCGCCTTGGCCGCGAGCTGATTGGCCTTTTCAGCCGCCACCTCCGCCCGGTCCGCGGCCTGTGCGGCCTTTTCCTTAAGCTCGTCCAGCAGCGGTTTCACGGCCCCGGAAGCCCGCTCGCCGGCTATGTTCTCGACCGCCTGCGCCGCTTTCCGCGCCTCCTGACTCTCGCGCTTGGCGGCGGCCGCCGCCTGCCCGGCCCGGGCTGCCTCGGCAAGAGCGGGTTCCGCCGCGCGCTCGGCCTGGTCGGCCATCTTCTCCGCCTGCCGCGCGGCGGATTCGGCCTGGCGCGCCTTCTCCATACCCGCCTCGAGCGCCTTGGCCTTTTCGGCCGGAGCCTCTGCCGCGGCCGCCTTCTTTTCCTCTTCCCGCGCGCCCTTGGCTTCCCCTTCCGCCTTGTCGGCGAAGAAGGCCGCGGCATCGGCCAGCGCCTTGACCTCCTCCGCCGCGGGCCCCTTGGCATCGGTCTTAGCCTCCGCCTGGCGGGCGCGCTTGACGGCCTCCCGGGCCTCCGCGGCAGCCTTCCTGGCCTCTTCGGAAGCCGCGGCAGGCTTTCGTTCCTCGTCCGCGCGCCGGGCGGCTTCGGCCTTGCGGCTCAAGCCCTCCTGCCGGACTGCCTCCGCTTCCTGGACGGCCTTGGCCGCCTCGCGTTCGGCTTCGGCTGTTTTCTTCTCCGCCCTGGAAAGTCCGCTTTTCTGAAGCGCCGGATCGTGGGTCTTCCGGACGGCGTCGGCTTCCTTCTGTACCTGTTTCGCTGCATCCTCCGACTTGGCCGCCGCCGCTTCGGCCTTTTGCGTCAGGGCGGCCTTCGGGTCGGCCAACCGGGCCAGGTCAACAGCCTGTTCCGCGCGTTCGACCGCCTCAAGTGCGCGCGCTTCCAGACGGTCGGCCTTATCGCGGGGGTTCAGGAAAGCCTGCGCCTCATCCTCGACCTTGTCCGCTTTCGCTTCCGCCTGGGCGGCCAGCTTTTCAGCCTTGGCGGCCGCGTCGGCGGCCCGGTCAAGGCCCTTTTCCCGCTCGTCCGGATCGATAGCGTTCCGCACGGCTTCAGCTTCGCGCGCCGCTTCCCGCGCCTGGCGGTCCGCCTCGTCCGCCAGGACGGCCGCTTCCTCCGCAGCCCGGGCCGTCTCCGCCGTTTTTTTGGCCAGCTGCTCGGCGAGTCGGGTCTGTTCGAGGCCGGCTTTATCCGGGGGCAAGGCTGCCTTGTCGAGTTTGTCCTTGAGCTCGTCCAGCGCTTCGGCCGCCCGATCCGCCCGGCGCGCCGCCTGTTCGGCCGCCCGGGCCTCGGCCTCCGCGCGGCGCTCCACCGCGGCTTCAGGCGAGAGCGCGGCGAGCGCTTCCTTCTCCTCGGCCTTGCTTCGCAACCCGGCCTGGATCGCGCGCTGTTTTTCAAGCGCGGTCTCAAGATCGTCCGCCTTGAGCGCCTCGGCGGCCTCGCGCATCGGGGTTGCGACCGGCGCCGTTTCCGCCTTCGCCTGGGCCTCCCGGGCCAGGGCGTCCTGCCGGTTGATCAATTCCTTAAGCGCCTCCTTGTCGGTTTGGCGGGGTTCCAGCGTCTGTCGCGTCTCCTCCACCACCGCCTGCTGCTCCTTCGGGATCGTTTCCGACGCGCGGATCGCCTCTTCCAGCCGGGCCCGCAGGGCGTTCGTCACCGCCTCGGCCGGCAGGCTTCCCAGCGCTTGAACCAACTGCTCGGAGGCGTCTTTCCGCTCTTTCTCAACGGCGGCCAGGTCTTTGCCCTCCCGGGCTTCCTCGGCCCGGCGCTCCTCGCGATCGGCCAGTTCCTTCAGGGCCAGCGCCTGGCGCACCGCGGTCGCGGCCTGCTGGACGTTGCTCGAAAGCGCTGAAACCCGGTCCAGCGCCGCCTGGACCGCGGCAACGGCCTGTGTGGCGCTCCCCGCCTTTTCAGAAAAGAGCGGCTCGAGGGGGATGCGGTCGAGCGCCTGTTCCGCCTGCGCGACGGGGTCCCTGACGATTTCCTCCGCCTGCCGGGCCGCGGATTCGAGGTAGCCGTCCCGGGCGACCTCGGCCGCGCGATTCAGATTTTTGGCCGCATCCTCGACCCGGCGACGCGCCTCCTCGACGCTCTTCACGGCCGCCGCGCTGTTTTCGGGACGCCCCAGTTGCTCGGCCGCGGGTTTCAGCTGGTCGCGCGCCGCCGTGAGCTCCTTTTTCGAGGCCTCCAGCTGCTGGCGGACAAAGGCCTCCTGCGCCGTCAACGCCTGCGCCTCCACGGACGGCGCGGCCTCGTCGAACACGATGGTCACGGGCGGGCTGGCCGCCCATTGCGGGCCGCCGCAGGCCGCCTCCCGGTTGTCGGCCGCGTGGAAGGTGACGACAACCTGCACCGCGCCGGTGTAGGCCGGGTCCCCGAGCGGCAGGCTACGGGATTCGCGGATCACGCGGGGCGGCCGGTTGCTGACGGGCTCGATGGAAACCGGCAGCACGGCGCCCGGCCGGGGTTGAAGATCGAGCCGCCACTCAGCGCGGGAAAGCCCGAAATCATCGGCAGCCGCGGCCAGGAGCGGCAGTTGCTCCTCGCGGGAGAGGCGCAGCACCGCCTTGTCGGGAAACAGGATCTTCAGGGCGGGTTTGGCGTCGGCGAGGGCCTGCACCGTACGCTGCCAGGGCGGATTGGAAAACCCGTATTCGTCCGTCAGAACCAGGGCCGCCAGCCCGTTCAGGTCCGGTTTGAGATCGAACGGGAAGACGAGGATGGTTTCATCCGATCCGGTCCGCTCCAACCGGCCTGTGACGACCATGGGGTGCGACCCGGAAAAGACCAGCTCGGGCCGCGCGATGGGCTTATTGACGGCGGCCACCAGGCGGATCCGCGTATGAGCGACGCCGTGAATGGCGCCTCCCTGATCGGGCACGCGCCGGTCCGGAAGTCCCGTATAAGCAGGAAACGCGTACTCCACGGCGACGCTTCGCACGACGGGCGGCGGGACGGATTCGATCCGGTAGAAACGCGTCACGGCGCGATCGACGCGGAACCGGTAGCGGAAATCCGACTGCACCGCGCCGATGGCGGCGGACCAGGTCACGCGCCCGTCGGGTCCGGGATTCGACCGGTTTAACGCGACGAGCGTCTCCTGCCGCGCGGAGGGTGATATGATATAAAGAAACGCCTCCTGGCCGCGAAGGCCGGGGAGCGTCGCGGACAGGGTCAGCGGACGGCCTTCCCCCACCCGGGCATCGCCGGGCTTGACCTCGATATCGAGGGCGGAGAGGTTGGCCAGGTTGGCCATGGGCAGGACCGCGCGCCCCAGCAGGATGGCGGTTTCGCCGGGCCTGACCGCGATCAGCACGCCCAGGATGGCCAGCAGGCTGAGTGCCCCGAGAATCCAGGGGCGGATGGCTTTCACGGTGGCGGCGTCGGAGGGCCGAACCGATTCCACATCCGCGCGCGCCTGTCCCGCCAGCGCCTTGATCAACGCCTCCGAACCGCGCCATTCGCCACTGGCGCCGGACGCCGTCAATTCAACGATGGAACTGAGCCGCTCCTGCAATTCGGGGTGCCGTTGTTCGATGACCCGCGCCATGCCGGCCAGCGTGAACGTGCGGCGGAGCGGCCGAACGAGAAACCAGAAGGCCGACAGGAGCGTGATGCCGTACGCGACTCCGCTGAGGACCCAGCGGGGCCAGCTATCCATGAACACGGATCGGGAGTCGATCAGCATCACGGCAAAAAAAGCCGCCAGGCCCAGGCCGAGCGTGGCCGAAAGCCCCCGGAGGGCGATGATCCGGCGGGTTTGCGAAATGGCCCCCTGAAGGGCCTGCGCCACCGCCGGAGGCATGGTCTCGTTTGTCATCCAGTTTTTCGACGCCATGGTGCGCGCCTCCGTTCTTAAATCAGTCCCGCCCGTTTCCGGACCAGCCACTCGGCCGCCGCCAGTGTGATGATCAGGCCAAACAGCCACCCGGAATTCCACAGGTCCCACTGCCGCCGTTCCGTCAGCGTCTCGACCGGGGCCTTGAGCCACTCCCCGATGTCCTCCAGGCGCCAGGCCTCGACGACACGGCCGCCGGACTGGTCCGCCAGCCGCGCCAGCAGCCCGCGGTCCGCCGCCAGTTCGTCCAGCTCGGTGCCGCTTTCGGGGTCGACGCTGAATCCCAGCTCGACCGGTGCGGCGTTTTCCTTATCAACCAGCACAACCCGGTAATCCCCGTCGGGCATCGGGCCGAAGCCGCGCTCGTAATAGCCGGACCTACCCTCAACCGGCTCCAGCGCGCCGCGCGCCGCCAGGCGGGTCCCGTTCCAGATTTCAACCTCCGCCCCGGCGTCCGTCCGGGGCGCATAGTCGGGAGTCAGAAGGCGGGCCCGCACGACCACGGGATCGCCCCGCCGGTAGCGAAGCTGCGAGACGCCGAGCCGGGCCAGCGCCTCCCCGGCGATCAGTTTGTCGCCTCCGCCCTCGCGCACGACCTGGCCCCAGAGGGTGTGATGCCAGGCGTCCCCCACCCAGTAGCGCAGCCGCCAGGTCTGGTCGAAGGCGAAATAGACCACCCGGCCCAAACCGACCGGCTGCACCACCAGCAAGGCGTGGTCGTTCTCGAATGCGCTCTGCCGCGTGAGGGCGGCCTCGTCCGGCAAGGCATCAGCGGAGAAATCGGAGCTGGCCGCGAGAACGGCGGCCTCGGGCCGGGCGTAGAGCAGCACCGAGGCCCCGGCCTTGACGGACTGGACGGGATGCCGCCAGTAGAGGGGCGGCAGGCGGCCCCAGACGGCGTCGTTCTCCTTCGCCTCCGCCGCCAGTTTCACCAGCGGATGGGAGCGGCCCTCGGCCGTGGGCTGGATCCGGAAGGCCTCGTCGGGCGAATCGAGCCAGGGAATGGGCGCCTCCGCGGTCATCACCGGAAGCAGGCCCGCCAGGGGCGTGTCGCGCCAGGCGCGCGGCATGGCCCGCTGACCGGCGATCGTCACAAGAAGCCCGCCCCGCTCCCGGACGAAGCGCTCCCAGACGGCCGGCTCGTTGTTGGTGAAAGCCGACGGGGCCACGTCCCCCAGCACGATGACGTCGAACTTGAGCCACTCCTCCGGCGTCAGCGGCAGCGCGGTCGCCTCCACCTCGTTCTCGGGACGGGAGACGGACGCATGAACCGGCGGCGTCTGAGGCAGCCCGGCGATCAGGTCCGGCTCCAGCAGCACGTGCTGGAGGCTGACCGAGGGGTCGCGCCCCGAAAACAGGTTTTTCAGGTAGCGGAACTCCCAGCGCGGGCGCGACTCCACCACGAGAAGCCGGATCCGGGAGTCGGTGACCACGACCGGGACGGAGGCCTGGTTGTTGGAATAGGTCACCTCGCCGGGGAAGGACTCCACCTCCAGGCGGTAGCGGAACAGGCCGTTGGACCGGGGCTCGTCGGCGAGGGAAAGGCGCTGGCGGACGGAATCGGCAGCCGCCAGGACGGACTGGGTGGCCACGCAGAGCGTATTGCGGAACAGGCGCACCTGGAGGTTGGTTCCGCGCAGGCCGTCCGCCTTGAGCAGGGCCGTCACCGTCACGCGGTCGTTGGTCCGCACGCTCTCGGGCGCCGCAATGCCGATCAGGCCCGCGTCGACCGGGGGCCGGCGCCAGCCGCCCATGACCACCGGGATCAGGGGGACGTTCTTCTGCTGGTAAGCCCTGACGGCGGCGTCCACGGAGGACGGCGCCTGGTGGCGGCCGTCGGTGAAGATCACGACGCCGGCCAGGCCGGCGGGCGGAAAGGCGCGGGCGAGCCCGTCGAGAGCAGCCGCCAGGTCCGTCCCTTTGGTAGCATCCGAATCGAACAGGCTGGCGGCATTTGTCGCCAGGGCGGCCCGGGGAACCGGCGAGACGGCGCTGTCGAACAGGAACGGCCGGACGCCGTACTGGCGGTCGAGCCGGGCGGCGAGGGAGTCCCCGGCGGGCGACCCGTCGTCCTTCAGCAGGCGGCTGTTCCAGAGGGACACCGCCAGGTCGCACCGCCGGGCGTCCGCCGCGGCCAGCACGGCCCGGGCCGCCGAGCCCGTCAGCGAATGGGCCTGGGCGTCGTCGGCCAGCGCCGCGAGCTCGCCCAGCCGGGGCCCCGCGTCGGCCAGCGCGGCCGCCGCCCGCCTCAGCCTGTCCTGGACGTCGCGGCAGGCGGCGAGGGCGGCGCCCTCCGCCCGGTTGGTCGCCGCTATTTCCAAAACAGAAACAACCGCGGAGAGGGAGTCGGCCCCGTCCTTGCGCACGGCGGCGGCCAGCCCGCCGAGGCGGCCTCGGGCGGGATCGGACGCGGGGAAGCAGGCTGCCGCCGCGGGCGCGGCGCAGGCCTCGGCGGCCCCGAGGGCGAGGCGGCCGTTTTTGACCAGGCGGCGGCGAAGGGCGCCGTCGCGGACGGTCTCCAGCGCGGCGGCTGGCCCGGAGGCGGCGGCCGCGGCCAGGACATCGGCAACCGCCCCCAGCTCCTGGCGCACCCGCTCGAGGTCGGCCGCAGGCCCTTCGAGGCGGACCTTCCGGACCGCCTCCGGCACGCCGAGCTGGCCGGCCAGCCGGAGCTTCTCGCCCGGGCTCATGCCGCTGTCGGCCGCCTGCATCGAGGAGCTGCCGTCGAACAGCACCGCCACCTCGCGCCGGAGCTCGCGCCGGATTTCGCGGATGCGCACCGGCTGCAGCAGCAGCAGCAGCAGCGCCAGCACCAGGAGCGTTCTCAGGACAAGCAGGAGCCGGGCCGTGCGCACGGGAACAGCCGCGCGCTCAAGGGATGAAAAGGCCCGGACCCACTCGATCGCCGCGGAGCCGGCCAGCGCCAGCACGGCGGCCGGCCAGGGGGTTGAGAGGACAAACCAGCGGCCCAGGGCCTCCCGGCACAGGTACAGGGCCAACCCGCAGGCAAAGAGCCGCACGGCGCCTTCCAGCAGGCGGCCGGCCAGGGAGGTGCGGCGCGAATAGCTCCACGCCGCCAGCAGCCAGACCGCCACGGCGGCCGAGGCCAGGAGCACAAGCACGTTGTCGGGAATGGGGCTCATGCGGGCGTGACTCCCGACGGCGCCGCCGTCTGCCGCCGGATGGCCACCCAGCGGGTCAGGGCCACTTCGGCCAGGAGGCCCAGCAGGGCCGCGACCGCCAGCCCCCGCCACATTTCCCGCCCGGGCGCCTGTCCGCTGGAAACCCGCGCCAGCGCCTGGCGGTCGGGCGCGTCCACCAGTCCGATCCGGTTGCGGGCCAGGATCAGGTCGGCCTCCGACAGCGATCCGGGCCGGGCCTCCTCGGCGGAGGGCCCGACCGAGAACGGGATTTCCAGCGGCTCGGCGGGCGGCGACTTGCCCGGCTCGGAAGTGCGCAGCGACGCCGGGATGACCAGCCGGTAGAGCCCAGGCTCGACCGTGTCGGAGCTGCGCAGCAGGACATCCCCATCGGGCAGGACCTGAGCCGCGGCGGCCAGCCTGTTCGACCCGGGGCCGGCCAGTTCCAGAGCCAGGGGCTGTTTGGCCGCGGCGCGCGAAACGGCGGCAGGATCGATCCCCCAGAACGGCTTCCTAAGTTTCATTTTCAGGACCAGCTCATCGCCCGGCTTCAGATGCAGGACGGGCCTGTTCAGGGCGGCCAGGTCGAGGATCAGCTCGTGGGCGAAGGGGACGAACGACTTCAAGGTCGGCAGGTTGGAGTCATGCCGGTCCATGGCGATGGCCGTCATGAGGATCCGGCCCAGGCCGTGGGTGCGCTCGGCCAGCAGGGCGGAGCCGCCCCCGAACCGGGCCCCTACCCGGACGTCGCGGTCGACGGGATCGGTTTCCAGGTTCCAGCAGACGGAGGAGAGAAACCGTCCCGCATCCTGCGGCATGGTTTCGACCGGGATGC
>JBIIYJ010000410.1:0-4106 GCA_044346855.1 Kiritimatiellia bacterium
CTTCGGCCCGCACGGCGACTGGCACGGCCACGCGGGCAAACTCGGCATCGAATACCGCCACGACAGCCGCTACCTGGCCCGCGATCACGGCCACAGCGGGGGCTACAGCCACCCCATCCACCGGCTTTGGTTCATGACCACGCTTGCGCACAGCACGGTCACGGTGGACGGCCGGAACCAGGCGTTCACCTGGTGCCACGACCGCCCGGAATTGGAACGGAAGGAAACCGGCGCCTGCCATGCCAGCCTGTTCCGCGACGACGTGAGCGCCTGTTCCGTCAACGCGGATTTCGCCTTCCCCGGGTGCAGGCTGCAACGAACCCTTTTCCTGACTCCTACTTACCTGCTCGACATCATGGAATGCGCCAGCCTGGATGGCGACGACCACACCTTCGACTGGGTGCTGCACACGGGCGGCACGCTCCAGACCGTGCTGCCGTTCGCGCCGGGCTCGCTCTCGTATGATTTCCCCAGGCCCCCCGCCCGCCCGCCCGCAGTCTACTCGTGCGGCTCCCAGGCCCCAAGTCCCTACGATTACATCCGCGAAGTCGCCTGGCTGCAGACAGCGGACCGCTGGGATATGGACGTCATGGACTGCCGCTGGGCGGCCGACGTCTGGAAGATCACGGGAAAGGCCATGCGCCTGACCATGCTGGGCGAGCCCGGCACGACGGTGTTCAAGGGCGTCTGCCCCGCCGCCGCCCGGGATGTGTACGACCCGGTCATCCTGGCCCGCCGGAGAACGCGGCAGACAACCTTCATCGCCCTTCATGTGCCAGGCGACCGGGCCCTCTCGCTCGAATGCCTGACGAACGAGGCCGGAACGATCGCCTGCCGGGTCAGCGGGGAAGGAACAGGCCCCGATATCATGGTCAAGCAGGAAGTTTCCCGCCAGATCCAGGTGGCGGACCACATCGTGTCCGACCGGCTTGCCTTTTTCAAGTGAGTTTCACAGGATCGGCAGGTTGCTTATTTGGAGTGCGGCGGCTTGACGCCGCTTTCTGCGATGTGGCTGCCTACGCTTGTCGGCTTGACCGGCGCCCAGGCGTTGATGTCGCGTCCAGTCGATGCCAGCCAAAGCGGCGTCAAGCCGCCGCACTCCAAATCAGCTTCGCAACAAACGAGACATAAACCCGACAACATGCGATGAGCCCACCCTTTCGGTGCACTCCAAAATGATTGGTTGGCTTAGCCGGCCGGAATCGGGTATTTTAATGAGATACGCAAGGGAGTTGGACCCATGTCGGTAAGCGCCATACAGCCGGATGTCTTGCTTGAAAACAACTTCGGAACCGGAGCAACCGGTTCTCCGGAGCCGCGGCTCCCGTTGTTCACCCGAACCCTGGCCGCCCGCTACCTGAGCGGCGAATTCGGCCGGAAATTGCTCCCCGGTCCCGTCGCTCCTGAAACGGACCAAACCGGCCGTTCCGTGCTGGACGTCTATTGCACGACCGTGCGCCGGATCGCGGAAAACGCCCCCCTGCTGCTCGAGCCCGGCGAACTCCTGGCCGGCGCCGCCCCCTATCTGGACGCCTCCCTGCATATCCTGCCCGGCACCGCCGGCGACAACCCGATCCAGTCGCTTTCCCATAACACCATCGGATTCGAAAAGGCGCTCCGCATCGGATACGCCGGCATCCGGCGCGAAATCGAAGAGCGCCTCCGGGAAGGCGGCCTGACCGACTTCGGAAACCGCTACCTCAAAGCCATGCTCTCCATGCTCGACTCGGCGCGGGTCTGGCACCAGCGGTATATCCTGGGGTTGCAGGAACGTATCGCCACCTCCGAAGGCCTTCCGCGAAAACGGTTCGAGGAGTTGCTGGCAATCCTGCAGCGGGTTCCGGAGCAACCGCCCCGCACCTTCCACGAGGCGGCCCAGGCGCTGTGGGAATTCTGGGAGTTCCAGCGGCTGTGCGGCAACTGGAGTGGAATCGGCCGGATCGACAAGATCCTGGGCCCGTTCCTGGAAAAGGATCTGAAGGCCGGGCGCCTCACGCTCGCGGAGGCCCGGGACATCCTGGCCCACTTCTGGATCAAGGGAACGGAATGGACCGGCGGGGCAGGCTTCGGCACCGGCTCCACGGGCGACGCCCAGTTCTACCAGAACGTCATCCTGGCGGGAGTCGACGAAAACGGGAACGAAGTCGCCAATTCCGTCACCTACCTGGTCCTGGACATCGTGGAGGAGCTTCACATCAGCGACTTCCCCATCGCGGTCCGCGTCGGGCAAAAGACCCCGGACCGGCTCTGGAAGCGGATCGCCGAAGTCCAGCGCCTGGGCGGGGGGATCGTTTCGATCTACAACGACGACCTGGTCGTCAAGGCCCTCGTCGGCGCGGGCTTCCCGCTCGAGGACGCGCGCGATTTCACCAACGACGGCTGCTGGGAGGTGCTGATTCCGGGCAAATCCTTCTTCGCCTATCGGACCTTCGACTCCCTCCAACTGCTGAAGGAGTGCCTTGAACTCGACCCGGCCAAACCCGCAACCACCCGGTTCGATTCCTTCGAAGACGTGTACGGCGCTTTCGAGCGCATCTTGCGCCGGCAGATCGAACGGATCTCGGCCGCCGAAAGCGTCTTGCCCGCCGCGGAAAGCGCGGTGATTTCGCCGCTCGTAGACCTCTGGGTGGAAGGCTGCATCCAGAAAGGCCGGCCCTGCCGGGGCGGCGGGCCTGTTTACCGGATCGTGTCGCCGCACCTGGGCGGCTTTGCGGACATGGTCAACAACCTGTCGGCCATCCGGAAATTCGTTTTCGAGGAAAAGAGGCTCTCGTTCGACCAATTCCGGGACGCAGTGCGGAGCAACTGGGAAGGCAACGAGGCGCTCCGGCTCCAGTGCTACCGAGAAACCCCCTTTTACGGGAACGACGACGCGGACGCCGACGCGATGGCCCTGCGCTTCTTCAACACCTATACCGCGCTCTGCCGGGAGTCGGCGCCGGCCGTGCCGGGCCTGCTGATGCCGCCGGGCGTCAGCACCTTCGGCCGCGAGATCAAATGGCGCAACGAAAGGCCCGCGACCTTCTTCGGCAAAAAGGAAGGGGACATCCTGGCGGCCAATCTCTCCCCCACCCCGGGAACCGACCGGAAAGGACCCACGGCGGCCATCAAGTCATACGCGAAGTTCGACTTCATGAAGCTGGCCAACGGGTCGCCGCTGGACCTGCGGCTGGATCCCTCCTGCCTGAAGGGGGAGACGGGCTTGAACGCCCTGGTTTCGCTGCTGAAAACCTTTGTCCGGCTGGGCGGCTGGTATCTTCAGCTCGACGTGGTGTCCGCCGACATGCTGCGGGAGGCGCAGAAGCGCCCCGACCAGTTCCCGAATCTCGTGGTCCGCATCAGCGGCTGGTCCGCCCGCTTCTCCACCCTGTGCAAGGAATGGCAGGACGCCATCATCGAGCGCACCACCCACGGGTTCTAAGTATCGTATCAACTATCGCGGGAGACCGAGATGGCGAAGCCGTTTATCATGCCTGTCTGGATTGACGAAACAACCGGGGCCGACCGCGCCGGCGACATCCTGCTGGGGGGCGTGCCCGTCGAACGCGGCGCGCTGCCCGCGGGCGGCTTCTTCACCCTCTCCGCCGCCGATGGCCGGGAGCACCTCGTTGAAGGTTCGGCTGCCGCGCGCTGGCCCGACGGATCGATCAAGTGGCTGCACCTGTGCGGCCTGGTGGATTTGCCCGGCGGCTCGCGAAGCGCCTTCACGCTTACCCCCGCCCCGCCGCCCGCCGCCGCGCTTCAAGTCGGGCCGCCCCGGTCGATCGCCGACGACGGCCGCACGGTGCTGGTCAGCGGCGGAGCGCTGGAGGTCAGCGTCTCGGCCGACGTGCAGAATATACTCTCCGTTTCGAAAAACGGGGCCGCCCAGCTCGTTTCGCCCGGGCTGACGGCCCGGTTGGTGCTGACCGGGCCCGCCGGCGACAACCGACGCACACTCGACCTGCTGATGCTCGACGACAAGCCGAAACGCGTCGTCGAAACGGCCAACCGCGTGGTCATCCGCCTGGCCGGCAAGTTCGTCAAGCCCGGCGGCCGCGACGGAGGCGAATTGATCCTCTTCATCGAGGTCTTCCGCCAGACCGCCGAAGTCCGTATTCAACCGG
>JBIIYJ010000411.1:0-4098 GCA_044346855.1 Kiritimatiellia bacterium
CACGAAATAGTTCAGGCTGTGGATCCCCAGATCCAGGTCCAGGTCGCGCTCCGCCAGGAGCGGACCCAGCACGCCGGCCACGTTGTTCCACGTCCGGACGTCGACCTGGATCCGGTTGAACCTGAGCTTGGCCAGCCAGTCGACCATCCCCGCCAGCAGGACCGGATCCACCTCGCCCGGAGGGCCGTGGAAGCCGAACCCCCGCACGGAAAAGACCGGACGCTCCAGGCGCCGCACTTCTTCCAACTCCAGTTCCCGCAGAACGGGAACCCGCTCAACCCCGGCGGCCGAAATCGCGTACTCACACCCGCAGACGTCCCGCAGGAAATCGTAAACCGCATAAAGCACCGCCCGGGGCCGCGCGCCATACAGGCAGACCCGGTCCTTCTCCACCAGGATCACATACGCTTCCGAGCCCGCCGCGCCGAGCGCCTCGCGCGTGTAGCCGCGGGCCGCCAGATCGGCGCCAACGGCCCCGTCGTCGAAAAGGCCCAGATGGAAGGAGGCGGGCGGAAGCGGCCCGGCCGTTGCGCCTCCCTCGGCGCCGAAAATCCGGCCCAGATAGCTCTGCAATTCGCCCGCGGCAAACTGAAGCGCCGTCCCTTCGCCCTGGAGGCAAATCCGCCCTGGATTGATCAGCATGTGTAGCAGTCCCCTACGCCGACCAGATGGTCGCCGCAATGTGCCGGACGCCGCCGTCCTGCTGAACGGGATCGGTCTTGCTGTTGATGTAATAAACCGTGACAAGCCGGCCGTCCGGCCGGAGCAGCGTGCGGGGATAGCCGAGGTCCCAGCTTCCGCCGTCGTCGCGCAGGATGATCTCCCGGCCCCACGTGGCTCCCCCGTCCGCGCTCACGACCGCCCGCACGCCGTAAGGCGGCTGGCGGTAGCCATAGACGCACACGAGCCGGCCGTCCGGCAGCTCGACCAGGTTGGCGGGGGCTCCCCAGTCGTTGGGCCGGGACAGGAAGCGCCACGACCGGCCGCCGTCGCTCGATTCATAGATCTGCGTATGGGCGTTGTACGCGGCCCCGTACTGCCGCCGCACGGCGACCAGGATGCGGCCGTCCTTCAACAGCACCGGATACGGCATGATGGCCATCGGCATGGCCGGCGCCGGCGTGATCTCGCCGATCAGCCCCCAGGTGATTCCCCCATTCCGGCTTCCGAACACCAGGGGAATGGCTTCCTTTTCGGAACTGGTAAACCCCGCCTCGCCGACCACAAGGTCCTTCATGCGGCTGCCGTGCGCAAAAAGGAGCAGCATACCGTCGGGTCGCACGATCGTGCTGGGCCGGCCATACAACGAGGCGAACCCGCTCGGAGGCACCCGGGCCATCTTTTCCCACGTATGGCCGCGGTCGGTTGAAACCAGCACGTAGATCCGGTCGCGCAGCTTCTCGGGAGGGATGCCGTAGCCGGCGACAACGCAGAAGCCGTCCGCCCGCGGATCGCGCGTCTCCGTCGGCCGCCCGGGAATCCACGAGACCGCCGCCACCCTGGCGTCCAGCTCCGCCCGGCGGAACACCGGCTGAACCGTCTCGACCGGCCAGGTTTTCCCGCCGTCAAACGACCGGATCAGGACCTGCTCGCACGCCTCCTGGTCGATCGCCGCATGCCCCACGCTCTCGGGCGTGGCGTAGGAGCAGGGCGCCCGCATGAAGCTCGCAACCAGCTCCCCGTCCGCAAACTGCCAGAAGCCCCCGTTGAAGGGCCAGGCGCAGAACTGGCCGTCGTTCCGATAAACAACACAATGCTCCATCCGGCTTTCCTTCATCACGCCCCCGCTCCGGTTATTTCACGTCGAACCCGGCCGTCAGCCCAGACTCCGGAAGGTAAGCCGACACATCCACCCGCCGCTTCTCCTCCACGGATCGGTCCGCGGCGAAGCAGAGCATGGCGCTGAGGTAGCCCGCTTCAAGATTGGCCGCGGCCTGGAACTCCGGATTTTCCATCATGCGAAGGAACAGGTCGGCATGCTCCTTGTTCGCGCCGCCATGCCCGGAGCCGTCGTCCTTGAGGTCGGCCGTCTCGACCTGGTTGCCCTGGTAGACCTGGAGGCTGATCTTGTTCTCCTCCATCTTGCCGTAAATCACGCCCTTCTCCCCCACGATCTTCAGGTAGCGGCCGCACACCGTTCCCGAGCAGGAGAAGTCCATGGTCAGCGTGGCCAGCACGCCGTTGTCGTACTCGAGCTGCACCGTCTGGTGGTCGAAGATGTCGTGCCCGTTGTTGTAAATGCAGGCGCTGTTGTCGCGCACGAACCGGTACAGCAGCCCGTCGTTGGCTTTCTTGACCATGTCCGGGTGATTGTAGACCTCCGGGGGCATGTAATAGAGGCAGGAGCCGCGGATGCCGCAGTCGGCGCACCGCTCCGGAAGCTCGGGCCGCGGGGCGAAGGTCTTGATCCCGCCGAACGAGTTGAGCGCCTGGGGCGAGCCGCCCGCCATCCAGCTGAGCATGTCGAGGTCATGGCAGCACTTCTCGAGCATAGCCCCGCCGCTCGTCTTGCGCGATTTGCGCCAGCCGCCCCGCATCATGACCGACGCGGTCAGCGGATGCGGCAGCTCGTCGGCCTGGATCGTCACCACCCGCCCGATGCGGCCGGCGTCGATCCACTCCCGGGCCTTCAGATAGAAGGGCGCGGCGCGAAGGACGAAGCCCACCACCACCCGCGCGTTGTGCCGGCGCTTGGCCTCGAGCAGCAGCCGGCAGTTTTCGGGCGTTTCGGCGATCGGCTTTTCCAGCGCCAGCACGTAGCCGCGCTTCATGCACTCCAGCGCGGGCTCCGTGTGCGCGTGGTTCGGCGTGGAGATGATCACCCCGTCGATCTCCGGGGTGCGGTCCAGCATCGTGCGCCAGTCATCAAATTCGGGTACAAGCCCCACCAGGCTGTTCAAGCCCAGGAACGTGCGCCGGTTCCCGGGGTCGGGATCGGCCACGCCGGCCAGGTCGATCTGTTCCTTGGACCCATACATGGTGTAGGCATTGGCCCGGCCGCCCGTCCCGATCAGCACGACGCGTTTTCGCTTTACTGTCACGTCCCGGCACTCCTTATATCCCGCGCTTACCCGCAGAGCAGCTGCAGCGCCGCGTGAACGGTGGGGGCGCTGACCTCGTACGTCCGCCCGTCGATGACGCGCACGCCCGGCCGATCCACCGGCACGGCGACGCGGGACACCAGCTCGAGCCGCATCCGCACGGGGCGGGACACCTTGTAGGGCTTGATCGCGCGGCACTGGCCGACTGCCCGGGCCGCGCCGTCGCGGATGCGCTGGTGCGCCACCTCGCGGGGCAGAAGAAGCCCGTATTCCAGGTCCAGCCCCTGCTTCACCTCAACCGCCACAATGCCCGGAATCAGCCGGCTCGCCTCGCGGCACACCTTGTCGTCGCCGCTCACCATGAGGGTCGGCACGCCGTAGTCGCCGGCCATCCCGGCGTCGATCGCCACCTCGCCCGCCTTCTTGCCGTTGAGCCAGAAATTCTGCCATTCGGCCGAGCTCATCGTGTGCTCCAGGATGGCCTTCGGGGTGCCCGCCATGGCGTGGTAGCCCAGCAGGATCATGCCGTCGGCCTTCTCGATCCCCGGAATGCGCGGCCCCTTGCGCCCGGCCCCCTGCGCGTAGACGGCGCGGGAATCCAACTCCTCCCAGACGAAATGGAACCCGCTGCCATGGCAGTCGCGGATGGTCACGCGGTCCGCCCCCCCCTTGAAGCAGCCGTCCACGCAGGCGTTGACGTCCCAGGTGAGGAACCGCCGGGCCGACTGGTAATGCTCGCCGCCGGGCATGACCTGCGACTTGCGGCAGATGCCGCTGATGCCTTCCATATCCACCATCACGACAATGTTCATTGGAACACTCTCCCGTTGGAGCCCTTGATCAGCTCAACAGACTACCCTACCGCCCGGACGATGCCAATTGCATTTATTTTGCCCAAATCCTCGCCTAAGGCAGGAGACGACTCGGCGGGTTGAGGTGTTTCGGCGTTAAGGCGCGGCCGTTTTCGGGCGGATCAGGGTTCCGGCTGGAGGAGTCGGGACACGAGTCCACGCCTCCTCACCGTCACCCTGCTGCGCCTCGAAACCGGCTCGCGCCT
>JBIIYJ010000412.1:0-4090 GCA_044346855.1 Kiritimatiellia bacterium
AAGTCGACCTTTCCGCGGCCGAGATCGCCTCCCGGCGCGCCGACCAGAAGCCGTTCGAGCCGCGCGTGCGCACCGGCTGGCTCAACCGCTACGCCCGGTTCGTGACCAGCGCCGGCACGGGAGCCGTCATGGATCCCGATGCCGGCCGCCGGCCCTGACATGCCCCGGGTCGCCTTCAAGACCCTGGGCTGCCGCCTGAACCAGGCCGAAACCGCCGCCCTGGCCGCCTCCTTCGAGGCCCGGGGCTTCGTTACCGTCCCCTACGGCGAACCCTGCGAGGTTTGCGTCGTCCACGGCTGCGCCATCACCCGCCAGGCCGAGCGCCAGAGCCTGCGGGCGGTGCGGTCCGCCGCCCTCCTGCCCGGCCAGCCCTTCGTGGTCCTTGCCGGCTGCGCGGCGGACCTCAAGGACCACGAGGGCCTTCGCGAGGCCGGCGCCGGGCTGCTGGCCGGGCGGGCGGACAAGCCCCGGCTGGCGGAGCTGACGGCCGCGGCGCTGGGCCTGCCACCTGTTCCTAAAATAGAATCAGAGCCCGGACTTCCGCGCTTCGAGGGGCGGCGGGCGTTCATCAAGGTCCAGGACGGGTGCGACTTCCATTGCGCCTACTGCATCGTCCCCTCCCTGCGCGGCCCCCCCGCGAGCCGGCCGCTGGCGGCGATCCTCCGCGAGGCGGAAGGGGCCGTGGCGGCGGGCTACCGGGAACTGGTGCTGGCGGGGGCGAATCTGGGGCTGTGGCGGGAGGGCGGGCTCCGCCTGCCGCAGCTGCTGGAGACAATGGCGGCGCTTCCCGGGCTGGGCCGCCTCCGGCTGGGATCCATCGAAATCTCCACCGTCGAGCGGGACGTGGTCGCGGTCATGGCAGACCAGCCTAAAATCTGCGCCTTTCTCCATTTGCCCCTTCAGAGCGGCGACGACCGCATCCTGGCCGCCATGGGGCGGCGCTACACGGCCGCGCAGTTCCGGGCGGCGGCGGAGGAGGCGGCGGCGCGCCTCCCGCGGCTGGGGTTGGGCACGGATATCATCGCCGGCTTCCCGGGCGAGGACGACGCCGCCTTCGCCAACACCCTCCGGCTGCTGGAGGACCTGCCTGTCAGCAACATCCACGCGTTCCCCTACAGCCGGAGGCCCGGCACCCGGGCGGCCGACCTGCCGGGCGCCGTCCCCCACGCGGTGAAGAAGGCGCGCGTCGCCGAGCTGCTGGCGCTGAAGCAGAAAAAACGGGAAGCGTTCGCCGCCTCGTTTATCGGCCGCGAGGTGCAGGTTCTGATCGAGGGGAAACACGCGAAAGAAACAGGAACAGGCTGGACCGCCGAATACCTGGAGGCGCAGGTGGCCGGCATGCCCCCACCCGGCTCCCTGGTCACCCTGCGCGTGCGGGAGGCGAAAGGGACCATCCTCCTGGGCGGCTAAAGGCTATAGGCTGTAGGCTGTAGACTGTAGGTCCTATAGGACCTATAGGACCTATTGCCAGTTCGGCGAAAAAATTGACATATTAATATGCAATTTGATACGATTTGCCGCTTTCACCCCAACAAATAGAGGAATCCGCCATGGCGAAAACATACAAGATTGCCGTTCTCCCCGGTGACGGCACCGGCCCCGAAGTTGTCCGCGAAGGCCTCAAGGTGATGCAGGTCGCCGCCAAGAAGTTCGGCTTCAAGCTGGACCTGACCTCCTTCGACTTCGGCGGCGAGCGCTACCTGAAGACGGGCGAAGTGCTTCCCGATTCCGCCTCGGCGACCTTGAAGCAGTTCGACTCCATCTTCCTCGGCGCCATCGGCCATCCCGACGTCAAGCCCGGCATCCTCGAGAAGGGCATCCTGCTGCGCCTGCGCTTCGAGCTCGACCAGTACATCAACCTCCGCCCCGTCAAGCTGTTCCCCGGCGTCGAGACGCCCCTCAAGGACAAGGGCCCCGAGCACATCGACTTCGTCGTGATCCGCGAGAACTCCGGCGGCATCTACACCGGCATGGGCGGCGCCACGATGGTCGGCACCCAGAACGAGGTGGCCACGCAGGTCATGTGCTACACCCGGCCCGTCGTGGACCGCTGCCTGCGCTACGCTTTCGAATACACGAAGAAGCGCAACCTGAAGAAAAAGGGCGTCAAGAAGAACATGCTCACCCTGGTCCACAAGACCAACGTGCTGACGCATGCCGGCGACCTCTGGTGGCGCGCCTTCAACGAGATGGGCGAGAAGGATTACAAGACGATCAAGCGCGACTACAACCACGTCGACGCGGCCACCATGTGGTTCGTCAAGCAGCCCGAGTGGTATGACGTGGTCGTGACGGAAAACCTGTTCGGCGACATCATCACCGACCTGGCCGCCATCATCCAGGGCGGGCTCGGCATCGCCGCCGGCGGCAACATCAACCCCGAGGGCGTCTCCATGTTCGAGCCCATGGGCGGCAGCGCGCCGAAGTACACGGGCAAGAACGTCATCAACCCGCTGGCGGCCATCTCGGCGGCCGGCATGATGCTGGAAACGCTGGGCGAGACCAAGGCCGCCGCGGCCATCGAAAAGGCCATCTGCGACGTCACGGCCACCAAGGTCAAGAGCCTGGCCGCCGGCCGCATGGGCTACGGCACCACGCAGGTGGGCGATCTCGTGGCCGAGCGGATCTAGAAGAATAGCTGATAGCTAATAGCTGATAGCGGATAGCTAATAGCGAATAGCGGATAGCGAATCGTGTACGCCGCCACCATCCGGTGCTGTTACCTCGGCATGTTCATCCAGGCCGTGGTGATCAACCTGTCGCCCGTGCTGTTCATCCCGTTTCGGGAACAGCTCGGGCTTTCCTTCGAGCAGCTCGGGCGCCTGATCCTGATCAACTTCGTCACCCAGGTGGCCTTCGACCTGGTGGCGGGCGTGCTGGTCGGCAGGATCGGCGTCCGGAAGCTGGTGGTGGCCGCGCACCTGTTCGTGACGCTGGGCCTCTGGCTGTTCGCCTGGCTGCCCTCGTGGCTGCCCTCCCCCTACGCCGGCCTGATCGCGGGCACCATGGTCTTCTCGGTCGGCGGCGGCATTCTGGAGCTGCTGCTCAGCCCCATCATCAACGCGGTCCCCTCGGAGAGCAAGGCGGCGGACATGAGCCTGCTGCACTCCTTTTACGCCTGGGGCCAGGTGGTGGTCATCCTGCTGACGGCGCTGGCGGTCTTCCTGCTTCCCGCGGGCCCCTGGCGCTGGGTGGCGCCGTTCTGGTCCCTTTTCTCCGCCCTCGGCGCCTGGGGCTTTTCTCGCGCGCCCATGCCGCCTTTCGTGGAGGAGGCGCAGCGCCACCGGCTGAGGGAACTCCTGCGGGTCCCGGCCTTCCTGGCCGCCGTGGTCGGGCTGGGCCTGGCCGGGGCCTCGGAGATCGCCATCTCCCAGTGGATCTCGGCGTTTGCCGACAAGGCGCTCCATTTCCCCAAACTGCTGGGCGACCTGGGCGGGGTCTGCCTCTTTGCGGCCGCGCTGGGCGCGGGGCGGGCCTGGTTCGGCATGGCCGGCCACCGGGTTTCCGTCCACCGCTGCCTGATGGCCGGGGCGGCCCTGGCGGCCGGGCTTTACGTGCTCGCCAGCCTGTCCAACTGGCCCTGGCTGTCGCTGACCGCCTGCGTGTTCTCGGGCCTCGCGGTCAGCCTGTTCTGGCCGGGCCTGCTGTCGCTCACGGCGGCGCGCTTCCCGCTGGCCGGCGCCACGATGTTCGCGCTCCTGGCCGCGTCGGGCGACATGGGCGCGGCCTTCGCCCCCTGGCTGGTGGGCTGGATCGCGGACCGCTCCTCGGCCTGGAACGGGATCCGCTTCCTGGGCTGGAGCGGGGAGGCGCTGGGCCTGCGGATGGGCCTGCTGGCCGGCGCCCTGTTCCCGCTGCTGCTCCTGGTCGTGCTGCCCGTCCTGAAGCCCTCCGCCAAACGGCGGCCTGAGTAAGTCGGGTTATAAGTCGGGTATTCCTCCCTTGTTGAACGGCGGCGGTTCCCTTACACTTTCCCCATCATGAAGATCGATCTGCACGTCCACTGCAGCGAACGCTCGCGCTGCGGAAAAAACACCGAGACCGAACAGGTCGAGGCGGCCATCGCGGCCGGGCTCGACGCCATGGTCTT
>JBIIYJ010000413.1:0-4079 GCA_044346855.1 Kiritimatiellia bacterium
TGCCGTCCGCCGCGCGCTGCAGGAAAAACTGCGACTCCATGCCGACCAGCACCACCTGCTGCAGGTAAATCCAGAGGCCGCCGATCCCGCGCACCGGATGCTGCAGGGCCGTGGCGATCGGGTGCCGGTCAAACGCCAGCCAGGCGTAGATCGAAAGCAGGATCGTGGGGACCAGCACCATGACGTACTGCGGGTAGATACGCAGCGCCCGACCGACGAAAAACGTCCGCAGCGGCGACCGGCTGGCCGAATACTTCCCCTGCCAGACATACGCCATGGAGAAGCCGGAGAGCAGGTAGAACATCTGCACCGCCAGGCGGGCGTCCACCAGCGATACGCCGAACACCGGCCCGGCATGGGCCACGATGATGCTCACCGCAAGGAGAAATCGCAGCGTTCCCATTTCCCGGGGATCTTACATCACGGCGCCGGTCGCACGGCCAGCACAAAGCGCCCCCAGCCGTTTTGGTGTTTTCCAGCCGGGTCCATACGCAGTAAAGTCTCTCGTCCCTCAGCCAACGGCGTGCGGCCATCAGGGGTGCTGGGCCTCTTGGGCGCGCCGGTGAGCAAGGAAAAGGATAGCACCATGCGGGCCCCGCCGATTGAAGAAATGCCTTTCAGCGCGTTCGGATCGCCTTTCGCCATCGCCATGCTGTGCGGCGACAAGGCGCCTGACGGTAAGGAGGGGCTCTACCTGCAGTCCTACCACGGGGGACGGCAGCCGGCCATCCGCATGACCCCGATTCGCAACGGCAAACCGGTTGCCGCGACCCTTCGACGCGATTATGCGCTGCTGCACCTGTCGGACACAAAGGGGGGATCCATCGATTGCTGTTTTGACGGCACGCGGACGCTGCGCGTCCGTGGCCGCGGAGGACTGGGCCTGCGACTGGAGCACTTCACGTGGGGCCCCATGTTCGCGACCAGCGACCGCCTGGTGACCATGACCATCAACATTCTACGCCGGTACCAGATTGAGCGGCTGGCCGGCGCGTTTAAGGCCGACGGTCTCTGGACAGGCATGAACCCCTCGGGGAAGATGATCGTGGACGCGATCGGCGCCGGCGCCAAGGGCAGGTCCGGCTGGGAAATCGCGATCGACGAATACTGGAGCACGTGGACGCCGCGGAAGCGGGCGAGCTTCAGAGACTGCGTGGCGGCCAGCCGCAAGCACTTCGAGCGGTGGCTGGCCGATGCCCCGCCCGCCCCGGAGCGCCTGGCCAACACCCGCAGGAACGCCGCCTATCTCAACTGGTCCTGCGTGGTGGAGCCGGGCGGATTCATGCGGCGCCCCTACATGCTGATGTCCAAGAACTGGATGTGCAACGTGTGGAGCTGGGACCACTGCTTCAACGCCATTGCCCTAGCGGCGGGCCGGGCGGACCTGGCCTGGGATCAGTTGCTGCTGATGGCCGACCACCAGGACGAGTTCGGCGCATACCCGGACGCGATCAACGACATGTACATCACGTACAATTACAGCAAGCCCCCGGTTCATGGCTGGGCAACGACCGAAGTTCTGCGACGCAACCCCGGGGCCGGAACCGCACCCCGGCTGCGGGCGATGTATGCGTCGCTGGAGCGGTGGACGCACTGGTGGCTGACCTATCGGCGCTTCCCGGGCCAAACGCTTCCCTATTACCTGCACGGCAACGACAGCGGATGGGACAACAGCACGATGTTCGACCAGGGCGTGCCGCTCAAGGGGCCGGACCTTGCGGCGATGCTGGTCCTCCAGATGGAAGCCCTGGCCGACATCGCCTCGCGGCTGAAGAGGCCGGCCGACGCCGCCCGCTGGCGCAGACGCGCGGCCGCCATGCTCAAGGCGCTGATGACCGAGCTCTGGCAGGGCAATCACTTTGTCGCCCGCCTCGCCCGCACCGGTCAGGCGGTTGAAAGCCGGAGCCTGATTCCCTGCATGCCGATCCTGCTGGGCGAGCGCCTGCCCATGCCCGTGATCGACTCCCTGGCGCGGCGCATCGAAGAGTCCCTGACCGAGTACGGCCCCGCCACGGAGCAGCCCACGAGCCCGAAATACACCGCGGACGGCTACTGGCGCGGTCCGATTTGGGGCCCGTCCACCTACCTCGTCGTCTGCGGCCTCGAACGCGCCGGGCGGGCGGAGCTGGCGCTGACCATCGCGGAGCGCTACTGCCGGCTCTGCGCACAATCGGGGTTTGCCGAGAACTTCAACGCCCTCACCGGCGCGCCCCTGCGTGATCCCGCCTACACGTGGACGTCGAGCGTCTTCCTGCTTCTCGCGGAGAAGCTCAGGCGCAAGTAGAGGACCCGGGCAGAGCTGGTAGCGTACGTGTTCCTCAACTCCGGCCAGCCCTATGGCGAATACGTGGATCTGGTCTTCGAGGTCATGGTGGCCGGAGAATGGACGGCCCTTGGAACAGACCGGCTGATCATCCGCAAGTAAGGCCAGCCCTGCGGCACCCCTTGGCCGGGTGAAGCGAGAGCGCCCAGTTGGACATGGGCACCCCCCTCCCCTGTTTCGGCCGTCAGATCCCGACGTTCTTGCGCAAGCGAAGGAGAGCTTGGACCGATTCCTTGGGAATCTGTCCGGTCGTGTCCGGGGGAACGTCGAGAAGAAAGTTGACGCCACTGGCACGGCACGCCCGGAACTGATCCGCAAGGATCTTGTCGTCGCGCGGCAAATCGCCGGGGACGAAGAACCAATCCTTGCCAATCGGGTCGCACACCTCGCCGGGCATGTAGTACTTCTTGCCCTCGATCGTGCGCACTTTGTTGTATCCCGCATCCGCCGGCAGGCTCCGTTCGATGGCGATGATGTCCGACGGCCAGGCGTAATCGACGTTGTAGCTTTCCTGCGTCGAGATCCCGCTGTTCATCATGATGACCGTGTCCGGCTGGAGGCCGGCCAGATACCCGTACAGAAACGTCCGGTAGCCTCGGCCGAGAATACCGGGGATGTCGATCCACGTCTCCGCAATGGGCCCGTATTGCGTCAGCAGTTCCGTCAGCTGGGCCGTCTGGAAGGTCTGGTACCTCGCTGTCGGGCCGGCGCCGTGGTCATCCGGATCCGATGGCGTCTTGCTGCCGAACCGATTGTGGTTGTCCCATGAGCAGTAATAGAAGCCCGGCAAGACGCCCTTTTCGCGGCAGGCGGTGACGAACTCCCCGACGACATCGGTCTTGTCCGTGCTGTGGGCCACGGTGTAGTCGGTCAGCTGGCTCGGCCAGAGGCAATGCCCTGCCACATGCTTGGTCGTCAGGATCGCGTATTTCATCCCGGCGTCCCGCGCCACCGCAATCCACTGGCCCACGTCGAGCCTCGTCGGGGCATAGTCGGTGGCGGGCTCTTTGCCGCCGGGCAGTTCATTCGCCAGGAACGTGCTCATGCCGTAGTGGATGAACATGCCGTATCCGAGGGCTTCGAACGCACGCAGCTTGTCGAGCGACAAGCGCTGGTGGACCTCCTGCGGCTTCACATCTGTCTCCCCTGCGCAACGCGTTGGCGTGGTCATGGCGGCAGCGTCCTTTCAGTTTCCCTTCCCTGCCGAATGGAACAGGGCGGTATCCGGGATGTCCTGTTTAGCGATTCCGGGGCCTTCATAGCGAGCGCTCAGAGCCTCGCCGCCGCCCACTTCGGAGTAAACCACGCGAATGGCGTGCAGTCCGGCCTCCAGCTGAAGGGCCCCGCTCTCCTCCACCTCGCCGTGAAGTCCGTCGTTGTCGACCACCGTCTGTCCGTCGATGAAGAGGGCGCTGCCGTCGTCGGAGGCCGTGAAGAACGTGTACTGCCCGGACTGCGGGAGCCTGACATAGCCGGAAAATTCGAGGCCGAAATTGTCATCGCGCTTTCGGGGGGCAAGGGAGACCCTGGACACGATTCCCGAGCTGACGGCTTGGATGGCGGCAAAGTCCGGCACGTTCGCCCAAGTGCCTTCGAAATACTTGCACTCCAGCCCCGGCTCGACCGGCAGACCCCGCCACTCAACCGGCTCGACCTTGGTGTAGTTCTGGCTGGCGATCCGGCTCTCGCCGCGGTCGTCGTAGAACCGCGCCTTGACCACCGTTGTCTTGTCGATGGGGATCGGCCGGGTGTATTT
>JBIIYJ010000414.1:0-4075 GCA_044346855.1 Kiritimatiellia bacterium
CCCGGTGAATCTTACTCGGTTAACCACCGGGGCGACAAAAGCCAGCCATCATTGTAAATGAGAGCTATCGGTCACTCAGCCTATTTGGGCTGCTTAAGTCCGACAGGCTCCTTGCGGAGCCCGCGCTGGAAAGGTGCCGTGCAGGGCGGGCGGCGACGCCATGCCAGCGAGTAATGTAGGGGCTCCGCTTGCGGAGCCCGCGCGGGGCTCCGCTTGCGGAGCCCGCGCTGGCAAGTGGCCGTGTAGGGCGGGCGGCGGCGAGCACCGCCCCTACATCAGGCGCCAGGGTGTGGCCGTGCAGGGCGGGCGGCGACGAGCACCGCCCCTACATCAGGCGCCAGGGTGTGGCCGTGCAGGGCGGGCGGCGACGAGCACCGCCCCTACATCAGGCGCCAGGGTGTGGCCGGGCAGGGCGGGCGGCGGCGAGCACCGCCCCTACATCAGGCGCCAGGGTGTGACCGTGCAGGGCGGGCGGCGGCGAGCACCGCCCCTACATGGGCGCATGGTGTGGCCGGCTAGAAGCTCTTGTTCAGGCGAAGCAGGAAGCCGCCCAGGTTGCGGTTGTTCTCGAAGTCGTCCTCGACCGGGATGTAGGAATACCCGGCGGCCAGGTCGTACCCGTAATCGAGCTGGATGCCGAGCAGGCCGGCGAACCCGAAGCCCGCGCTGTCCATCTCGAACTCGTCGCTGGAGGTGTGCGGGAAGCCGTAGTTGACTTCCAACTGTATGAAGGTGTCGAAATCCGCCTCGGGATACCAGTAGTCGGTCATGCTGGACATGGGGCCCATGATGAACTTGGCCGCCAGCGCCGGCACGATCATGATGTTGAAGGAGTCGTCGTCCCCGCTAATCTGGTTGAAGTAGAAGGCGACGTACGGGATCACCGAGATGGCGGGGGTGACGGGGAATTCCAGGCCGGCGTTCAGGTCGAGCCAGCCCCAGTCCCCCGAGGCGTCGAGGTTGTAGTCGTCCGTCATGTCGTCAAACTCGGGGCTCACGGTCACGCCCGCACCGAGCCGGATCCACGGGGAATCGTCATCCAAAGCCTGGGCGCCGGACGGGAAGGCGAGAAGGGCGGCGGCCATGCAGCCGAGGGCGAAACGTTTTCCGTTCATGATAAGCCTCCTTGGTGGGGTGGACTGTCCTCATGGCCACAGTATTGCGAAGGAGGAACGGACCGTCAAGGGCAAACGGGCCGCTAGGACCTGTTCGGGGACAAGAAAAATGAACCACACAAATCGGTTTAATACTTAGAGGCATCTTCCTCCGGCCAGTTCAGGTTAAAAGCTGTTGATCCCGGGGGGGGGTCTGCTATAGACTACCGCTTAGGTACAACGGGTATGTCGAGAAGACGAGCATAGGGGACAAGCATGAAGAAATATATTTGTGACGTTTGCGGATATGTCTACGATCCCGCGAAAGGCGATCCCGACAACGGCGTCAAGCCGGGGACGGTCTTCGAGGCGCTGCCGGATGATTGGACCTGTCCCGATTGCGGCGTTGGCAAAGACCAGTTTTCTGTTCAGGAGTAACTCGAATCGATAGAAAGGGAAAGACGATGATCAGCAAGAAGATGCAGAAGGCGTTGTGCGACCAGATGGGGAAGGAATTTTCCTCGGCGTATCTGTACCTGGCCATGGCCGGCAAGGCGATCGAAATGAACCTGAAGGGGTCCGCTGCGTGGCTGGAAGCCCAGGAGCACGAAGAGCGCACCCACGGCATGAAGTTCTACGCCTACCTGAAGGAACAGGGCGCCGAATTCACGTTCAACGCGCTGGAAGCCGGCTCGGTCGACTCCAAGTCGCTGCTGGCGATGTTCGAGCAGGTGCTGAAGCACGAGAAGAAGGTGACGCGCTGGATTTACGACCTGGTCGAACTGGCCCAGGCCGAGAAGGACTACGCCACCCTCGCGTTCCTGCAGTGGTTCATCACGGAGCAGGTTGAAGAGGAATCGAACGCCACCGAGATCATCGCGCAGCTCAAGATGGTCGGCGACAAGTCGAGCGCGATTTTCATGATCGACCACCAGCTGGGCAAGCGGAAGGCCGGCTGAGGGGTGGGAGGTAACCAGAGATCAGTGATCGGTAACCAGTGATCGGTAACCAGTGATCGGTGATCAGTTATCAGTTACCAGTGATCAGTTATCAGTAGAAGTGATCTGGCGCGCAGTGTCCGTGGAGGCATTGCGCGCTTTTTTGTCGGGGAGCTGAGTCATGAGAACGAATCGCATTTCTTTCCTGGCCCTTTTGTTTGCCGGCGCTTTCTCCTGTGCGGCCCTCGAAAATCCATTCGCTGTCAGCACGCGCTACGAGCCTGCTGGAACGGGGGCCGGCGCCGTGACCGTGACGCTGGCCGTTCCGGCCGAGCACTATCTTTACGGCGACATGCTGGAGGTGACGGCTGCCCCTCCTGTTTCGCTCGTTCTTGTTTCAAAGCCGGAGCCGGAAGTCCATTTCGACATCGTGACAGAGACGAACCGGGCGGTCCATACCCGGCCCGTCTTGCTGCAATACAGAGCCGACAGGGTTGCGGAGCCGAGCCTGACCGTCTCAGTCTCGTTCCAGGGCTGTGCCGGCGAGCTGTGCTATCTCCCCATGACCAAGACGTTCGCCCTGCCGGCCGGCGGCGGCGCCGGTGTCGAGGTGGAAGAGGACGCGGCGGTTATCCCGGACGCGCCAGGCGCGCCCCCGCCGGGCGACCGTTTCAGGATCCGGGGTCGGACGGAAGGGTATCTGGGTGTTGATGATTTCCTGGCGTTCCTGAAAGGCGAGGCGGGCGGCGGCTCCGGCAAGCCGGCCTGGTTGCGTTGGATCACCGGGGGCGGCATACTCGGCATCCTGATCATCCTGCTCGGGGGGCTGGCGCTCAACCTGACGCCCTGCGTGCTGCCGATGATCCCGATCAACCTGGCCATCATCGGGGCCGGCGCCAAAGCGGGGTCGCGTTTGCGCGGAATGGCGCTTGGCTCCATGTATGGGCTCGGCATCGCGGTGGCGTACGGGATGCTGGGGATCGTCGTGGTGCTGACCGGGGCCGTGTTCGGGACGTTGAACGCGTCCCCCTGGTTCAACCTGACCTTTGCCGTTCTATTTGTCCTGCTGGCGCTGGCCACGTTCGGGGTGTTCAACCTGGACTTCAGCCGGTTCCAGCCGACCTCGCTGCCGGACGGCCGGAGCCGCGGGGGGGCGGCCGCCTTTTTCATAGCCTTTTTCCTGGGCCTGCTATCGGCCCTGCTGGCGGGCGCCTGCGTCGCCCCCGTGGTGGTGGTGGTTCTGGCGCGGGCCGCGGACCTGTACGCCTCGGGGAGTCGGGTCGGGCTGGCGCTGCCGCTGGTGCTGGGGCTCGGCATGGCGCTGCCGTGGCCCTTTGCGGGCGCCGGGTTGGCCGTGCTGCCGAAGCCGGGGCGCTGGATGGTCTGGGTCAAGGCGGGCATGGGCGTCGTGATCGTGCTGCTGGCCTTGAATTACGCCTGGAACGCCTGGAACGGCTTCCGCTGGGCGCGGGCGCCGGTCGATTCCACCGCGGCCCTGGAGGCGGCCCTGAAGCAGTCGGCCGCCACGGGCAAGCCCGTGTTCATCGACTTCTGGGCCACCTGGTGCAAGAGCTGCCGGACCATGGACGAGACCACGTTCCGGCAGGAGCCCGTCAAGCAGGCCCTGGAGTCGTTCATCGTGGTGAAATACCAGGCGGAGCGGCCCGATGCGCCGGAGACCAAAGCCATGCTGCAGAAGTATGGCGTCCGCGGATTGCCGACCTATGTGATATTGGAGCGGGAGTAGGCGCGCGAGCGTTAATCAGCTATCAGCTATTCTTGCATTTACACAGGGTGCACATACGTGCATAATGGCATGCTGAAAGGAGTGGCGCCATGAACATCACGCTTTCCGCGGATTCCGAGACGGTAAAACGCACGCGCGAATATGCGCGGCAGCACGGTACGTCCGTGAACCAACTGGTGCGCGATTTCCTGCAGAGCCTCACCGCGCGCGAGGATCTGGATCATGTGGCGGACGAATTCATCCGGAACGCCACCGATCATGCCGGCCGCTCGCCGAAGGGATTCCGATTCAGCCGC
>JBIIYJ010000415.1:0-4071 GCA_044346855.1 Kiritimatiellia bacterium
CGACGAAGCGGCCCGCGGTTATGTCGTCCGCAAAACGCTCTGGATTTCCCGGCCCGCCGCCGGCAACCCCGCGTGGCGGCCGGCCGCCGGCTTGAAGCCCGGCCGGTACCGCTGGACGGTCACGGACTTTCGCGGCGGCAAGTCGGGCTTCACCTCATCAACCTGCTTCACGCTCGCTCCTTCCGCCGGCGGCTACCTGGTCGTGGACCTTTCGGGCGGCACGAATGCGCCCGAATACCCCGTGACCCTGCTGGCGGGCGCGCCGGCGGGCGGCTGGACGGACGAGTACAAGACGTCCAAGCTGGTTTTGCGGAAGCTGCCGGCGGGAACGTTTGTCATGGGCAGCCCCTATGACGAGCTGGGGCGGCAGTGGGACGAGACGATTCACACGGTGACCCTGTCACGGGATTTTTACATGGGGGTGTTCGAGGTGACGCAGCGCCAGTGGGAGCTGGTCATGGGGAACCGGCCGAGCTATTTTTCAAACGACACCTGTTATGCCGCGCGCCCAGTCGAACAGGTATGCCACAAGGAAATCCGCGAACTGGACCGGAAGGACGCGGAACGGGCGCCGGCCTGGCCTGCCAACAGCGCCGTGACGGCGGCGTCCTTCATGGGCCGGCTGCGCGAAAAGACGGCCCTCGGGAACGTCGACCTGCCGACGGAAGCGCAATGGGAGTACGCCTGCCGGGCGGGTTCGGTCTCGGCCTTGAACAGCGGGAAGAACCTGTCCGACCTGTATGCCTGTCCGAACATGGACCGGGTCGGCCGCTACTGGTTCAACGGCGGGGACGGGTACAAGCAGGACGATGCGACAAACCGGGCCACGTCGGCTGTCGGCTCCTTCAGGCCCAACGCCTGGGGTCTGTATGACATGCACGGCAACGTCGGGGAATGGTGCCTGGACAATTTCGGGTATTACGCGGGGGATGCCTCGGACCCGATCGGGCCGTCGTGGGGTGTGCGGCGCGTGTACCGGGGCGGGTGCTGGTACTATGGCTTCGCGCGGGATTGCCGTTCCGGCAGCCGCTACGAAGGCGGCGCGCCCGGGACCCATTACACCGGTTTCCGCGTCACGGCCGGCCTGTCCCAGGTTCAGACCGGATCCCTGTCGGTCGTCCTCGGCCCGGACGAGGCCGTCAATGCCGGGGCCCAGTGGTCGGTGGACGGCGGCGGCTGGCGGTTCTCGGGCGACACGGCGGTGGATCTGGGCGCGGGACCGCACACGGTTGCCTATAGGCCGGTCGCGGGGTACACCGAGCCGCTGGCGCATCTGGTGACGATCAGCAACAAGGCGCTGACGACGGTGACCGCGACCTATAGCCCAGACGATCCGAAACGTTACGCGATCATCGACCTTCTCGGAACAAACGGGGGGGCGTTCACGGTGAGCTACCTGAATCGCGAGCCGCCGGGCGGCTGGACGGACGAGGATCGCTCAACGCGTCTGGTGATGCGCCGCGTCCCGGCGGGCAGTTTCACGATGGGTAGCGCCGGCGCCGAACTGGGCCGGGAGGCGGATGAGTTCCGTCATCCGGTGACCATCCCGGCGGCGTTTTATATCGGGGTGTTCGAGGTGACGCAGAGGCAGTGGGAACTGGTCATGGGAAACAGGCCGGGCTATTTCAATAACCCGGCCTACAGCGCCACCCGCCCGGTCGAGCAGGTCAGCTATTACGACATCCGCGAACAGCCGGACAACAGCGACGATCCGGCCGTAGACTGGCCCGCCACGGGCGCTGTTAACGCGGACTCCTTCATCGGCGGCCTGCGCGCCGGTACGGGCATTGCCGACATCGACCTGCCCACGGAGGAGCAGTGGGAATATGCGTGCCGGGCCGGCGCGGCGACGGCGCTGAACAGCGGAACCAACCTGACCGCGCTCGACCTGTGTCCCGAAATGGATGTTGCCGGCCGCTACTGGTTCAACGGCGGAAGCGGCTACCGCCAGCATGACGACCCGAGCGTGGCCACGGCCCGGGCGGGCTCCTTCCTGCCCAACGCGTGGGGGCTGTACGACATGCATGGCAACGTGGCGGAGTGGTGCCTGGACGCCTATGACGCCTATCCGGGGGCGCCCGCCATTCCGGGCCAGGGCGCCTCCGTCCGGGTTATCCGGGGCGGATCCTGGAGCGGCGCCGCGCAGGATTGCCGTTCCGCCGGCCGCGATTGCGCCGCCCCGTTCAGCCAGGAAGTCAACGTCGGCTTCCGCATCGTCTCGCCGGACCTGTAAAAAAGGGACAGCCAGGCGCGCGCTTCACCGGTCGATCAGGATGCCGCCGGCCCACCCCTGGCTCCGCTGCGTGCCGTTGGTCAGCCCGCAGGTCCAGGTGTCCGCGCCGCCCATGTCGTAGGTGATGGCGAAATTGCTCTTGTTGGACACCGTCGGGTGATACTCCGAGACCGGCGTGGCCCAGCCCGGCTTCGACTGCGCATAGCGGTCGTCCCCCGCCCCGTCCGCCAGAATGGAAAACGACGTCTGGCTGGAGAACCCGCCGTTGCCGCCCACGTACCGGTCGTTCCCCGCGGCGTCGAACAGCGCCCCCACCGCGATGTCCCAGGAGAAGCCCACCCCCGCCGCCGTGCCGGTGTACAGGTCGTCGCCCGCGTCGTCGAACAGGAAACCCATTGCGAAGTGACACCCGTAGGCCGGGCCATACCGCACGAAGGGCTTTTCCGTCCGGGGCGTGCCGTCCCAGTTGGCCCGGGTGGAACCGATCCGGGAATCGTTGCCCCCGAAATCGCGGGCAATGCCCACCGCAAACCAGTAGCCGCCGCCGTGGCTGAAGTAATCGTATTCGTAAAGGTCGTCGCCGCCGCCGTCGAGCAGGATGCCCACGCCCCCGTTCGCCGAGCCCCGCGGCCCCACCCCGACGCCCTGCGACCAGCCGCCGAACCCGGGCGAATCGTCGTACCCGCCCGAGTATTTCCCGCCGGCGTAATAGGCGTCGTTTCCGGCCAGGTCGTCGAGCAGCCCGAAGCCCAGCGGCCCCCCGACGCCCTGCCCCAGCATGGCCGCGTGATACGTGTCGGTCCCGCCGCCGTCCCAGAGCAGGCCGAGGCCGCCCGTGCCCTGCCCCTGGACCCGCCGTTCGCCGAAGTAGGCATCGTTGCCGCCCGCGTCCGCCAGCAGACCCGCGCCCGCCAGGCAGGCGCCCTGGGCCAGGTCGAGCGCTTCGTAGCGGTCGTTGCCGGCGCCTTCCAGCAGGACCGAGATTCCCCCGATCGCGCCACCCTGGATGCCCGCCTTCTTTCCGGCATAAACATCGTCGCCGGACCGGTCCAGCAGGATCAGGACGGGCCGCCCTTCCCCGACCGTCCCCTCCTCATAGCGGTCGTTCCCGCCCAGATCGATCACGGCTGCGATCGCGCTGTTGGCGTCGAGCTTGTAGACGTTGGGACCCGTCCCGCCAACCACGACCAGCCCCCACGGCGTGATCCAGACAGCCGAAAGAGCGCCTTCCGCGCCGCTCACGGTTTCGGCCGTCTTGCGCTCCTTCAGCGAATCCAGCCAGGGATCGAGTCCGCCTTCTTTCCAATAGTCGGCCAGCCGGGCCGCCTGCATCGTGGCAGACGCCAGGCCCGCCCGGTCGAGTTTCTCAAGCCCGTCACTTGCCGCCCGGCCGGCCTCCGGCCCCGAGAAGCGGTGCCCCAGCTTGTTGGACTTGCCCAGCGTCTGCTCCTCGAGAAGAAGAAGGAAACCGGCCCGGTCGGACGGGGCGAAGGGGGAAAAGGCCTTCTCGCGGCCCTGCCCCAGGCGCGCCAGGCTGTTCGTGAAAAAGTCCAGGCCGGATCCCGGGAACCGATCGTCCCGGGCGGCCGGCGGCATGTCGATTTTGACAAGCCCCTGCCGGGTCAGCCCGGTGAAAACGCCTTTCGTCCCGAGGGCGGCCGCGTGCAGCTCGCGGGAGAATTGTTCCGATTTTAGGGACGAAGAGCGCTGATCGCGCATCAGGCCGTCGAACCAGGCGAGCCGGCAGTTGCCGGTCTTGTCGCGGTAGGAATTGGTTCCCGCCGAATCGTCCAGCAGCTTCGCCGAATAGGCCTGGTACCGGTCGAACCAGGATTCGA
>JBIIYJ010000416.1:0-4057 GCA_044346855.1 Kiritimatiellia bacterium
CCGCCAGCGCGCCTTCCAGGGGGATGCGGTAGGCGCGGCCGTTGCGCGAGGGGCTGCCGACCTTGCCGTTGACGAACACGGACCAGAGGGCGTCCTTCGCGCCGGGGAGGGTGACCGTCAGGTAGCGCAAATCGCCGGCGTCCAGCTCCATCTGGACGCGGGTCAGCATCTGGCCCTTCTCGGCCATGACCGACATCAGGTCCACGCGGCGGACGCTGGCGGGGAGGACGTCGGCCGAGCCGTGGCGCCGGATGTCGAGGGCCAGGGCGTAGTCGGGCGTCACGGCCCGGTAGCAGAGGATGGCATCGGAGAGGTCGCCCGCGCCGAAGGAAGCCGGGATGCCGCGCGAGTCCTCGGGCTTGAGCCCCTCGGGTTCTCCCATCGGCCGCACCTGCATGCGGCCGGAGGATGTCACGGTCACGTAGCCGCGCTGGTTTTCCGTGTCGAGCGCGCGGAAGGGGCGCACGGTGACCAGGCGGTTGGTGGGGTCGAACGGGCTCTGGGAGGTCGCCTTCAGCGTCACGGGCTGCTCGGACTTGGCGGCCAGTTCGACCTGCCAGACGCCCTTTTCGCGGTCGGCTTCGAACACCTTGCTGACCCCGCGGCCCGTGATGGTGAGAGGAAGTCCGGGGCGGGGGGCCTGGATGCGGAAGATCTTGCAGCCGGCGTTTTCGATCGTGTAGTTGAAAATGGCGGTCTCGCGGATCATGCCTTCCGCCAGGTCCACGGTGTGCAGCACCTCCGGCTTGACGGCGGGGGCCAGCACCTCGGCGGCGAGGACCACGGACCAGCCCGGGCGCAGGAGGCTGTAGGCGAGGGCGCGGGTGTTGGCGACGCCCAGGTCGCGCGGGTTGATTTCGACCACGCCGTCGCGCGACAGGGTCGAGAGCCGCACGCCGCGCTCGCCGCTGACGACGAGGGAGCCGGCGTGCTTGGCGGCGCCGCGCACCTCGAGGCGGGGCAGGGGGATCGTCTTCTCGACCCCTTTTTCCGTGCGCGAGATCACCACGTTCAGTCGGCGCGTGTCGAGCACCTGGCGCTGGAAGTGGACGACGACGCCGCGGTTGGTGGCGTCCTTGAGTTCGTCCCAGTGGCTGACCTCCTGGCCGGTGAGGGTTTCCACCTCGTAGCCGGCGGGGAGGCCCAGCGTGAGGGAGAAGATGCCGGCCCGCGCCACGCTCACGTCGATCTGGGATGTGAGCAGGATGCGCTCGTCGCCGATGGACAGGGTGGAGGTTTCGAGGGCGCGGATTTCGGGAACGACCTTGTCGGCGCTGACGGCCAGGGTGGCGCCGGGGAGCTGGTAGCGGTAGGCGCGCTTGAGCAGGCGGGCGGGGAGGCCGGCCTTGGCCGCGGGCTGGGCGGAGGCGGGGAAGTCCTCGATGGCCATGCCGCTGATGCCGGCCTCGTTGGAGACGGCGATCTGCACGGACTCCGGCACGGCGAGGGCGAAGGCGCCGCGCTGGCGGGCTGCTCCGCGAACGAGGGGCGCCGCCAGCAGGGCGGTGTAGGGAAGGCCTTCGCGCGGCACCTGGAGGGTGACGGCGAGGGTCAGGTTGCCGCTGACGGGCTTCTCGAACAGCGCCTCGAGCTGTCGCGTGTCGGAATCGTAGCGCCAGGTGCCGAGGCCGGGGGCGGAGACGGCGGTGACGCTCATGCCGGCGGGGACGTCGAGGACGACGGACTGGAGCTGGCCCTGGGCGATCTGGAGGGAGGCGAGGCAGGCGAGCTCGACGACGCCGGGCTCGAACCCGGCGTAGGTCAGCACCTCGGCGAAGAACACGGTCTGCTCGAGCTGGGTCTTGCGGGCGCGGGGCTTCCAGCGGATTTCGGCGCAGGCGCCCGCGGTCGGCCGCAGGTCCACGACGGTTTCGGCGGCGGTTTCCGCGATGTCGCGCCGCGCCACGCCGGCGGCCTGGTAGACGTCGACCGGCGCGGCCGGGATGCGCAGCACGGCCCGGGAGAGGCGGGCGAGGGGGACGTGGAAGCGCACGCCCCAGGCGTCGGACGCCGCGCCCTCCACGATCGCGGGCACGACGTAGCCGAGCCGGATTTCGTATGTACCTTTTTTAGATACATGCAAAACCAGGCCGCGCCCCGTGCGCTCGAGGCGCAGGTCGCGCGAGAGGTCGGGCGCGTTGGTGAGCACGGCCTCGGGGCCTGCGGCGAGGAAAACGCCGGGCGCGTCGGCCTTCACGCGGTAGAGGGCTTCCACGCGGAGGCTGGCTTCCGAGTGCCGGTTCAGGGGCGGGGCCTGGAGGGTCAGGGAGGCTTCGTCCAGGACCAGGTCCGGCGGCGGCGCGGGCGGCGCGTTGGTGTCCGCCATTCCCGCGAGGGCGGGCAGGAGCAGCAGCGCGGCGCCCAGCGCGAGCAGGAGCCCGCGCAGGCTGGCGGCGCCGGCGTCGGCGGGCAGGGGCGGGGCGGGGACGGGTTCGGCGGCCTCGGGGCGGCGGCGCCGGCCGGCGCGCCACGCGGCGGCCAGGAGGGTCCAGGCGAGCAGCAGCAGCGGCGCCCCGGCCGCGAGAAGGGTCAGCAGGAGGCGGCCGGTCCCGGAGCCGGCGGTCGTCGCGTCGAGCTCGAACAGGAGCGCCTCGCCCCCTTTCAGGTTCAGCGTGCGGCTGGCGGAGACGACCGGCTCGCCCGCGGTCCAGGATGCCTTGCTGATGCTCCAGGAGGGGTAGGACGGGGCCCAGTTCATGAGCACCGCGCCGAGGATGCCGGCCGCGACGGCGAGGAGCAGCGCCAGCACGATGGCCAGCCCCAGCCCGCGCCCCCGGGCGGCCGCGAACAGGATCAGCGCCAGCCCGCCCAGCAGGCCGACCAGCATGACGCCGAGGAACGGCACGTCCACCACGGGGAAGCTCCAGAGCCGGCAGGCGTTTTGCAGGAGCTGCCAGAAGGCCCCCTCGCGCGGCCGGTCGGGCTGCAGCGTGCCGCCCACGGCGCGGAGCTGCCAGCCGGGAGGCGCGGCCACTGTCCAGCGCGTGAAGGTGGACTGCGTGAGCGCCGTAACCGGGGCTTCCAGGCGCACCGACCCGCTCCGCTTGCCGAACGGCGCCGTGGCGGTGGCGTAGGTCAGCTCGGCCATGATCGGCGTGTTCGGGTCGCGCAGCCGGTTGAGCGGCACCAGGGTCGCCTGCTCCCCGTCCAGGGGCGAGACGGCCTTGAGGTCGCTTTCCTGGGTTCCGGTGCGGACAGTCCAGAGCCGCGCTCCCGCGGGGAGCTTGATGCCCAGGTACTGCTGCGAGGCGTTCTTGATGAAGTAGGTCACCCGCGTGACCGCCTCGCCGTCCTTGCCCAGCGTGGTCGCGAGGGTGGTGTGGTCCACCACCTGGTCGAGGAGTCGCTCGGAGTCGTGCCGCGCGAAGGCGAACGCGGCGGGGGCCGGGGCTCCCACGTATTTGAAGGCGGCCACGACCGGGTTGTTGAGCAGCAGGGCGTAGGCGGTGGGGATCTCCTCGCGGTCGATCCGCAGCAGGCCGCCCGGCAGGCTCTTTTCCGTGAGGGTCAGGTTGGCGTCGCTGGCGATGACGAGGTAGCCGACCTCGCCCTCGGTTTCGAGCGCGGAGAGCCCGCCGGCCTCGAAGTCGGCCGCCGCGTAGTCCATCCGCTGGTCGAAGGTCACGAGCAGGGTGTAGGAGCCGATCGCCTTCTCCTGGAGCGTCACGGTCCAGATCTCGCCCTCCTGCGTCCAGTTCCGGATGTCGCGCCCCGTGAACTCCACGTTCTGGAGCCGCTGCGGGATCCTCAGCTTGAGGGTGCGGGCCGGGGCGCCGCTGATGTGGTAGCTGATCGAGGCGCTTCCGTAGAGGAGGCCCTCGCCGATGGAGCAGAGGTTGAAGATTTCAGCGTAGAGCGCGGGCTTGGTGCGCTCCACGCCGAGCTCGGCCGACCAGGCCGCGTCGCGGTAGCGGAAGGCGATCTGGGCGTCGGGCACGCGCACGGGGATGGCCCCGGCGTGCGCCTCGCGCAGGCCCTCGAGCCTGACCGTCTTGAGGCGCAGCCCCTTTTCGGCTGAGGCGACCACGTAGCCGCGCTGGTTCCGGGCGCCCGCCAG
>JBIIYJ010000417.1:0-4039 GCA_044346855.1 Kiritimatiellia bacterium
ACGGCGCCCGCCTGATAACGCCGAGCCATCTCTGGGCGGCGACCGGGCCGGCCAAATTCAATTCCTTTGTCATCTCCGGCGGAGCCCGGGCCGTTTCCGTGAACGGCGGCGGAGTGGGCGGAACAGTCTCGAACAGCGCGACCGTGACGGGAACCGGCTCGCTGTGGAACCCGCTGGGCGCCATCATGACCATTGGGGGGACCGGCAACGTGATGCGGATCGAGGCGGGCGGCCTCTTCACCAACGGCTCCGTGACGGTCGGCGGCACGGAGAGCGCGCTGGTCGTGACCAACGGCGGGCGGATGATGTCGGTCGGCACCTTGTGGGTGCGCGGCCTCCGGAGCTCCGCGCGGGTCGCCGGCCCGGGCTCCCTGCTGCACAGCCTCGGCTCGAGCGCCTGCTATGTCGGTTTCGGGGTAAGTGAAATCGGGAACAGCCTCACCGTCGAGGACGCCGCGATCCTGACCAACATCAACCTCCAGGTGGGGGCGGGCGCCGGCGTCAACAACCGCCTGGCAGTCACCGGCGGGAGCAAGCTCTACACCTCCGGCCTGAGCGTGGGCGTCAGCTCCGGCTCCACGGGCAACACGGTGCTGGTCAGCGGCAGCAACACGCTGGCCGTCACCCAGGTGACCGCGAGCTGGATCGGCAACGCCGGGGCCGCGTACAACAGGCTGACGGTGGACGACTCCGCGGTGCTGTCCAATGTCTACATGATCGTGGGTTTCGACGGGTGCAGCTATAACGTCCTCGTCGTGACCAACGGCGGCAAGCTGTTCTCGAACGTCAGTTATGACCAATACGTCTCCAGCGGCTCGTTCGCCACGGGCAATGCCGCAACGGTGACGGGGCCGGGCTCGGTCTGGAACGCGGCCGGCAGAATCGTTTTCCTGTCCTCCGGCAACACGAGTTCGTTCAACCGGCTGACGCTCGAGGCCGGCGGCCTGCTGACCAACGCCGGAACCGTGGTGACGGCCGCGGGCATCGCCTCCTCGAACAACACCCTGCTGATCAACGGCGGCGCTCTCCAGGCGGGAACCCTGGCCTGGCGGAATCTGCTTCCCAACGACGTGACGCTGACGGGTGAGGGCGAGTTGAACCTGACCGGCGGTTTCGCGCTGAGCAACATCAATCACCGGCTGTTCTTCAACGGCGGACGGCTCTCCGTGCGCAGCGCGGTGGTCAGCAATACGCTGGCGTTCGCCGCCGGCGACGGGACCCAGGCGGCGACGCTCAACCTCCTGCCGGGGGGCGTGAGCGTCTTTTCCGCGGGCCTGGCCATCGCCTCCAACGCCACCCTCGGTGGGTCGGGCGTGATCATCGCCACCTCCCTCGTCCACGGCGCCTTGAGCCCCGGGCTGGCGGGGATCGGTTCGCTGACCAATTACGGCCCCCTGACGCTGTCATCCGGGTCGGGAGTCCGGTTCGACCTGGCCGCCGCCACGGCACCCGGCGCCGGCTGGGATAGCCTGGCGGTGACCAATGGCGCGCTCGGACTGGCCGCCCGGCTCACCCCCGTTCTGAAGGAGGGTTTCCTCCCGGCCCGGAGCGATCGTTTCCTCATCATGACCAATCAGGGGCCCGCCTCCGTTTCCGGCGGATTCTCGAACGGCGGCCGCGCCACGGTTTTCGCCGAGGACCTGAAAACCCGCGCCGGAACGGTTGCGATCGAGATCGGCCTCCAGGGGGTGGTGCTGGCCGACTTCCAGGCCTGGCGTCCCGACGGGTCGCTGATGATTCTGTACTGAGTGTTCCAGACCCGCGCCGGCCTCTTCCCTCTGGATCAGTGCCGGAAAGTGAACATCAATATCAAAATTTGCCGCTTGTGACCTGCCTGTGCATGAACGATCATGAGACGGTCGTCAGGTGAATTGCCATACCTAAGGAAAGACGCATGATTCCGTCATCCCGCTTCCGGTTCTTCCGGGCCGTTGCCCTTTCGCTGGCGGCCTCGGGCTGCCTCGTCCAGCCCCTTGCGGCCAGGACCCATTTCCGCGAAAATTTCAGGAACTATCGCGATCTGCCACCCGTGTGCGCGACCAACCTGGGCATCACGGCTGGCAACGATCCGGTCTGGAAGCAGACCGCCGAGGCCAACTGCCGGATGACAGAATCGGGTCTTGTCTTCAAGGAATTCCTGCCGGCCGGCTCGCTTTCGCTCGCGCTGGAAAACTATGACCTTCTTTTCCGGTTCCGCTTCCAGTCCGAGGGGGAACGGCGGCTCGAACTCCGGCTCCGCCTGGGGGATCCCGCCAAACCGGGCGAGGTGATCCTTGCCTTTTCCTCCAACGCTGTGCAGGCGACCAGCGCCGGCCTCAGGCCGGCCCTTACGGCGGCCGGGTCCCTGGCCGCGCCCATTCCCAATAATGAATGGCGCCGGTGCGTGGTGACCGTGAAGGCCGGGCGGTTGAAGCTCTGGATCGACGACAACCGGGTGTTCAAGCCCGTTCTGGACTGCGCGATGGGCGCCTCTCCGTTTGCGGGCTTCAACGTGGCCGGCTTCAAGGACTGCGGGTTCAGCATCACGGACCTCGAAGTCCGCGATCCCGCCCCGCTGCCCAACCTGTCCGTCACCCGGCTGTTGCCCGCGCCGCGCATACCGGAGCCGGCCTCCTTCATCACCGGCGTCGAGCAGACGGACCTGGTCGTGGCGGCTGCCGACTCCTTTGGCGTGACCCTCCGGACAGGACTGGAGAAGGCGTCCGTCCGGATGATGCTCGCCTGGAACGACGGCCGCACCAACGTCCTGACCTTTGGCGTGGCCGGCATTCCCCAGGAGCGGAAAGTCAAGGTGGACGGCAAGGAGACGAAGGAAAAGTACGAGCTGCCCGACGCCATCATCCAGGTCACCGGCATCGGGGGAGCCAAAGGCACGTTGGCGTATCACATCCGTCCCAAGCTTCGCCGCTATCACACCAGCTACAGCTTCACAGACGCCTACCGAGACATCATTCGCGACTGGGAACTGCTGCCAAGGGCTTCGGAGCATCCCCTCAAGGTGGAATGCCGGAGAACGGCGGGGGGCGTCGATCTGTACCTGGACGGCTGTTTCGCCGGCAGCCTGACGGGGGGCGTGGCCCGGTCTGCGACCTTCACCCTGGCCGACGGGGCGTCCAGCCGCGAGCCGTTTTCAAAAGCGTTCGCCTTTTCCTCTGACCGCTACCTGCCGCTCGACGTCGGCGCGCTGGGCATGGCGAAAGCCTTCTCGGCCGCGAAGCCCAGCCTCAAGCCCGGCCTGGCGGATGTGAAGGGGCTGCCCATGATTGTAACGGACGGGGCCGGGAGCGCGGACATCGGCCTGACCCGCGAAGGGCAGGGGAACTGGGCCCTGGAAGTCGACGAATACCTCGCGCGTTCCCCTTTTGACGGCTTGCTGACGGAGGTACACTTCAGCGTGCCCGGGGCCCCCTACAGCAAGGCCTGGGTTCTTTGCGCGGTGGATCCCGATCCCGCCAAGGTTCCGCTGCTGACCGCCCGCCTTGCCCGGTACGTCGAAAACGGGACTGGCAACAACACCCTGGCCGACACCCTCGTGACCTTGCCCCGCGGCGACGAGAAGCCGGGCCGCGGGATCACCCCGGTTGGCGCCGTGACGAAGACCGGGCCGGACGGGGCGCCCGTTTCCGTGCCCCTGTTCCTGGTCGAGATTCCCCTCAAGACGGGGGCGATCATCGACCTGGCCATGGCCAGCCCGGTCCTGAATTTCGAATTCTTCGGGAAGCCGTGGGAGAATTTCGAGCAGATCGACAACACGTCCAAGCCCGATCCCGACTCCACCAGCGCCGTCCAGGTGTTCGGCGTCACGCTGGAGAAGTCGCCGGTCGGCCTGGTAATGGAGCAGTCCCAGCCGGCAAACGTTTTCGTCGAGGGCGACAAGCTGGAGACCGGGGTTAAGCTGGTTGCGCTGGCGGCCGCGAAGGGCAGCCTCGCGTGGGAGATTCTCGACGTCTCCGGCAGGCCGGTCGGCAAGGCCGGGTCCGTGCCGTACCAGTTTTCGAGGGCTGGGGAGGAGCGGCGGGTCACCATTCCCCTGGCGGCG
>JBIIYJ010000418.1:0-4038 GCA_044346855.1 Kiritimatiellia bacterium
GGCCCTTTTCCCGCCCACCGGAGGCACGGGTTTTCAATGGTCTCGCATCCCGCACGGGTCAGGAGACCCGTGCCCACTTCCTTTTGTAGTCCTTCCCAGCCACCAGTTATGGAAGCCCCACGCCCTGAATCCCACCATGATTCTCCTCTTCCGGGCACCCTGTAGTGACGCTTCGTCTACTACAGGGCTCTGAACCGTGTTCCACCGTGTCGGCCGTTCGCCGTGTTCCACCGTGGTAATCTTCCTCTTTCAGGGAGCTAGGAGTGAAAAGCGGAGTCTATCACCGGCAGGATGAGGCGGGAGGGAAAGTCGGCGGAATGGTGGATGGTCTGCACCGCGGTTTTCAGCTCGGTTTCCGCGGCCGGGTCGCGCCCGGTGTTGGGGTTCCGGGAATAGTGCGGGAAATTGCTGCTCGAGACCTGGAGCCGGATGCGGTGGCCGCGCTTGAAGACGTAGGACGTGCAATCCGCCTCCACGGTCGTGTCGTACACGACTCCCGGCGCCAGCAGCGCCGCCTCGCCCTCCGCCCCGCCCCGGTAGCGCATGCGCTGGATCCCCTCGCATACGTTGAACGGGCGGCCGTCCGGAAAGACGTCCACCAGCTTGACCGTGAAATCCGTGTCGGGCGCGGTCGAGGAAACGAACAGCCGCACCGCCACGGGCCCCGTGGCCTCCAGGTCGGCGGTCAGCGGCGGCAGGGTGTAGACCAGCACATCGTTCCTTTTTTCGACCTCTGACTGGTTGCGCTGCCCCCCAGCCCCGACCACCCGCCCGCCGCAGGTGGGCACCGGGTTTTCGGGATCGTAGGTGAACGTGTCGGCCGGGCAGTCGCGCGCCTCAACCGGATCGCGCCCCAGCCAACCGTCGCCCCCGGACGTGTTGGCATGGCCGCCGCTGCCGAGGTAGAAGGAGGTCCACCGGGTCCGCTTCAACGGCCATTCGTCCTCGAATCGCCAGACGTTGGCGCCCATGACGAATATCTGCAGCGGCGCCGGCTGGCGGGCCGTGGCCGGCTCGCGCCCGGCGAGGCGCGCCGTCAGGAAATCGATCTCGGCCTCTTCCGTCACCCGGGCCGCCGGCCCGTAGTCGATCTCCCCCTCCAGCGTGTTGACGCCGTGCACCCAGGGGCCGATCCGCAGGCAGGTGTACTGCCCCGGCCGGGCGAGCGCGAACTCGTCGAGGATGGAGGGGCAGATCGGATCGTACCAGCTGCCCTGCAGGAACAGGTCGGTCTTCGCCCGCGCGAGCGTGTCGCCCACGGAACGCTCCCGCCAGAACGCATCGCGCACCGGATGCGCGGTGACCGCCTTCCAGGAGGGACAGGGAATGCCGGCGAGTTCGTCCAGCCGGTTCAGCGGCAGCTGGCGCACGAGGCGGCTCCAGTCGGGCGGCGTCGCCGGAGCACGCCCGCGCGCGGTCATGCCGATGTGCCAGCCGGGCTGGAAGCCGAGCACGAGCGCGCCGCCGGTGTAGTAGAGGTCATAGTGGTCGGCCTGCATGGCCGAGGGGGCCGCGGCCTTCAGCGCGGGATGGCCGCCGGCGACGGCCGCCAGTTGCGTGGCCGCGACGTAGGAGCCCCCCACCATGCCGATGTTGCCGTCGCACCAGGGCTGGGCCGCGATCCAGTCCAGCAGGTCACGCGCGTCGCGGACCTCGTTGACCCACGGCTCGAAATCGCCTTCCGACTTGAACCGCCCCCGGCAGTCGGCGCCGACGTAGGCAAACCCGCGGTTCACCCAACTCATCCCCCCCGCGCTCCGGCCGCTGGTGGCGTCGTAGGGGGAAAAGGAGACGATCACGGGATACCCTTTGCCCTCCGCGGGCGGCAGGTAGACGTCGGCGGCCAGATGGATCCCGTCGCGCATGGGAATCCGGACGTTGAACAGGGCGCGGGCTTCGCAGCGTGCGGGGGCTGTCATGACCTGGCTCCGTCCGCCTTTTTTGCGGCCTCGATGTCCGCCTCATCCACGATGCAGCCTTGTTTCCGCAGCTGCGCCTGCAGGGCCTGAACGTCGATCCGCCGGGGGGGCAGGTCACCCGCGAGCGACAGGAACGCGGCCGTGCCGGCGGCCTCGCCCATCACGCCGCACTGGGGCATGACCCGCAGGCTGCCCAGCGCCGCGTGGTCGCAACTGGCGCACCGGCCCGCGACCAGCAGGTTGTCGATCCCCTTCGGCACCAGGATGCGGTACGGGATCTGGTACTTGAATCCAGGCCCGGGCCGCCAGGTCTTGTCGTCCATGCCCGGCCCCTTGGTGTTGTGGATGTCGATGAAGAACGAGCCGTACCCGATCGAATCCGGGAACGCGGCCTGCCCCACCACCTCGTCGCGGGTCAGCCGGTGCTCCCCGTCGATGCGGCGGCTTTCGCGGATGCCGATCGTGGCCGGGGTGCTGACCATGTAGCATGACTCCATTCCGGGGACATATTTCCGGAACACGGCGATCGACTCGTAGGCCTGCTTGCGGGCCTCGATCGTGGCGGCGGTCAGGTCCTCGGCCTTGGTGGAGTCCACGTTGTTGACGTGGGTGAAGTTGATGCCCACCTGGTCGGGCCGGGTCGGGGTCCACCAGAAGCCCATGATCACATGCTGGAACGGGCGCATGTCGCCGTTCGCCTGGGCTTTCGCCCAGACTTCGCTCATGTTGTAGCTTGTCCGCCAGGCCGCGACCTTGGGCCACTCCACGCCGCCGATGGTGAACATGAGCGTGCAGGGCTGGCAGAGGCCGGTTTCCTCGTCGCCGGTCTGGAAGCCGCAGCCGGCGGAGGCGGCGACGTCGCCGTCGCCCGTGCAGTCGACCACCCGGCGCGCGCGGATCCACTGGCGGCCGCCCTTGTTCTGGATGACGGCCCCGGCGACGCGGCCCTTTTCCACCACGGCGTCGCAGAAGAAGGTGTGATACAGGAGCCGGCAGCCGGATTCCTCGGCCATCTCCTCGAGGATCTTCTTCATGCCCTCGATCTCGAAGTCGACGTTGGAGGTGGTGCAGCGGCCATAGCCGGCCTTGGCGACCCGAAGGCCCATCTCGTAGGTGACGCCGCCCACCACGCGGGTGCGGTCGCTCCAGGCCGAATAGAGGCAGATGTGGCCGTGGCCGCCGGCCGTGGCCACGCCCCCGAGGCAGTTGAACTGCTCCACGATGAGCGTGCGGGCGCCGTTGCGCGCGGCCGCGAAACCGGCCGACACGCCCGCCGGCCCGCCGCCGACCACCAGCACGTCCACGTCGTGGGCCAGGGGCAAACGGGATGCGTCTTGAAGCGTTATCATGGGTTGAACCTGTGGTTGTGTGCGGACAATCCTTGCAAAGAAACGCCCGTTTCACAAGGCAGGAAAGAGAGATTACGGTAAAGATTACGGTAAAGACTATCGATCAGGCGAATTTGCCGTCGCAAAAAAACAACTCTGCGTCCTCACCTCTTCTCTCCGGGATGAGGGGCCTCTGTGTTGGAAGTTGAACCAGGCCTCGCGAATGACAGACCGATGAGGGGGAACGATGAGGGGGTGCTTCGCAATGGCCACTCATCCATCCCGCTCATCGTCTGGCATTGAAACTGCGCCCGGCCTGGCGCATGCCAGAGAGATTAGGGTAAAGATTACGGTAAAGATGATCGATCAGGCGAATTTGCCATCGCAAAACAACTATGCGTTGGAAGTTGTATTCTCTTCTCTTAACCGTGCTCCGCCGTGTCTTCCGTTCGCCGTGTTCCACCGTGGTAATTCTGAAGCCCCGACGGCATCCACACCCGGGCAGGCGATGCAGGCGCCGACATACATCAGGCGCCTGGCATGTAAGTGCAGAACCGATGAGGGGGACCGATTAGAGGGAACGATGAGGGGGGGTGCGCAATGTCCACTCATCCATCCTCTCATCGCCTGGCATTGAAACTGCGTCCGGTTTGGCGCATGCCAGAGAGATTACGGTAAAGACACTACTGTCCGGTTAAAAACCCGGTAAATACTGCTGTTTTTGTGAGTCAGGAGAGTCCAATGAAGGGTCATACTGAGAAAAGGGCCGTAAAAGCGGGGTTTTCTCGAAT
>JBIIYJ010000133.1:0-13534 GCA_044346855.1 Kiritimatiellia bacterium
CGCGGCCGTCCGCCAGCCGCCGGGAGAGGGTCACGCCGCAGAGCCGTTTCTGATCCGTCGAGTGGATGTCCGAGCCGGCCGTGCGGGGCAGGCCGAAGCTGTTGGCGAAATCCAGGGCGTGCCGGTTTGCGTCGTCGGGCCGGCCGGGGTTGATGACCTCCACCCCGTCGATCCTGCCCGGAACCAGCTCGATGACGTCAACCTTTTCCCGGAAGGGGTGGGCGTGGACGATCCCGCCGCCGTCCGCATGGACGCGGTCGAAATAGGGCAGCAGTTTCCAGGTGAGCATATCGGGATGGGCCAGCAGCCAGTCCTTGCCGAGCCCGTAGGTGAGGTAGTGCGCCCAGCCGTTGCCGAATTCCCACCCGAGAAACACGTCGAGCCCGAGCTTGGCCCCCTCCTGTGCCGTCACGTCATAACCGCGGCAGAACAGCTCGACCCGCTCGTTCCAGGGCAGCGACGCCGGAACGGTGGTGTTGCCGTTAAAGAAGTGATCGGTCACGAAAATCCCCGTATAGCCGAGGGATTTGTAATAGCGCGCGAACTCCGCGCCCGAACTGTGTGCGCACTTGCTGGTCTCCGACGTGTGCAGATGCGTCTCGTATTTGAAAACCGCCATATTATCTCCCTCTCTTCCTGACGCTTCCGCCCTCCACAAACCGGGGCGCGGCCAGGACCCGCCGGACCGGACAATCGGGCGCCGCCGCCACCTCCCGCAGCAGCGCGGCCCCGGCGGCGCCCACCTCCATCATGGAGGCGTCAACATGCGCAACCCCCGGAGCGACCGCCAGGGAATCGCTCTCCTCACAAGACAGCAGGCTGATGTCGTCCGGCGCCTTAAGCCCCAACCCGCTCAGCAGGGCCAGCAAATGGCCGGCCTCCTTGGGCTCGCCAAGGATCAGGGCGGTCGGGCGCGGCCGAAGCGCCAGAAGCCTGCGCAGGGGCGTCATCAGGTTTTCACCGGCGCCGTGCGACTGGATCCACTCCGCCCCCGCGGGCAGGCCGGACTCCTCCAGCGCCGCCCGGACGCCGGCCCGGATCTCCTGCTGGTACACGTAGCGCATGGTGGCGCCGACGAACCCGATCCGCCGGTGGCCCCGGGCAACCAACTGCCGGACCGCGAGGCGGCCCATTTCCGGAAAATCCGCCGTCGCCTGGTGGACGGGGGACGAGCCGTGATGGTCGCCCATGACGACGAACGGCAGGCCGGTCCGCCCCGCCTTGCGGAGGGCGGCGTCGTCCACGGCCCCGACCAGGGCCAGGCCGTCCACGGCGCCGGAGCGGGACAGTTCGACAAAGCGGGCGCGGGGGCGCTCCGAAAATTCGCGCATGAAGAGCAGCGTGCCGCCGTGTCCCGCCACCTCCTGCTCGACCCCCGCGAGGATCGCCAGATAGGCGCCGCGCAGCGGCTCATGCCGGCCGAACAGGACAAAACCGACCCGCTCGACCGCGCGCCGGTGGCGGCCGAAGCGGCCCTGGGCGAGCTGCCGGGCGGCATGGTTGGCCACGTAGCCCAGGCGGCGCGCCTCCGCCTGGATGCGCAGCCGGGTGCGCTCCGCCACGCGGGGGTGATTGTTCAGGGCCAGCGAGACGGTGGCGGGGTTGACCCCGCACGCCTTGGCGATATGCTGTTGCTGGCTGGTGATGATAAACCCCTGCTATCGAATCAGGATGAGCGTGGCGCCGGAAGGAGCCCGATTGACGCTGCTGTCGGTTTCCGTCCCGTAGAGCACCCGGTAGCCCGCCGGCACGCCCGTGACGGACCCGAAGCGGCCCGCCAACGTGCCCGTGTACCGGAAGAGGACAGCCTTGTGGCCCGCCCCGGTCAGCGCCAGCGTGCTGGTTCCCCCAAGGGTCAGGTTGGCCGTTTGCACAAGCCCGTCCACCCCCGAGGCCAGGTTGTCCAGGTCGATGGTCACCGTGCCGTTGGTCACGGTCAGATCACCGCACGCCAGGCGGCCGTTCCACAGCCCGATCGCGCCCTGGTTCGTCAGCGCCTGTGGGATTTCGCCGATCCGCAGCAGCCCACCGTTGGTCGCGCCAATGGTTCCGTACTGGCTGTTGCCGATAAACCCGTTTTCAAGCGTCAGCGTGCCGCCGTCGGCCAGAATCACGCCGCCGGCCGCGTTGTGGATTCCGGCGCCCGTGTTGACGTTCGTCGTCACCAGGGTTTCGCCCGCGTAGTAATTGGTGACGTTAGCCGACCGGATGGCGCCCATTCCCGCGATCACGCCCCCGGACAGGTTGGAAATGGCGCCGGCGCTCAACGCCCCGTCCGGCTCGATCCGCCCCGCGTTGACTACACCCTTGACATGCAGAAACCGGGTAAAATTGGTGGTTTGAAGCGAAGCCGATATGCAGTTCGTCAGCGCCACCAGGCCGACAGATCCTTCCCCGCGAAGCGTTGCGCCAACTGCATTGGTCAACAGCAGCACCCCGAAATCCCCGCCTCGCAAGGAAACAGTCCCCTGGTTCATGAACGGAAGCGCTCCGACGCGGATCCGGCCGGGCAGCACATTATAAGCCCCGACAGCCAGCACCGTGCCACTGTTTGCTTCAAGTGTTCCCTCATTCATCACATTGGCCATTACAAAGACAGCCCCGTTTGTCGAGAGGATCTTGCCTTCGAGCCGGTTGGTCATGGGCGAAATGATATATATGCCCGTTATCGAGTTGGTCAGCAGGGTGTCGTAAGAGCCGAGCCCGCGGATGACGCCCATGTTCACAATGTTAGACGCCGTGAACACATACCGGGTGTTCTCGCCCACCGGCATAGTGCGATATAAGAGCATCTCTCCGTAATTGGTAACCGCGCCTCCCAGGTCCAGGGAAACGGCGCTGTTCTGCACATTGCTTACAACGATAATGCCATGATTCACCGTGGAGAGGGCATACAGCGTGCCGCCACCGTTCATGATCCTTGCAAAGCCATTGCTCGCGTTGATCAGCGCCCCGTTGACGATCCGAAAACCGCCTTGGTTGTTTTCAATGACGCCCTCGTTGACAACGTTCCCATTGGTGATAAACATCGAGGCGGAGACGTTCCCGACGTGCAGTTTTCCACGGTTGGTCGGGACCTGGTGCAGAATCATCCCTTCCTGCATGGTGCCTGTATAGATAAGGCCATTGGTGTCGTTCAAAATGACCGCATTGACAACACCCCAGATATAATGCCCGGTCAAGTTCCGGATGGTTCCCTGGTTGACAACGCCGACAGACGCGGTGGAGGCGTTTATCATGCTGTAGCGCAAATCGGTGGCGCTGCCGCCAGCTTGCCCCAGCTCGATGATACCGCCCGGCAGATTCGTCAACGCCATTCCGGACGCATTTGCCAGGGTCTGATTGGTTCCGCCAACATTGACGACCGCGTTGGAGCGGATATACATGAGGCCCGTATTCGAGACGGTGACCGACCCGGCAAAGGAGACCGTGGAGTTGGTGACCATCAGGAAACCATTGCGACCGATGAACCCCGACCCGCTGGATTCAAACCCCACCCCGTAGCAGGCCAGCGTGTGGTAGCCGCTGTTGCTGGGATTGTAGATGGCCAGGTTGGCGAACCGGTTGTCCGGCACGTCGTTGGTCACGATATACGACACGGCGGCCGTGTTGTTGGTGAACCAGACGTTGGTGCCGGCCCCGGGAACCTCGTTGGGGCTCCACTTCTCGGGCTGCGACCAGTTCCCGCTCGTCCGGTTGGTCCAGGCCGCATCCTGGGCCCGGGCGGGCGCGAGGGCGCATACGACGGCAAACAAAACGATTCCGAACAGACTCCGGCTATTCATAGTCCCCTCCTCAAGCGTTGCGCCCCGCCTCGAGCGGAACAGGCCATTAATTATACGCCAAAGGGAACCCAACTCAATCCTATAATGCAATCCGCATTGCAGTGCGGAGGACGGCGCGGACAGGGTGGACAGAGTGGACGGCTTAGCGGGTCACCGCACGAGGAGCAGCGTGCCTCGCACAAGCGGGCTTACCCCCACGTACGTCACGTTGCGCAGGGCGTCATAGTGGATGCCGAACCGCGCGGCGGCCTTCGCCGACAGGCCGTTGGTGCTCCAGGTCAGGCGCCGGGCCGGATAGGTGCTGTTTGTCACGGTCAGCGCCTGGACGACGCTCACCCCGTCGCCTTTTATCCGCAGGCCCCAATACGCGACCGAGGGGTCCGCCGGGTCGCTCACGAAGCGGAGGTCCATCCGGCCATAATCGGCAAAATTCGTCTGCGGGTCCTGGATGTCCAGGGCCGTGGTGCCGATGTCAAAGCCGGACGGCCGGCCATCCACGAAATTGGTGACGACCGCCGTTTCCTGGAGCGTCACCGCGTGACTCGCGGCAAACGCGGTGTTGCTGAGGACCAGCAGCGACCGCCAGCCCAGGTAGCCCACGGTGCCCGTGGTGCCCGCGATCAGGTTGGAACAGGCCACCGTTCCGTTCGCCGGCAGGAATGTGTAATCGAATTCCCCCTGCCGGCCCGCTCCCACAGAAATGGTTTCTTTTACATTCCACAGGAACTGGGTCGCCTCGCGGAAATCATTTGTCACATAGTGGGTGTACCCGTTGTTTCCGGTGCTCAGCCCGATGAAGAGATTGCTGGCGTAGAGGGTAACCTCCGAAAAGCCTTTGCCGAACAAGTGGCGGGAGCCGCCGCTATCCCGGATGTTGCCAAGCCGCACGACGCCCCGGTTATTCGGCCCGCCCACCCGCAGGCGGCTGCCCGCGGGGAACGCGAGACCCATCGCGCCCCCGGGGCCGATCGACCTGAAATCGGCGAATCCCAGCGAGAGGTTGCTGGCTACCGTGAACGTGATCGGCTGCGTGTTGGAGCCGAACGACACCTGGTTGTTGGTCGGCGTCGTTCCGGTAATGGCGCCCATTTCGAAGGAGTGGCACCAGATATTGGTCAGGGACGAGGGAAGGCGGAGCACGCCAACCGGACTTCCCGCCGCGCCGCCGATCACGACCGAGGGCACTGCCAGGCTCAGGGGCGTGACGCTCCCTTCCGGGTTGGCAACGCTCTTTTCGGACAGATCCAGCTCGGCATAGCACGCGCCCGCGCCGTTGTTGTTCACGCGGCCGACCTGAAGCTCCGAGAGCCAGCCCTTGAAACTGGCGAAATTCGTCAAAACGGTCCGGGCATACGTGCCGTAGTAAACCCCCGCGTGAAACCGGGCCGGCTGGGCGCTCGTTCCGACCGTGAAATCAACCTGATTCGGAAAACCAGTCCGGGTCAGCCCGTCCTGGGCGTGAACGAACAACCCGTTCCTGAAATAGCAATCTGACACGACGCGGATCGACCGGATGGCTGAATTCGTCCCGAAGTCAATGATATTGGGGCCTCCCCCTCCCTGGCTTGTTCCAAAGATAAACATGCCTCCCGCGGTGATGTTCGTGAGCGTCCCGGGAAGCAGCAGGGTTCCAAACGAATGGCCCTGAACGCCCCCAACGGCAAAGTTGGCTTTCGTGGCCAGGGTGTTCGTGCTGTCCCGCCACACCACGGTGGCGTTCGCCAGATCAAGCGTCCCGGTCATAAAGCCGATGCTCCAGCCATTGTACGAGACCTGGAGATTGTTGAGGTGGGTCGTATCGAACACCACATTAGACAGCACGAGAACGGCGGCAGGATATCGGGCGAAACCGGCGGAAGGACTATGAAACGCCACGTTCACGTCCCCGGTCGGCGCAAAGGTTCCGCCCCCGCGCATCACCACGCGGTTGGTGACGGTCACATTGTACCCCTGCCGGTACGCGATCGGAGAGAGGACGGACCCCGGCGGGATGTCGAACTCGACGGTCCCGAATGCATTCGAGATATCCAGGGCGGCCACGAGCGCGTTGGTTTCGACCCGGCAGAGTCCGGTCATCAAGTCGTTGAACACCACGGTGTCCGCCTTGCCGGGCAGCCCCGCGTTGTTCGTCCAGTTCTGGGGGTTCGTCCACGCGTTATCGCCGCTCTCGTTGTCCCACGTAAACGTCCCGGCCTGCGCGATGGCGCATGCGACGGCAAACAGAGCGACTCCGAACAGGCTCCGGCTATTCATGGTCCCCTCCTCAGTCGTTGCGCCCCACCTCGAGCGGAACTGACAATTACTATACGCCAAGGGGACCCCAACGCAATCCAATAATACAATCCGCATTGCAACGGAGCGGACTATTGGTGACGGCTACAGACCCTTCGGCCACTCGACCAGGTAGACCCCGTGGTCGGGGCCCGGCCAGCCCGCGTTGAAGAGCACCCCGCTGCCGTCGGGCAGGGCGAAGGGGTACGGGTACGGGCTGGCATTCAAGCCCGTGGAGACCGTCCTGGGATAGCCGCAGATCACCTGCTCGTTCCAGCCGTGCTTCAAGGCCTGCATGTCCACGGCATACAGCTTGTCGAACCCGGGCCCGCCGCCGCAGAGAATATAGCGGGAATCGGGCGTCATGTGCATGTGCCCGCCCCAGCGGCCCCGGGGATATTGGACGCAATAATCCTCGCCGGTCCGCCAGTCCAGCGCCGAGAGCCACCAGTCGAACTCGAAATGATTGAACGGCGCCGTCATGTCAACCCGCTTGCGGTTGAGATAGCTGACGATGCGGGTTCCGTCCGGCGTCCAGACATAATGATCGCGGACACCGTAGAAATCGGCCGGCCGCGGGGCGTTGGCGTCGAGCGGCAGCAGCCGGTCCACACGGCCGTCCACCGAGGCAAGGCACGTCACGCCCTCCACATCCCGGCGCGGCGTCGGCCAGGCATTGTAGGTGAACAGGTCGGGGTCCGTCGGACACCCCTGCATGTGGTTTCCGAAAACGCCGTCCTTATCCAGGATCAGGCGGGGCGGCTCGCCGGGCGACAGGAGGTGGAGTTGCGTGCGGCAGTGCTCCTCGTAGAATTTGCCCTGATACCGCGACACCACCGCGCGCCGGCCGTCAGCCTGCATCGAACAGCCGCCGAACTTCCAGCCTTCCGTCAGGGCGCACCCCAGTTCGCGCTTTTCGTTCAGGTCGTAAAGGTATACCATCACCTCCGCCCCGAGCACGCGGCACATCAGCGCCCACCCCGTCGCAAGGTCCACGTCTATCGCCTGATTGTCAGCCGGAAACGGCCGCTCAACCAGGCCGGTCGCCAGGTCCAGCAGGACCGAACTGCGCTTCCCCCCGGGATTTACCTCGGCGTTCTCGTGCAGCAGCACCCGCCGGCCGCCGTCCAGGAACGGACGGGTCTGCTGATACGGCGTGGCATAGCCGCCGGGCGCCGCCTTGGAACCAGACGGCAGCACACGCAGCACGCGCACGCCGGTGTCCGGATCGGTCCACCCGTCGAAAACCCGGGCGGCCTGGTCAAAAACAGAACCGGCTGCCAATTTGGTGTTGATCGTCATGTTGCCCACATCCCCTTTTCGCCTCGTTTTTCTTTCTCCCTGCGATCATAACCGACAGCATCTTGACATCAAGACTAAAAAGCATCATGATGTCTACATGAGAACGACATTAACCGTCGATGATGACATCGTGGCTGAACTAAGGCGGATTTCAGGCTCCACCCGCCGGGGATTCAAAAGCGTCGTGAACGAACTGCTGCGTCGGGGTTTGGCCGCCAGCGAGCGCCCCCTGGAATCACCCGGTGATTTCGTGGTCAAAGCCAAATCCTGCGGATTTCTACCCGGCATCGATCCGCTGAAGCTCAACCAGGTGTCGGACGAATTTGAAACCGAAACCTTCGTCAAGAAGCACCGGACAAAACGGAGTCGGGCTTGATTATTCCGGATATCAACTTGCTCGTCTACGCTTACAACCGTGATGCCCCTCATCACGGTTCCGCCGCCCTCTGGTGGAAACGGTTAATGGAAGAAACCCAGCCAATCGGGCTGCCCTGGGCGGTTAGCCTGGGATTTGTTCGTTTGATGACCAATCGGAAAATCCTGGTCAAACCCCTGCACGCCAGCGAGGCGCTGTCCCATATCCAATCATGGCTCGTCCGCCCGCAGGTCCAGATCCTGCAGCCCGGCCCTCGTCACCTTCAACTGTTGGAATCCTTTGCGAACCTCCAACTCTTGAGCAGCGAACTGGTCACCGACGCACACCTGGCCGCACTGGCCATCGAGAATCAGGCGGAATTGCATTCCAACGACGCCGACTTCAACAGATTCCCCGGTTTGCGTTGGCGTAATCCGCTTGCCTGAGATCGCGGAAAGCAGCACGGATCAACCAAATTCACAGACTTCGGGCTCGGCAGGCGCGGCCGACAGATCCGCGCCGCGCTGCCAGCGCAGGTACTTGTTCTCGCCAAACACATGGGCGTACGTCCACAGGGTATACTCGCCGACCGGTTGGCGCGGGTGGACCAGGCGGCCGTTCTTGCACAGGCCGCCGGGATAGGGCGTCAGGAACAGCTCGACGATGTCCTTCACGCGCGGCCGCGCGCCCAGCTTCCGCACCCGCTCCACCAGCAGGCGCTCGCCGGCGTCGCAGAAGTCCCAGAACGCGGCGTCCGACGTGTTGTCGTCCGTCAGCCCGTAAAGCCGGCGGTATTCATCGCGGTGCGCCTTCTGGTGCCGTCCCTGCGGCGAGCCCGGATCCCGGCAGACCATGCCGCTGACATGCGCCCACCGGCCGCCCTCGGGCGGAAACACCTCGCAGTGGCTGTGACTGGTTTTCTCGATCGCGGCCATGCGCAGCTTTCGATCGTAGACGAGAAGATTGCGCCCGCCGAAGAACGCGCTGTAGCGGCGGAAGAAGTCCACCACGCCCGGCGTGTCATGGGCGTGCTCGCCGGCCAGGGCGAAGCCCGGCAGGGGAAACAGTTCCTCCGGCTCCTCGTCGAGATGCATCCCCGACCCCACGCCGTCCGCGACCCATTCCACCTGGTCCCACCAGTACTCCGAGCGGGGCAGGCGCGCCGGCAGCGCGGGCGCCGGCTTCCAGTTGGCGGCGGGATCATCGACGTTCTTGATGAAAAACGGCCCCCGGTCCGTGTCGAGGTGCAGCAGGATGCGGCACTTCTCCGCCGGCGCAGGCGGCCGGCCGAGGCCGAACCGCCGGCGCCCCCGGAACAGCAGGAACTTGTCCAGGCTCATGGCGACGGCTAGGCCCAGGTCATCCAGGTTCGCCAGCCGCCGCAGCTCCTTTTCGTAGGCCAGCACCTGCGCGACAAACGGCTTGGCCTCCGGGTAGCGGGTGGCGGAAGGAATGCGTCCCATGGCGTCCTTGTGAAAAGCCGTCAGAGCTTCCTCCACGTCCCGGCGCGCAACCCACGGCGCCTCCGCGAGAACGCCGTCCAGGGAAAGGCGGGCGCGGTTGGCGTTGATCTTATCCGCGGCCTGGCGGGCCTCCGCAAACGGATCATACAGGGAGCGCCCGAGGCCTCCCCCATACATCAGGCTGGTGGCCATCGGCCAGTGTTGCGGTATTGCGTTCATCTCAAAAACACCTGTCCTTTTATTTCGGCGCCCACAGGAACCCGCGACGGTACAACCCGCCGATCTCGGCGTCGTTCCACACGCGAATGGCGATGACATTGGGGCCCGCCTTGACCTTGCCCGTGACGTCCACTTCCATCTCCAGCGCGTTGCGCCCCGCCCACCACAGGTTCCAGGCGCGATGGCCGGCATAGTTGCCGTTGACCCAGACCCAGCCTTCGTTGATCACGCCGCCCAGGTAAAGCTTGAGCGGCTTGTTCACCGCCCCGCGGGGCACGTCCACGGTAAACCGGTACCAGCCGTAACCGTCGTAGTCGTGTCCCTTCGCGTCCTCGGGCTTGTCCTGCGCATCCCACGTGAGAAAGGTGTTTTTCACGCCCCAGTCGCCGTCGTCATACGCCGGCTTGTAAAACTCGGCCAGCACGCCCTCGTTGAACCGGTCGCGCGCGAACTTCGCCTCCATCGGCACCTCCGCAACCAGGTTGCCGAGCTCGCCCTTGACCTTCTTCGCCAGTTCGCCGTACTTGATGACCCGGCCGTTGGGAAATTCCGGATTCTTGACCGGCCCCATGAAAAAGGAGTATTGGGCCATCAGCTTCGCCTTGTCGTCCTCCATGCGCTGGGCCTGTTTCGCCGCCTCGCCATAATCCAGCTTCATCTCCGCCGCCTCCATCGCGGCAAAGGCCTCAAGATGGTCGGCAATCAGCGCGAAGGCGGCGAACCGCTCCTTCTGCTTCGGCGTCATCGCGCACGCGGCCGCCTGGTCAACGAAGGCATGGATCCGCGTGGTGAACGGCACCGTGTAGACGTGATTGACGAGCCAGTCCTCATGGCAGTGCATTGTGGTGGCGGCCAGCGCCTGCTCGCAGGCGTCCCACCACTGCTGGACGAAGGGGCCCGCTTCGGCCCCGAAGAAGGTCGAATAGAAGTCCTTCTTAAGCGCCTCGACGTCGGCCTTCGAATCCCACATCAGCTTGCCGCGCATGTAGTAGCTGATCCAGGTCTGCATGAACGCCTTGCGCCCCTCGGACTTGAACCCCTTCAGCTTCATATCCTTGTAGAGCTTCACGTTCTCGGCGAAATTCGCCACGTCGCGCTCCGGCACGAAACTGCCGAGCAGGAAGCCGGGATTGTAGTCGTACATGTCCACGTGCGGCGTCAGCTTGCACCACTGCCGCATGATGCGGATCGTCTCCTGCCGGCGCCAGCAGGACGGGTCGTTCCCGTGGTGCAGCACGCAGGACGAGATGGGCGCATACATGACCATGACATTCGGGGGAAGCGTAAGCCCCTGGGGCGGCACTTCGCGGCCCGCATAGGCCATGGTCGAAATCCACTTATCGGGAAACGCCTTCGCCAGCCTGGCGGCAAACCCGAAGAACTCCTCGCTCGTCTGGGGCTTGTCGATGTAGGTCGGGTAGTTGAAGTTCTGGTTGTTCTTCACCGCTTCGGGATCGAAGTCATAAGCCGCGCCGTCGGGCGGGCTGATCCCCACGCCGTTGGAACTGACGGTGCTCATCTGCCGCTTGCCGGAAAACGCCTCTTTCAAATTCTGCACCGCGATCGCAAACGTCTGGGAGCTGACCAGCGACAGCATCGCGCTGTTCTCGTACAGGGGCTGGGTCCGGCTGCCCCACTTGTTCATGGCGTAGAGCGCGGGATTGTTCGACTGGAATTCCTTCGGCGGCACGAGATAGGCGAGGAAGCCGTCGCCCACGCCCGGGTAAAAATGGTCGCCCCGCTGGGGGTTGTAGGAGAACTTGACCTTCTTTCCCCAGTCCGCATAAACAGCCTGCTCCTCGGCCGTCACCGGGATCCAGCCCCCCGGGGAGATGCCCCGGATGGCGAAGTCGGGTTTCGACGTCAGGTCGGTCTCGGGGAACGATATGTCCCTTTTTTCGGGAATCACCTCGCCCCACTCGCCGGGAAAGTAGAAGCGGCAGCCAAGCCGCTCCAGGAACTCGTAGGCCGCGTAAAACGTGCCGAGGTAGTGACCGTCGGAATTGCCCCCGAGAACGATGAGGTTTCCCTTCGCCCGGATGACAAACCCTTCCTCCTCGAACACGTTCGGATCGCCCACGACCTCCTTGAAACCGGAGGGAATCCGGACGCCGGCCTTCGCGGCGAGGCGGGTGTGGCCGACCGCGAGGGTGACCGGCAGCCCGCCGGCGGCCGCCTCCGCCTCGCTCACAACCGGAAGACGGGCCCCGCTCATCTTCTCGATGTACCGCTGGATGTCCGCGGCCGCCTGGATCGCGTTGGTTTCCGCGGCCGCCACGATCACGGCATTCGGCTTGCCATCGGCCACCAGAATCAGGTCGGCCGCGTTCAGGGCCGGAATCGAAGCGCCGACCAGGCTCGCGATCAGGAGCGTTCTGCTTATCATGGCTTATCCTTGTTTTTTTCTTTATATCCCTTGCTGGTCCCTTCCGCAAGCCGCCAGGCAGGCGCCTGCGGCGGTCAGGGGACCCTTCGACAGGCTCAGGGCAGGCTGACCGCCCTACCCAGAACAGGGAAATGGTTTGGGTAGGGCGGCGAGGCTTGCCCTGAACCGTGACGCTTCGTCTCTGGTTCATGGGCCCTTCGCCGCCGCCATTCGCCTGTCTGGCGACAGGCCGGCCGTCAGCGCCCCCGCATGCTGGGAAACTCGTACTGCTCCAGCAGGCCGGCCCGCCAGGCATGGCCAAGGAGTCGCGGCAGGGCGCGATAGGAGGAGGCCACCGGCTTCGCGCTGCCCCCGCCCTGGATGCCGGACCCGTTCCAGTACGCCACGTCCAGCAGCAGCCCCGCCAGCTCCATGAACCGCTTGTCGCCCGTCCGCTCGTGCCCGATCGACAGGCACAGCCCGAAGTCGATGCCCCGGATCTCCCCCTCCCGCGCGCCGTTCAGCGCCTCGTCGGCGAGGTCGTGGCACAGCGTGTTCAGCCACTCCGCCACATCCGCCCGGCCGGTGACATCGGCGAACAGGTCCACCCCCTCCATCATGCTCCCGTAGCCGAAGAAATTCCCCACGATCTGCCGGTTGAGGCTCTGCCGGTCGTTGCCGCCCGACAAATTGATGCCGCCCTTGTACCCGGCGCGATCGAACGCCACCAGGTAATTCACCATCTCTTCCAGCAGCGGCTTGAACCGCGCCTCGCCCGTCACATCCACCAGGCACGCCAGGGACAGGACCGACCACCCGATCTCGCGGTTGAACCCCCACGACACCGCCCGCAGCTCGGGCTCGCTGAAATTCTCCACCGTCTTGTCGCCCAGCGCCAGCGCCACCTCCAGGGCGTCGTGATCCCCCGTCAGGCAGTAATACTCCAGCAGCCCCTGGGTCCAGAAATGACTCGGATACGCCCCCGTGGTGGTGTGCCGCGCCGAATGCGCGGGCGTGGCCCGGTGGAGCCACCGGTGGTCGGAATAATGCAGGAAGTCCACCTCGATGTTGTGCCGCGCCGCCAGCCGCAGCGTGGGCCAGAGCGCCATCTTCCCGGTGCGCATCACCTCGGCGCAGAAGGCGTGAATGACGTCGTACTCGTTGTTCGTCCACACGGGCTCGTGGCAGTCCAGGTAGGTCTGCGTCGGCGAGCTGCGCGGCCAGATCCGCGGGATGACCGGCGCGCCCTCGAGCCGGTGCACCAGCACCTCGCCCAGCGTGGAATAGCTGTCGTTGTAGTGCGAGTCGGTGTCGCCCACGTCGAACTTGCTGTTGGGCATGTTCAGCCGCACCAGGCTGTTCAGGTTCGCCTCGATCCGGACATGCTTCCCGGCGGGCAGCACGCGGTCCTGCTTGAACTCGCCGCACCGCGCGATCCACTCCGGATTCACGCTGGCCCGCCCCTCGTGCACGGGCGCGGTCAGGATGGCCGCCACGCCCTTGGGCGCCTGCACCGGGGCGGCCGACATCTTGGCGACGCCCTGCGTGCTGGTTTCCTTCACGAAGGCCAGCGTGATGGTCTGCCGCCGCGAGCGGCCCTGCGGCAGGGCCAGCGGCCCGCCCCGCGCCGGCCACACCTCGGCCGACAGCAGGCGCCCCTCGCTCGCCAGCCGGTTGGGCTTGGCCGTGGTGAAATCCTCGATCCGCCCGTAAACCGCCCTCTCGCCGTCCCCCACCCCGAGCCACTCGCTCGAATCGACCAGCGGCGCATGCA
>JBIIYJ010000134.1:0-13527 GCA_044346855.1 Kiritimatiellia bacterium
TGGTGCGCCCGTCGTTCGTGCTGGGCGGCCGGGCCATGGTGATCGTGTACGACCCCGCCATGCTGGCGCGCTACGTGGGCGAGGCGGTGGAGGTGTCGGAGAGCCGCCCCGTGCTGATCGACCATTTCCTGGAGAGCGCGGTCGAGGTGGACGTGGACTGCCTGTCGGACGGGGAGCACTCCGTCATCGGCGGCATCATGGAGCACGTCGAGCTGGCCGGCATCCACTCGGGCGACAGCGCCTGCACGCTGCCGCCGCCGACGCTGTCGAAGGAGGTCCAGGACGTGATCCGGGCCCACACCCACGCGCTGGCGAAGGAGCTGAAGGTCTGCGGCCTGATGAACGTCCAGTTCGCCGTGCAGGGGCAGACGGTCTACGTGCTCGAGGTGAACCCCCGCGCCTCCCGGACCGTGCCGTTCGTGAGCAAGGCGACGGGCGTGCCGCTGGCCAAGCTGGCGGCCCTGTGCATGGCGGGCTTCAAGCTGAAGGACCTGGGCTTCACCGCCGAGTTCCGGCCCCGCCACTTCTCGGTCAAGGAGGCCGTCTTCCCGTTCGCCCGCTTCCCGGGCGTCGACGTGGTGCTGACCCCCGAGATGAAGTCGACCGGCGAGGTGATGGGCGTGGACCGGATGAACGGCATGGCGTTCCTGAAGAGCCAGGTCGCGGCCGGGAACCGGATCCCCTCGGGCGGCAACGTCTTCCTGAGCATGCGGGACCCCGACAAGAAGGACCTGCTGCCGCTCGCCTCGAAGCTGGTGGAGATGGGGTTCGCCCTCTACGCCACCGCGGGCACGAGCACGTGGCTGCGCGACCACGGCATCCGCTGCCACGCCATCTTCAAGATCTCCGAGGGCCGCCCCAACGTGATCGACCTGATCGAGGAGAAGAATCTCGCCTGGATCGTCAACACCCCGTCCAAGGGCCCCCGGCCCAAGGAGGATGAGACCCGCATGCGCTCCCACGCCGTGATCCGGGGCATTCCGATCACGACCACGGTGGACGGCATGCGGGCGGCCATCCGGGGGCTAGAGAATCTGCGCCAGCAGACGGGCATGGAAGTGTGCAGCCTGCAGGAGTTCCACCGGCACAGCCCCCGGCTTCAGCTGCCGGGCGCGGGCGGAACGCGGAAGGGGAAGATATGAGCGGCTGGAATTGGAAGGAACAGCGGGAGCGCAAGGCGTTTCTCGCCCTGGCCGACGGCACCGTCCTGAGGGGCTGGTCCGCCGGCGCCCCCGTGGACGCGCTGGGTGAGGCCGTTTTCAACACGGGCATGAGCGGGTACCAGGAGATCCTGAGCGATCCGTCCTACGCCGGCCAGTTCGTGGCCATGACCTGTACCGAAATTGGAAATACCGGCGTCAACGCCGCGGACATGGAGTCGCGCGGCTTCTTCGCCTCCGGCTTCCTGGTCCACGAGATCCGGGATCCCAGCAACTGGCGCTCCGAGCGGTCGCTGCGCGATGAGCTGGTGCGGCAGGGCATCCCGGCCCTGGCGGGCCTCGACATCCGCGCCCTGACGGCGCTGCTGCGCGAGAAGGGGACGCAGAAGGCCTTTCTCTGCGCGACGGGGGCGGTGGCGCCCGAGGAGGGCGTGCGGCGCGCGCGCGCGTGGGGCGGGCTGGACGGGCAGGACTACGCGGCCAGGGTGTCGTGCGCCGAGCCCTACGCGTGGGACCCGGACGGCCGGATCACGGCCAGCTTCGGCCTCGCGGAGACGCTGCCGCCGGCCGACCTGAAGATCGTGGCCTACGATTACGGCATCAAGTGGAACATCCTGCGCGGCCTGCGCCGCAGCGGCATGGCGGTGACCGTGGTGCCGGCGAAGACGCCGGCCGCGGAGGTGCTGGCCCGCAAGCCGGACGGCGTCTTTTTATCGAACGGTCCGGCCGACCCGGCCGCGCTGCCCTATGCGGCCGAGGCCGCGCGGGCGCTGCTGGGCAAGGTGCCGGTCATGGGCATCTGCCTGGGCCACCAGATCCTGGGCCTCGCCCTCGGGGGGAAAACCTTCCGGCTCAAATTCGGCCACCACGGCTGCAACCAGCCGGTGAAGGACCTTTCCACGGGCAAGGTGGAGATCACCTCCCAGAACCACAATTATGCCGTCGACCCCGACTCCCTCGACGCCGGCCTCGTGGAGGTGACGCACCTGAACCTGAACGACCGCACCGTGGAAGGCCTGCAGCACCGCAAGCTCCCGATGTTCGCCGTGCAGTACCATCCCGAGGCGGCCCCGGGGCCCCATGACGCCTTCTACCTGTTCCAACGGTTTCGCGACCTGATCCGGCGCGCCTGAGGCGCCAGGAAGGGGACATGAAAAAAGAACCGGCCACGCTCAGCACGCTCAAGGAGCTGGAACTGCTCTACCAGATCAGCTGCCTGCTCGACGAGAGCATGAACCTGCGCGAGGTGGTCAATCCCGTCCTGGAAGCGGTGGCGCGGCACGTGGACATGAAGTACGCCACGCTGACCCTGCTCAACCGGAAAACGGGGGAGATCGCCATCGAGGCCGCGCACGGGCTCTCGGCCCAGCAGGCGCGGCGGGGGCGCTACCGGCTCGGCGAGGGGGTCACCGGCCGCGTCGTGCTGACGGGCGTGCCGGCCATCATTCCGCGGACCAGCGAGTCGCCCGAGTTCCTGGACCGGACGGGCCGGGGCAAGCGGGCCGAGACGTCGTTCATCTGCGTGCCGATCCGGATGGGCAAGGAAGTGGTGGGCGCGCTGAGCGTGGACGAGGTGTCGAAGCCCGAGCCCGTCCTGCGCGAGGACGTGCGGCTCCTCGAGATCGTCGCGTCCATGATCGCCCAGGCCGTCAAGCTGCGCCAGCAGGCCCAGGAGGAGCGCGACAAGCTCGAGGCGGAGAACCAGCGCCTGCGCACGGAGCTGAAGGAGCGCTTCCGGCCCGCCAACATCGTGGGCAACTCCCGCGAGATGCAGGTCGTCTACGACCAGATCGCCCAGGTGGCCAAGAGCCAGTCGACGGTGCTGATCGTCGGGGAGACGGGCACGGGCAAGGAGCTGGTGGCGAATGCGATCCATTACAACAGCGACCGCTCCGACCGGCCGTTCATCCGGGTGCACTGCGCGGCGCTGCCGGAGTCGATCATCGAGAGCGAGCTGTTCGGCCACGAGAAGGGCGCCTTCACGGGCGCCGTGGTCGAGCGCAAGGGCCGCTTCGAGCTGGCCGACGGCGGCACGCTGTTCCTGGACGAGATTTCCGAGGTGTCGCAGGCCCTCCAGATCAAGCTGCTGCGCGTGCTGCAGGAGCGCGAGTTCGAGCGGGTGGGCGGCAGCAAGACCATCCGGGTCAACGTGCGGGTGCTGGCGGCCACGAACCGCGACCTGATGCAGCTGGTCAAGGAAGGCAAGTTCCGCGAGGATCTTTACTACCGCCTCCACGTGTTTCCGATTTATGTGCCCCCCCTGCGCAAGCGCGCGGCCGACGTGGTGCTGCTGGCCGACTACTTCCTGGAGAAGTACTCGAAGGAGACGGGGCGTCACGTGCGGCGCCTGTCGAGCGCGGCCATCGACATGCTGATGAGCTACCACTGGCCGGGCAACGTGCGCGAGCTGGAAAACTGCCTGGAGCGGGCGGTGCTGGTGGCCGAGGGGGACGTCATCTATCCCCACCACCTGCCCCCGACCCTGCAGACGGCCGAGGCGACCACGCCCGTGAGCGGCGACCTGGAGAGCCTGGTGTCGGCGTACGAGCGCGACCTGATCACGGACGCCCTGAAATCCTCGCGGGGCAACATGGCCGCCGCGGCCCGGGCCCTTGGCGCCACCCAGCGCATTATCGGCTACAAGGTCAAGCTTCTCGGCATCGAATCGAAAAAATATTCGGGACAGACCTGATGCTGGCTGACAGGAGGGGTGAGGCTGCAGGAGGTGGATTCGAGAATCGGGGAGGGCGCCATGTTCGGAAGGAATTCACGTGCGGTGGGGTTCAGTCTTGGCCTGGCCTTCTTCGGGTGGAGCCTTTCCGCCGGAGCCGCGGTCACGAATCCGGCGCCTAACCGGATTTTCCCCACCGGGACGGCCGCCGTGAACATCGGGTGGGATCCGGTAGACGGGGCCGACGCGTACAAGCTGAAGGTTCTTTTCAACGGCTCCCCGATCGCAGCCCGGGCCGGGATCACGGGCACGACCCTGACGTTAACCAACGCGTATCAGCCGGGGTATTATACGGTGCTGGTAAGGGGCCTGACCGGTTCGGGCGCCCTTCCGTGGAGCCCGCCGGCGACGTTCATCGTCAAACGCGAGATGACTCCGGACGATATGCATGACGCCGCCCCGGCCCTGTTCAAGTGGACCCGTTCCCCGGGAGCGACCCGGTATCAGCTGAAGTTGTCCCGGTATGACGAGGCGGCCGGCGCGTACCGCGTCAAGGCCAAGCTGTGGATCCCGCAGCCGCCTTCCGGCGGCCCCCGGTGGCGGCCGGCCGTGGGCAGCATCAAGGCGGGCAACGCCTACAAGTGGTCTGTCACGGATTATTTCGACGGGAAGGCGGGGTATACCTCGGCCGCCTTTTTTTCGGTATTGAACGAGCCTGCCGGCGACTATCTGGTGATCGACTTGTCGGGGGGGAGCTTTGCAGGCCGTTATCCGGTCACGTTTTTAAGCGGTGTTCCGGACGGAGGCTGGACGGATGCGTATAAGACTTATAAGTTGCTGATGCGTAGAATTCCAGCCGGATCCTTTACCATGGGAAGCCCGACCAACGAGCTGGGGCGGTATACGAATGAGGCCTCGCATCAGGTGACCCTGACCCGGGATTTCTTCATCGGGGTTTTCGAAGTTACCCAACTCCAGTGGGAGCTGGTCATGGGCAACCGGCCGGCCTTTTTCAACAACAACGTTTATTACCCGTTGCGACCGGTCGAGCAGGTCAGCTATGACGATATTCGAGGGGCGTCTTCCGGGGCGGGGTGGCCGGGAAGCCGGGCCGTCGAGGCCGATTCCTTCATGGGGCGGCTGCGGGCGAAGACGGGTCTCGCGACGCTGGACCTGCCGACGGAGGCGCAGTGGGAGTATGCCTGCCGGGCGGGAACCGTCACGGCGTTGAACAGCGGGAAGACGATCACCGCGCTGACAAGCGCGTGCACCAACATGAATGAGGTGGGGCGCTACCAGTTCAACGGCGGGGGCGGGTGGACGCAGACCGGGTCCACGAGCGTGGCCTCGGCGAAGGTGGGCGCCTATCGGCCGAACGCCTGGGGGCTTTATGACATGCACGGCAATGTCTATGAATGGTGCCTGGACTGGTACGGCCCTTACCAGGGCCCTGCGGGAAATCCGGCGGGCGCGGCCTCCGGGACGGGTCGGCTGGTTCGCGGCGGGGGATGGACAAGCGATCCGCGGGGGAGCAGGGCGGCGTGGCGGAATGGCAATGCTCCAGGGAACAAGGACTTTCTTCTTGGGTTCCGCGCGGCCCGGATCCAGCCGTAAGGGGAAGGACAAACGATGCAAGACGACATGTGGCTGAGATTACTGTGCGCCGCGGGAGCCGGCGCGGCCCTGGGCCTGGAGCGGGAGAGTCACGGCCGGGCCGCGGGCCTTCGGACGACGATTCTCGTCTGTGTGGCCCCCTGCATCGGCATGCTGCTGTCGGAATGGTTTTACACGGGCGGGTCCGGCGGCGCAATGGCCATGGGCTGGCGTCCCGACCCGGCCCGCCTGGCGGCCGGCGTTCTCTCCGGCATGGGTTTCCTCGGCGGCGGGGTCATCCTCAAGCAGGGCGACCTCATCCGCGGCGTGACCACGGCGTCGATCCTCTGGATGACCTGTTTCCTGGGGCTGGTCTTCGGAAGCGGCCTGTATGCGCTGGGGTTCAGCGGGCTGCTGATTTCCCTGCTCACGGTTCTCGGCCTGCCCTACCTGGAGAAGTGGGTTTACGCCGACTGGTATTCCGTGCTGAAACTGGTTTCCAACTCGCCGGACGTGACCGCGCAGGACATCGCCCGGCTGCTGGAGAAACATGAGGTTCGGATCAAGCAGGTCAACGTTGAATACGACGCCCTCACCCGCGGCAAAATCCTGTCCCTCCGGATCAAGTACAAGAAGCGGGATCTGCTTCATCTGCCCGAGGTTCTGGTCGCCGAGTTGTCGGCCCTGCCGGGCGTCCAGAGCATCAGTTTCCATTGAGCCGCTAGTCGGCCGTGGGATCCCAGACGGTTTGGAATCCTGCATGGCGGAAGTCTTTTGTGTTGCGCGTCGCGAATTTGAGGACGCCATGGTGGCGCAGGGTGCAGGCGAGGCGGATGTCGAAAATCCGGCGATAGGCGAAATCGTCTTTGGCGGCCAGGCGCCACACCTGATCCATGATTCCCTGGCCGGGGACAACATCGACAATGCGCCAAAACCGGTTTGATCGGAACGCGTGAATCATCCCGGCGGCGTCGCCTGCGGCCAGGGGACGCTTGCACACGGTCGGATTTCTCAACAGGCAATAAAGTTCCATCAGAACCTGCTCGCAGACGCAGAAGGAGGCATTGGCGCCATGCGTTGTGAGGAAGTGCCGGGCCTTGGCCTGGTGAGGCGAGTCGGCGTCGCAGGCGGCGAAGAAGATATTGGTGTCGCAGGAAATCATGTATGGGTGTTCTTGCGTCCGTACGAGGCTTTTTGTTCGGCCGCGTTCGGTCTGGCGTCGAGGTGGACATTAAGGCGCCAATCGGGGTCGGCGAAGGGGTCGTTTCCTCCCAGATGGCGGGGGGGCGGCGGTTCCCAGGCTGCGGCGTCCTCCCGGGGTTCGGGCGAGACGCTGATCATGTACTCCAAGCCGCGGCGAACCAGTTCGGCCAGGGAGATATCCCGTTCCTTTGCCAGCCTTTTCGCCTGCCTGTATATTGGATCGGGTAGTTGGATTTGCGTCCGGGTCATGATGTATAACTTACATTGCTGTTGAGTTGATGTCAATGGAGTGAAGAGCGAAAAAAAAAGGGCGGCCGCAGGCCGCCCCTTTTGGTTGTCGCGAGGGTGTTTAGAGTTTCGGAAGGCCCTTGAGGCAGTCGAGGGACTTCTTCAGTTCCTCGGGGCCGAACTCGTAATCCTCCATCTTGCCGTCCATGAAGGCCTGGTAGCTGCTCAGTTCCAGCAGGCCGTGGCCGGAGAGGTTGAACAGGATGGTTTTGGCTTTGCCTTCCTGCTTGGCCTTTTCCGCTTCGCGCACGGCGAGGGCGATGGCGTGGGTGGATTCGGGGGCGGGGATGAGGCCTTCGGTGGCGGCGAAGAGCATGCCGGCCCGGAAGCACTCGGTCTGGGGGAGGGCCACGGAATCGATGAGCCCTTCGTGCTTGGCGTGGCTGACGAGGGGCGCCATGCCGTGGTAGCGGAGGCCGCCGGCGTGAATGGCGGGCGGCTGGTATTCGTGGCCGATCGTATACATGGGCAGCATGGGGGTCATCATGGCGACGTCGCCCGAGTCGTAGGCGTAGACGCCCCGGGTCATTTTGGGGCAGGCGGTGGGCTCGGCGGCCAGGATGTCGATGTTCCGGGTGCCGGCGATCTTGTCGGCCAGGAACGGGAAGGCGATGCCCGCGAAGTTGGAGCCGCCGCCGGCGCAGCCGATGATGACGTCGGGGTAGGCGTTGATCTTGGCGAACTGGGCCTTGGCTTCCAGGCCGATGATGGTCTGGTGGAGCAGGACGTGGTTGAGCACGCTGCCGAGGCTGTACTTGGTGTCCTTGGAGGTGACGGCGTCCTCGATGGCCTCGCTGATGGCGATGCCGAGGCTGCCGGCCGTGTCGGGCCACTTGGCCAGCACGTCGCGGCCGGCCTGGGTGCGGGTGCTGGGGGAGGAGATGCATTCGGCGCCCCACGTGCGCATCATGACCTGGCGCATGGGCTTCTGGGTGAAGCTGACGCGGACCATGTAGACGCGGACGTCGATGCCCATGAGTTTGCCGGCGAGGGCGAGGGCGCAGCCCCACTGGCCGGCGCCGGTTTCGGTGGTGATGTGCTTGGTGCCGAAGACCTTGTTGTAGTAGGCCTGGGGAACGGCGGTGTTGGCCTTGTGGGAGCCGGCCGGGGAGACGGATTCGTCCTTGAAATAGATGTGGGCCGGGGTGCCGAGGGCCTTTTCAAGGGCGACGGCGCGGCGGAGGGGCGTGGGCCTCCAGCGGTAGAGGATGCGGCGGACCTCGTCGGGGATGGGGATCCAGCGCTGGGTGCTGACCTCCTGCTCGATGAGGTTCATGGGGAAGACGGGGGCCAGCGATTCGGGCGTGAGCGGGTTGCCGTTGCGGTCGACCGGCGGCGGCATGGGCTTCTTGAAGTCGGCGGCGATGTTGTACCACGCCTTGGGCATTTCATCCTCGGAGAGCGGGATGCGGATGTAGTCGCTCATGCAGGGGCTCCTTCTTCTTAAGTAAGGTTGTGTTGTTACTATAAACAGAAACGATCGGGCATGGCAACAGAAAACTCTGCGTTGCGAAGCGGGGGGATTCCTGTTAATGAAAGTGTCCCAGTGACACACCATCGCCGGGAGGGATTGCCGATGAGCAGGACAGGGTTCGATTGCGAGAAATACCTCGAGCAGCAGCGCGCCGCCATTCTCGAGCGGGTGGGGCGCTATGAGAAGCTTTATATCGAGTTCGGCGGCAAGCTCATTTACGATTACCATGCCGCTCGCGTGCTGCCGGGTTTCGACCCCAACGCCAAGATCCGCCTCCTCCAGAAGCTCAAGGACCAGGCCGCCATCATCGTGTGCGTGTATGCCGGCGACATCGAGCGGCGGAAGATGCGGGCCGACTTCGGGATCACATACGACAGCGACACCCTCAAGCTGATCGACGATCTGCGCAGCTGGGGGCTGGACGTGAGCGGCGTCGTGCTGACCCGCTTCCACGAGAGCCTGCACGCCGCGGTCGGCTTCAAGAACAAGCTCGAGCGGCGCGGGCTGCGCGTCTTCACCCATCCCGAAACGCCCGGCTACCCCCAGGACGTGGACCTGATCCTGAGCGAGCGCGGCTTCGGGCAGAACGCGTTCGTCGAGACGAACAAGCCCCTGGTGGCGGTCATCGCCCCCGGGCCGAACAGCGGCAAGATGTCGACCTGCCTGTCGCAGCTTTATCACGAGCACCAGCGCGGCGTGAACGCCGGCTACGCCAAGTTCGAGACGTTCCCCATCTGGAACATCCCGCTGAAGCATCCGGTGAACGCCGCCTACGAGGCCGCCACGGCGGATCTGCACGACATCAACCTCATCGACCCCTTCCACCTCGAGGCCTACGGGAAGACCGCCATCAACTACAACCGCGACGTGGCGCTCTTCCCCCTGCTCAAGCGCATCCTGACCCGCCTGATGGGCCAGGCGGTGTACCAGTCGCCCACCGACATGGGGGTGAACAAGGCCGGCTTCGCCATCGTGGACGACGCGGTGGTGCGCGAGGCCGCGCGGCAGGAGGTGATCCGGCGGTACTTCCGCACGTCCTGCGAGTACGCCCTGGGTGCGGGGAACAAGGCCACGGTGGAGCGGGTGGAAGGGATCATGGAGGAACTGGACCTCAAGCCGGCGGACCGCGCCGTGGTGGGGCCGGCCCGGCGGGCCGCGGCGGAGGCCGCCTCGACCGGCAAGGGCTTCCAGGGCATCTGCTGCGGGGCGGCCCTGGAATTGCACGACGGGACCCTCGTGGCGGGAAAGAACTCGGCCCTGTTCCACGCCTCCTCCAGCTTGGTCCTGAACGCCATCAAGCACCTGGCCGGCCTTCCCGACAAGCTGCACCTGCTGCCGCCGGCCATCACGCAATCCATCGCCGCCATGAAGGAAAACCTGCTCCGGAAGAAAAACCCGAGCCTGGACGTGGAGGAGATGCTGATCGCCCTGAGCATCAGCGCCATGAACAATCCGGCCGCCCAGATGGCCATGGACAAGCTGCCCGAGCTGCGCGGCTGCGAGGTGCACCTGAGCCATATTCCCTCTTCCGGGGACGAGGCGGGCTTGCGCCAGCTGGGGGTGAACCTGACAAGCGATCCGCTGTTCCCGAGCCAGGACCTATACGTGGTCTGAGGAAGCGCAGGCGGGCTTTCAAAAAAGCTGGTTTTTTTGTTTTGAGGCCGGGCGGGGAACCGGCGCATGATCGCGTTGCCGGAAAAAAAGTAAATAAGGCGGTTGCCGGCGGCGTCCAACCGTTTAACCAAGGAGCGATCATGAAACTGTCAGTCATGGCGATGACGGGCGTGGCGGCGATGGCGTGCCTGGCCGGAACGGTCCAGGCGCAGATCCAGACGGAATTGTTCTCCGACTCGTTTTCGGGAGTGGGCCGGGACGACACCAAGTGGCGGGATTCACTTTTCCTGGATGCCACGGCCCGCTTCCGGATCGTGGATGGGAAGGTCTATCTTTCCCGGAACCCCCTGCTCATGGACACCACGCAGCAGGTCCAGTGGGACGCCAAGTTCGTCCGGCTTTACAACAACAGCGACTACCTCCAGGTCGGCGGGACGGTCCGGGCGCCCCACAAGGTCAGGACCGGAACCGGCGCCTATTCCCTGGGCATCGGCCTGGTGGCGAACAACAGCTATTTCGTCGAGCTGGCGGTTGAGGACAGCGTGACGGGGCGGACCTTCACCATTTTCTTCGAGGATGCCGACACGGATACCCGGAACACGCTCGTCTATGATGCGCCCCAGAACGTGACGGTATTCGACCTGGTGATCGATTATGACGCGGCCTCCGACACGCTGGGTTTCTACTGGTCCGTGCCCGGCGTGGACCGGCTGTTCAGGATCGGCGACTTCGTGCGCTTCGACTCCGTCGGCGGGGTGGCTCCCCGCCGGATCCGGCCGTACATCATTGGCCTCATGTTCGAGGACGCCCTGGTGCCGGAGCGCTGGCGGATCACCCTGGATGATTTTTACGCGTATCGCGAAGACGTCCCGTAGGTGGCGTGGCGCTTTGCCGGAGAAACGAATGGCCGCGCGGAGAGGCCGCTGAAGACGCCGGCCTTGCGGGGGCCTTTCCGGGGTCGCCGCTATTCGCGCCCCCCGGCGCGAGAGCGGCTTTTCGGCTCGCCCCCGCTCGCCTCCAACCCCGGACGTCCCCCTCAAGGCCGGGCGGCCTCTACGCACGCCATTCGTTTCTCCGGCTTCGTTTTGGGTGAGTAGCCGGCTGGCCGACGAACGACTTTCCGCGCGGAGAGGCCGCTGAAGACGCCGGCCTTGCGGGGGCCTTTCCGGGGCCGCCGCTCCGGATCTGTTGGCGCGTTTCGCGCCCTCTCTTTGACTTCTCTTATCCGTGAGATCGGTGAGATCCGTGGTGCTCTTCCCGAATTCGAGCGTATCGCCGAACGATGGCCACGCGCTATTCGTGCCGAAGGGCTTCGATGGGGTCGAGGCGGGAGGCCGAGACGGCGGGGTAGAGGCCGAAGACGATGCCCACGGCCACGCTGATGCTGAAGGAGAGCAGGAGGCTCCAGAGCGGGGTGGCGGTGGGCATGCCGGTGAAGCGGGTGATGCCGAGCGGGATCAGGACGCCGAGGGCCACGCCGATAATGCCGCCCAGGCCGGAGAGGACGCTGGTTTCCACCAGGAACTGCAGGGCGATGTGGCTGCGCTTGGCGCCGATGGCGCGGCGGATGCCGATTTCGCGCGTCCGCTCCGTGACGGAGGCCAGCATGATGTTCATGATGCCGATGCCGCCCACGAGCAGGCTGATGCCGGCGATCGAGCCCAGCACGATGTTGAAGGTGCGGCGCGTCGACTCCGCCTGGCGCAGCAGTTCAAGCGGCACGCTGACCTTGTAGTCCTCTTTCTTGTGAAACCGCTTAAGCATGGCCATGACCGCCTTGGCGGACGCCTCCACCTCCTCGGTGCGGCGGATTTCCACGATCAACTGGTGCAGTTCGACCTGCTCCATGCTGCGGGAGCCGGAGTCCATGATCACGTTCACCTCGCCGAACCGCTCCAGGCAGACGTTGAGGGGAACGTAGGCGTCGATGTCCTGGTCCGGCGTCTGCACCGAGGTGCTGGACGTGTCGTTCCGGATGAGTCCGACCACGGTGAAGCGCGCGCCGTTCAGGTAGACGGTTTCGCTCAGGATGCCCGTGCCGGCGAGCAGCCGCCGGGCCCCGTGCTCGGTCAGGACGCAGACCGGGGCGCCCGCGTTCGTGTCCAGCACGTTCAGGACCCGCCCGGCGATGAGGGGCCGGACGACCAGTTCGAACCATTCCGGGGTGGTGCCGACGATGCGCATGTCGAGCTTCCGGTCCCGGTACCAGCCTTCGGTGCGGATCAGGCGGGCGGGCACCGTGCGCTTCACGGCGGGGATGGAGTCCCGGATTCGCCACTCGTCGGCGTAGAGCAGGCCGTAAATGGCCAGCATGCTTTTCTCCTGCGCGTTCTGGGAGTCCTCGACCGGCTTCTGCGAGGTCAGGATCAGGTTGTTGCTGCCCAGCCGGCTGATCTGCTCGAGGGCCTGGCGGCTGGCGCCTTCGCCCACGGCCAGCATGGCGATGACGCTCGAGACGCCGAACACGACGCCGAGGGTGGTGAGCAAGGCCCGGGTCTTGTGGAGCATCAGGTCCTTGACGCCCATCCGGAAGAGGCGGGTGAATCGGGCCGTATTCATGCGTTCCCCTCGATCTCATGCACGACCCCGTCGCGCATGTGGATCCGGCGGCCGGCCCAGGCCGCGATGTCGGGCTCGTGCGTCACCATCACGATCGTCCGGCCCCGGCGGTTCAGGTCGGCCAGCAGTTCCATGATCTGGCGGCCCGTGGCGGAGTCGAGGTTGCCGGTGGGCTCGTCGGCCAGGATCAGGGAGGGATCCGTCGTGAGGGCCCTCGCCACGGCCACGCGCTGCTGCTGGCCGCCGGAGAGTTCCGTCGGCCGGTGCAGGAGCCGGTGGGAGAGGCCGACCATGCGGATCGTCTCGCGGGCCCGTTCGGCGCAGGCTTCGGGATCCCGGTCCAGGTAGACCAGGGGTAGTTCCACGTTCTCCTGGACGGTCAGCTGGGGGATCAGGTTGAAGCTCTGGAAGATGAAGCCCAGGTGGTGCAGGCGGATGTCGCTCAGGGCGTCGTCGTCCAGCTTGGCCACATCCTTGCCCTCCATCCAATAGCGTCCCGACGTGGGCCGGTCGAGGCAGCCGATCAGGTTGAGCAGCGTGCTTTTTCCGGAGCCGCTGGGGCCCATGATGGCGGTGAAGCTGCCCCGGGGGAAGGACAGCGAAACGCCGCGAAGCGCCTCCACGACCACGGGGCCCATCTGGTAGATCTTGCGGATTTCCTCAAGCCGCACCACATCGTCGTCAGCCATGGCGTTTCCCCCGCGGCTTGTCCGGCGCGCCGGCCGGAGGGACGGCGTCCGGCGGGGCGGCCTTTTCGGCCGCCGCCGATGCAGGTTGGAGGGCGGACGTCCCGGGGCTTTTGGCGGAGGCGGCCGGCTTCGCGCCCGCTGGCTCGGCTCCCGCAGGGGGGCTGATCCGGGCACCCGCCGCCTCCTTGCCCTTGTCGGGCAGCGGGGGGGCCAGCAGGACCTGCTCGCCGGGCTGCAGCCCGGCCTTGATGTGGATCATGCGGTTGTTGTCGTAGC
>JBIIYJ010000135.1:0-13516 GCA_044346855.1 Kiritimatiellia bacterium
CACGCCCGGACGGCGAAAAACTTCTCCATCATCGCCGGCGTGGCGGCGCGGTCATGGCAGGTGGGATGCCAGGCCAGCCAGTCCTCCGGCTTCCAGCCGAAGCCCTCGGTGGCCTTCGTGGTGCGGGCGTAACGAATGCCGCACGCCTTGAGCGCCGCGATCACGCCGGCGTTCCAGTCCCCGAACGGATAGGCCAGCCCGTCCACCAGTCCGCCGGACAGGGCCTCGAGCCGGCGGCGGTCTTCCAGCACCTCGGCCGGCACCTGGGCGGCCGGGATGCGGGTGGGATAAGGATGGGTGAGGAAGTGACAGGCCACCTCGTGCCCCGCATACAGGGACGCCACCTCGCCCTCGTCGATGACCCCCTCCTTCCCCACGCGGCTGGCATTCAGGTTGAATGTCCCCTTCAGTCCGTACCGGTTGAACAGTTCGACCAGACGGCGGTCCTGGATCCGGCCGTCATCGTAACTGAACGTCGCGGCAAAGACTCGGCCTTCCGGCCACAGGGGAAACGAGATCGTTTTCAAGGGACGCCTCCTGGGTAAGCGGCCTATCCTGCCTGGATCCGGAACGCTTTTCGATCTTTTTTCGCGATATTACAGGTCCACGGTCACCAAGCCGCCGGATGACAGGGGCAGCGGCCGCCCGGGTTCGAGCAGCCGGCCGTCGACCCGGACGCCCGGCTGCGCGCCGGAATAGCGCACCTCGTAGCGCGTGCCCCGGAAAAGCCGGGAGGCCTTCTTCATGCCCACGGCCGGCACGAGCCGCTCCGGATGGACATGCAGGCCGTCGAATTCCGGGCTCAGCCCCGTCAGACCGTCGTGGATCAGGCGCAGCGACCAGGCCGCCGTGCCGGTCCACCAGCCGCTCCGGCAGGTGCCGTTGCGATGCCGCGCCTCCTCCGTGAAGATACAATTGGTCAGCACGAACGGCTCGGCGCTCGAGCGGTCGCTCGGATTCGCCTCGCTGTCGGGCAGCATCTTCTTGAAATGCTCCCAGGCCTGCCCGTACTGGCCCGCCTTCCACATCGCATGCAGGAAGAAGATGAACCCGTGGTTGTAGACAGCCCCGTTCTCGAAAATCCCCGTCAGTTCGCCGCTGCACCGGCCGATCGTGGGATCGTACTTCGGGTAGGCCGGGTAGAACAGGCGGAAGCCGTACGGGTGGCTGAGGTGCTTCGTCGTCACCCCGATTAGCGGGGCCCAGCGCTCGCGGGGCGCCACGTCGCACAGGATCGCCCACGACTGCGGGTTGATGTAGATCTTGCCATAGGGCTCCGAGGGGGCCCCGTAGGGCCGGCCGTCGTCGCGGTAGCCCCGGATGTAATACTCGCCCGTCCAGGTCTTCTCCTCCAGCGCCGCGCACAGTTCCTGGATGCGCCCGTCGATGTCGTAGCCGGGCTTGAGGTTGGCCGTGCGGGCGATCGTTTTCAGCTCGCGCAGCGCGCCCACGAGGCTCATGGTGACCATCGTGCTGTCGCCCTCGCCGCCCTTGCCGGGCCCATCGAGCCCGTCGTTCCAGTCGGCAAACCGGATGCGCACGAGCCCGCGGCTGTTGCGGTCCTTGAACAGGTAGTCCAGCCCCCGGTTCATGTGCTCCCACACGGTCGCGGGCGGGCCGTCCATGAACGGCAGCCTCTCGTGGAGGAAATCGAAATCGCCCGTTTCCCGCAGGTAGGAGGCCGTCATCAGGGTCAGCCAATAGGGCCCGTCGCTGTATTCCATCTTGTCCCAGTACGGCTTCCACGCCCGCACGCCCGCCCCGTCCTGGCGCTGCACGCTGAACACCTCGGCGAGGCCCTCGCGCGCGCGGGCCGGGTCGAACGTCGCCATGCCGGCCGAGTCCTGAAGCACATCGCGGAAGCCCTTGCGGTGCAGCACGGCCAGGCGGTTCTGCACCTTGGCCCAGACGGTGCCCAGCGAGTCGAGGGCGGGCGAGGCGCTCTCGATCGACGCCGCATCGCGCTCCTTGAGCCGGGCGGCGCAGACGCGCTGGTACTCCTGCTCGATGACCGCCTCGTTCATGTACTTACCGATCTGCGACTTGATGTGCTCCGGCCCGCTGGTGGTGGCCTTGAGAAAATGCACGGTGCGGGTCTCCCCCGGCTTGAGGGTCACCGGCACCTGCATGGCCAGGCAGGTCTGCCCCTCGTAGGCGTGCACGTTGCCGCACCGGCCCTCGGCGAGGGCTTTCGCGGCGAAGATCGTGCCGGGCTGCCCCAGGAACGAGGCGGGCGCCGTGTCGAAGGACGCATAGGGCTCCGAGCAGGCCAGGAAGGCGCTGTACCGGTCGTGCGGCAGCATGGGCGTACCGTTGTGGACCCACACGGTGTTCAGGGCGGGCAGGTCGTGGCCCTGGATATACATCGTGTTGGAAGCATAAAACCGGTACAACGAAAGGCAGTAGCCGTTAAGGGCGAGCTGGACATAGGCGAACAGGTCGCGCTTGATCGGGCGGTCCGTCTCGTTGCACAGGCGCACCGACCAGATTTCCATCGGCTCCTCGGCCGGCACGAAGATGCGCCAGCTCGCGCGCAGGCCGTTCACCTTGCCCGAGGCCTCCCAGCAGGCCGGGTGGAAGAGGACGCGGTAGTCGTCCGGCGGCTCGGTGGAGGGGAAGACCGCCGGCGACCAGACCTTCGGCCCGCCCTCGGCCGACACATCCCGGATGGCGATCATGCGCGAGGCGGGGGGCCCGCCCTCGGGCAGCACGCCCACGTCCTGCCCAAGCTCGTTCCAGTAGCGGGCGTAGCCGTGGCCGAACTGGTCGATCTGGGTCATCTGCCGTTCGTTGACCAGGTACACCTGCCAGGGCCGGGGCGTCCGGTGGTCGGTCAGGACAAAACCCGCCATGGGATCGTGGGGTGCGAAATGGCCGAAACGCGTCATACGCAAAACTCCTTGCAGTTAACGGATCAGGAAAAGGGTGCCCTGCACCGGGATCGTCCCCTCGAAGGCCCCCCGGTTGGGGCGGGCCCCCTGGACGCGGAGCTCGCCAGCGAGATCCACCTCGGACGACGTCATCCACGGCAGCAGGAAGCCGGTATCCACGCACGGAGATACGGTCTTGAGGCGGTAGTCCCCCATCGTGTGCGACAGGCCGTAATCCGAACCTGGCCTGGCGAAGCGCGGGTCGTCGGAAATGTTGTTGTCCACCCCGGGCGCCAGCGACGAACTGCAGCAATAGGTGAAATTGTTGCTGTTGCCATTGATGTCGTTGACGCCCGCGGTCGCCTGGTTGAACATGATGATGGAGTTGGTGGCCGAGGCAGCGGTGGCCGACGAACTGATGCCGCCCCCGTTGACCGCGCTGTTTCCGGTGATCGTGCAACTGTCGATCTTCTGCTTGTGGCCCGTGTTTGAAACCATGTAGACGCCGCCGCCGTAGCGCGCCTTGTTGGCCGCCACCAGGCAGCCGCGCATGGCGCCCGTGAGCTTCAACGATACGCCGCCGCCGTCATACCGGGCGACGTTGGAGACAATCGTGCAGTTCTCGAGCAGGCCGGCCGTCAGGTAGACCCCGCCGCCGCTCTGGGTTGACGCCGAGGACGACCAGTTGGTGTTGCCCACGATCAGGCACCGGCGGATCGTGCCGGCCCCCGCCATACAGACCCCGCCGCCATAGGTGCTGCCCACGTTCATATTGGCCCGGACAATGGCGTTCTGGAGCGTCGCGGCGGCGGTGATGAGGGCGCCCGCGCCATCGGCGCCCGCCGCGGTCGTGTAGCCGCCTTCCAGCGTCACGCCATCCACCAGGGCGCCCGCCCCGGTAATCGACAGGACGCGGTTCGTCGTCGCCGGATATCCGCCCATGAGGATGACGTCCGCCGGGTTCCCGCTGTCGCCGCGGATTTCAACGGCATTCGAGATCACGATGTCGCGGCCGGCCACATAGGTCCCGTTCCCGATCCGCACGACGGACATGCGCGGACCCGCCAGGTCCACCGCCGCCTGGAGGCCGGAGGCGGCCGTCTCCCAGGTGTCGTAGGGGGACTGGTTCAGCCCGTTGGTGGCCACGTAGAGGACCGCCGGCGAACTCTTGATATAGTTGGTGTAGGTGCGGGAGGCGCTCTCGCCGGCGGCGTTCGTCACGTTCAGGGCGATGGTGTGGTAGCCGCCCGTGAAGACATGGGTCACCTTGACGGGCTCGCCCCAGTCATAGGCCACGGCGCCGTCGAACACCCACTGGCAGCCCAACCCGTTGGTGCTGCCGTCCGCGATCGGGGTCAGGACCACCGGCGTGGTGGCCAGGGGGTTGAGGGGGTTGGCCGACACGTAGGCGGCCAGCGGAAGCGACAGGGGCAGCGCTTCATAGCACCCGATGTCCACGCGCCCGCCGGCATACGGCCGGATGCGGGGGTTGCCGTCGAGATCCAGCCCGCGTCCCATCCAGGACGTATTCCTGCCCGCATCGACGCAGGGTGATGCCGGGGTCAGCCGGAAGTCGCCCCCCGCGGCGTTAGTCCCGAAGCCTGTACCTATATTGGAAAACAAGGGGTTGGCGGCCATGTTGCTGACGCCGCCCATGAGCGGTTCCGCGCAGTTGCCTTCCAGGGTACTGCCGACCATGCCGGCGATGAACCAGTCCCCGGCCGGAGCCTCGTTGTCGTAGATGATCGTGTTCCGCACGGTGAGCCCGGGGACCGTGCTGTAAAGGCCGCCGACGGTTGTCTCGGACTGGTTCCGGACGATCGTGCAATTCTCGATGGTGCCGTTATCAATCATGTTGACGGCCCCGTTGGTGGTCACCGAGTTGCCCGTGACCAGGCAGTTCTGAAGCGTTCCGTTGTTCATGTGGACCACGCCATATTGGGCCGAGTTTCCCCGGATGATGCAGCTGTGGGCATAACCGCCGCTGTTGAAGGCCAGGGCCGTTCCATACTTGCTCCCCCGGTGCGCCACGATGAGGCAATTCGTGGCCAGGCCCGTGCTGTCCATCATCACCCCGGCATAGGTGCCGAGGGAGGAAACATTGTTGCTGATGACGCTGTCCGACAGGATCGCGCCCGAGTCGATGTTGGCCCCGCCCAGGCGGCCGCTATTGCCGCTGATGAAGCAGCGCTGGATCCGGCAGTAGGCGCCATAGACCCCGCCGACGCTGGGGGAGTTATCGGTCCCGTCGTTGTTGAGGATCGCGCAATCCGTCATCAGCCCGCCGGTCAGGTAGGCCCCCCCGCCATAGGCCGAGGTGACACCGCGGTTCGAGACGAGGACGCAATTGGACACGACGGACGAGGCGCCCTCCACCAGGACACCCGCCCCCCGGCCCGAGGCGCCCAGGAGCCGGTTGCCGGTGACCAGGCAGTTCTTCAGCGAGCCGCTGGACAGATAGGCGCCGCCGCCATGGTTTCCGTACGGCTGCGCCGTGTTGGGCGACCCGTTGGTCAGGGTGAGTCCTTCCGCGCCGGCGCCGCCGGCCAGGTACAGGCAGCGGTTGGACGACGCCGGGTACCCGCCGCGGATGGAAACCTCGGCCGGATTCCCGCTGGCGCCGCGCACCGTGATGGCGTTCGTCACGGCGATCTGCGAAGCCACCGTGTAGACGCCGTTCGAGACGAGCACCACGCACTCCGTGTCGCCGGCGGCATAGGCGGCCATCGCCTGGTCCACCGCGGCCTGGATGTTCGTGGCCGCCGAAGCCCAACTGTCGTAAGGCGCCAGGGCGTTTTCATTGACGGGCGCCACGTGGTAGTAATTTGTCTGAACGGCCTGGGCGACAGGCAGGACCAGCAGCAGGCCCGCCTGCGCCAGCAGCCGGCAGCTTTTAACGGCAATTGACGATTCCATTTTTCTCCTCGGTGAGCTTCGGTACCGGTCTTTCCCGACTGTAGCCGGTTTGCGGTCCGATGTCCAAACTATCGAATCAGGAAAAGCACGCCCGGAACGCCCAGCACCTTTTCATAGGCGCCCATGTTGGGTCCGTCGCCCTGGACGCGGGGATCGCCGGCCAAATCGGTTGCGTTACCCATCCAGCCCAGGGGTGCGCCCGCGTCGACGGCGGGGGAACTGAGGCGCAGCCGGTAATCGCCATACACCAGGTTGGTCCCGTAGCCGGAGCCGCTGCGGACGAACAGGGGAGCGGCCGTGATGTTGCTGACGCCGCCCGCCAGGACGGGGCTGCAGGAGGCGATGAAGTTGGTGAATGCGCCGCCCAGGTCGGCCGGGGCGGACGCATTCGTGGATTCGTTGTAGTAGACGATGCAGTTGACGCCGGTGGCGGCCGCCGTCTGGTGCCAGCCGCCGCCCAGGCCGGCGGAGTTGCCCGCGATGGTGCAGTTCTCGAAACGGGCGGCCGCAGAGGCCACCGCCACGCCCCCGCCGTTGCTGACCGCCGCGTTGCCCGCAATCAGGCAATTGCGGAAAATTCCGGCCCCGGAGGCCGGCAGGAAGCCCACGCCCCCGCCGGTGTGGGCGGCGGTGTTGGCCACGATGACGCAGTTCGAAATGGAGATGCTGCCGGCCCGCTGGTAGATCCCGCCGGCTCCCCGGGCCGTGTTGTTCGAGATGACGCACCCGTCCAAATAGCCGCCTTCGATGGACACCCCGCCGCCCATCCCGGTCCCGGCGCTGTTGCCGGCGATGAGGCAGTTCTTAACCGCCTGGTAGGCCCCCTGCATGGCGATGCCGCCGCCGGCGATGTTACCGACCGAATTGTTGAGAATGGCGCAATTCGAGACACTGCCGCCCATCATGTAGATGCCGCCGCCCTGGTAGCCGGGCGAGCTGTTCCCGATCACCAGGCAGTTCCGGACGGTGCCAGCGGTGATGTAAATGCCCCCGCCATGCGTGCTCCCCGCCACGCGGCCGTTGGTGATCGCGACCCACTCCACGATCGCGCCGGGATGGTTCAGGTTAAACACGCGGTTGGTGGACGCGGGATAGCCGCCCCGGATGACCGCATCGTCCCGGTTCCCGCTGAACCCGCGCACCGTCACGGGATTGGTGACCGTGATTTCCCGTCCCACGGTATAGACGCCGCCGCTGACCAGCACCGCGAGCGTGTAGCCGTAACCCTCGGCCGCCGTATCCACAGCCTGCTGGAGGTTGGTCGCCGCCGTCCCCCAGCTTCCGTACGGGCTCACGCTGCCCCCGTTGGTCGCCACATGCACATGGGCGGGATAGACGCGGATGTAGTCGCTCCGGGTGTGGAACGCGGTCTGCCCCAGCTCGTTGCTGACGCCCAGGGTCACGGAATGCATCCCGTAACCATAGGCATGAGAGACGGTCCTCGAAGCCGCCGACCAGTCGCTGGTGGCACCGTCGCCGAAATCCCAGAAATAAAACAGCCCGTTCGTGTTCGCGCCGGCCGCATAGGCCGTGAAGGCGGCAGCCAGCGACTCGGCCGCCCGGCTGGCGGGCGCGGCAAAGCCGCAGCGCAGGTCGCCCTCCCCGCCCGCGCCGGCCTCATAGGCGCCCATGTCGTAGGCCGCCGCGCCGTCGGCGTCCCCATCTTCGGGACGATCGGCCCCGTCCAGGTCCAGCGCCGGCGCGCCGGCGGCGGAGGCCGAGTCGATCGCGGGCGAGCCCGGCGCCAGCCGGTAATTCCCGGGAACGAAGCCGATCCCGCCGGCCGAGCCGGGCTGGAGGAACAGCGGATCGCCCCCGATATTGCCGTTGACGCCGGCGGCCAGGTCGGGGCTGCAGGAATAGGTGAAGCTGGGCGCAACCGGCCCCCCGATGTCGAACGCGCCGCCGTACCCTGTGGCTTCATTGAAGGCGACGATGCAGTTGACGCCCTGATGCAGGCCGTTGTTGAAATAGACCCCGCCGCCGCCGGCCGCGGTGTTGCCGGCAATCGTGCAATTCCGCAGGTCAAACGCGCTGCCGGCGGTCATGAAGAAGCCCCCGCCATAACTTTTAGCCGAATTGCCCGCGATCAGGCAGTTGCGCATGACGCCGCCGCCAGAGTTGCCTTTCGACACCCCGCCCCCGCCGTTCCCCGTGCCGGTCGAGGCGTTGCCGATGATCACGCAGCGCTCCACCGTGCCGCCTCCGATCCGGATGCCGCCGCCGTTCGCGCCCGACGAGTTTCCTTCCACGATGCAGTCGCTGAGCAACCCGATGTTAAATACGCCGCCGCCGTCGTTGTTGGCCGCGTTGTTCCGAATTTCGCAATTCCGCACGATGGCGCCGGCGACGATGTAGACCCCCGCGCCAGCGCCCGGCGTGGCCCCGCCCACGGCCTTGTTGCCGATGATCAGGCAGTTCTGCACGATCCCCGCCCCGAGGTAGATGCCCCCGCCCTGGGAGACGCCGATGTTCCCGTTGGTCACCGTGAAACCGTCCACCAGGGCGCCTGCTGCGTTGACGTTCAGGCAGCGGTTGGCGACGGCCGGATAGGCGCCGCAGATGACCGTGTCGTTCCAATCGCCGCTGACGCTCCGGAGGGTGATGGCGCTGGTGATGGCGATTTCGTTCCGCACCGTGTAGACGCCGTTGCTGACCAGGACCGTTGTGAAGCCCGCCCCCGCCTCGTTCACGGCCGACTGGATGTTGGTGGCCGCTTTCTCCCACGTCTCGAAGGGAGGCAGGTGCAGGCCGTTGGTCGAAACATAGGCGATGGCCGGATACACCCGGACGTAGGCGGCGCGGGTCCGGACAGCCAGTTCGCCGAGCGCATTGGTCGTCTGCAGGGTCACGGTGTACGCGGTCGAACTGGGCGCGTAAGTGTGTGTGGCCGACGCGTCCATCGACCAGGCGCTGGCCTCTCCGTCGCCGAAGTCCCACCGGTACAGGAGTCCGTTGGTGTTGCCGCTGGTTTCGCCGAGGAAGGTCACCTGCAGGGGGGCGGCCCCGGTCACGGGAAGGGCGTAAAAATCATTGGTCAGGGCGCCCGCAGCCGGATAAGCCTCGTAGGCGCCCATGTCAACCCGGCCCCACAGGGGACGGAGACGCGGAAGCCCGGCCAGGTCGACAACCGGATCGACCGCCATCCAGCCCAGGTTCGTCCCGGCCCCGACGCAGGGCGAATTCGTCTGCAGCCGGTAATCGCCCAGCACCGCGTTGGTCCCGGCCCCCGAGCCGTCCGCCTCGAACAGCGGATTGCCGGCGATGTTCCCTTTCAGCCCGGCCGTGATCTCGGGAACGCAGGAATAGCTGAGGGCGTTGATGTGCGGCCCCGCGTTATTCGTGACGGAGGCCTGGTTGCCGTAGACGATGCAATTGGTGATGTTGGCGTTGGCGACGCCCACATAAATGCCCCCGCCGATGCCGCCGGAATAATTGCGCACGATCGTGCACCCGGACAACTCCGTCGTGTTGGCCGGCCAGAAAACGCCGCCGCCGTTGGTCGCCGCCTGGTTGCCCGCGATCAGGCAGTTGCGGACGATGCCCGCGCTGTTGTGCAGCCCACCCCCGAAGGAGAAGGCCGAATTGAAGAGCATCTCGCAATTGTACATGCGGCTCGTGTTGTTCATCTGGACCCCGCCGCCGGCGGTGTTGGCCCGGTTGCTGGCGATGAGGGAATACGTCATCAGGGAGGTGGAGGAGTAGAGTATCACGCCGCCGGCGGAATTCCGGGAATCGTTGTTGAGGATCTTGCAGCGGGTGACCGTGCCGCCCGACACGTAGATGCCGCCGCCCACGTCATGGCTGTGATTCGCAGCGACCACGCAGTTCGAAACGACAAAGTCGGACGCCAGCGGCACGACCAGGTAGATGCCGCCGCCGTAGGAGCCGTTGACCGTCTGCTGGTTGCCGGAGACCACGCAGTCAGACATCAGCCCCTTGGACTGCACGATGTAGACTCCGGCGCCGTGCGCGAGAATGCCGGGGGCATTGGTGTTCAATGAGATCAGGCAGTTCGTGATGAGGATTCCGGAAGACGACGCCACGCCGATTCCGCCGCCGTTCCCGAGGCCCGAGGCCGTGCCGGAGGAACGGTTGCGGGTGATCGTGCAGTTCAGGATGGAGGCCTGGCTGTTGGTGACGTAGACGCCCCCGCCCGCCGCCTGCTGGTAGCAGTAGCCGTTGCTGACCGTGAAACCGTCGACCGTGACCCGGCCGACCGCGTCCCGGATGAGGATGCACCGATTCGTCGCAAAGGGCATGTTGCCGTTAATGATCGTCCCCTCGCGCCCGTTGACGCTGCGAAGGGTGATGCCGTTGGTGATCGTGATCTGGCCGGCCGGGGTGTAGACGCCGTTCGTGACCAGCACGACGCACTCCGTTGCGCCGGGGTCATACGCGGCGGAGGCGGCGTCGACCGCGTCCTGGATGTTCGTGGCGGCCGTCTCCCAGGTGCCGAAGGGAAAGGCCGAAAAAGCGTTTTTAGGGACAACATGGTAGATGTTGGTGGCGGCGGCCGCGGCAAGCGGGCCGAGGCAAGACAACATCGCGAGCGTTATTCCGGCGAACCGGGCGTTCATCCTCGTCATCATGCGTCCCTCCGCTAATAGAAATGCCGTTATCGAATCTGTATGAGGGACCCGGTCCCCCTCAACACCGTTTCAAAGACGCCCATGTTCGGCCCGGCCCCCTGGAGGCGGGGAACGCCGTCCACATCCACGGCCGCCGACATCCAGGCCGAACTCACCCCGGAATCCACGCACGGCGAGCCCGACAGCAGCCTGTAGTTTCCGGGCTGGTGATCAAGCCCGAAGTCGGCCCCTTTCTTGACGAACAACGGGTTGGCGGTCGTGTTTCCGTCCACCCCCTGGACCAGGTCGGGGCTGCACGAGTACCCCGCCTTCAGCGCGACGGACCCCGAGAGATCGTTGGTGCCGCCCGGGCGGGTGGCCCGGTTGAACGCCGCGATGCAGTTCGTGATCGAGTGCGTCGCCAGGCTCATGAAGAGGCCGCCGCCGTTGGTGGCGGAATTGCCGACGATCGTGCAGTTCTGCAGGTCGAGCGTCCCCAGGGACAGATAGACGCCCCCGCCGGCGTTGCGGGCGTGGTTCCCGGTGATCAGGGAGTTGCGCACGACGCCGACGCCGGAGTTTCCCTTGGCCACACCGCCGCCCCCGCCAGTCACATTTGAGCAGCTGTTGCCGTAGATCAGGCACCGGTCCGCGAGGCCGCCCCCCGCGATGCGCAGCCCGGCGCCGTTCCCGTAGGCGGTGTTCACAGTCTGGTTCCACCGGATCACGCAGTTGCTGGCCAGGCCGGCGCAATAGAGGCCGCCGCCGTCATAGGTCAGCGAGACGTTGTTTTCGATCACGCTGTCGAGCACCCTGCCCCCGCTTAGGACATAAAGGCCGGCGCCGGTTTGCGGCGTTCCGCCGCCGATGGCCCGGTTTCCGGTAATCAGGCAATTGCGGATCGTACCCGCCGTCACATACCCCCCGGCGCCGCTTTGGGAACCCAGGTTCCCGTTTGTCAAGGTCACGGCCTCCACCACCGCCAGGGCGCTGTTCAGCGTCAGGCAGCGGTTCGTGGTGGCGGGATAGCGCGCGCGAATGATCGTGTCGGCCGGATTGCCGCTGAACCCGCGCAGCACGATCGGGTTGGTCACCACCAGTTCCTGGCCCACCTCGAAGACGCCGCTTCCCACGAGCACGGCCTTCGTGAAGCCAACGGCGGTTGCCGCCAGGTCGATCGCCTGCTGGAGGTTCGTCGTGGCGGTCTCCCAGGACCCGAACGGGGGAACGCTGCCGCCATTGGTCGACACGTGCACGTTGGCGGGATAGACGCGGATGTAGTCGGGGCGGGAATAGGACGCTGTCTGGCCAAGACCGTTGCTGACGTTCAGCGTCACGGTGTAGAAACCCAGGCCGTAGGTCTGGGAAACGGCCCGCGTGGCGTAGGACCAGCCGCTGGTCGTCCCGTCCCCGAAGTCCCACCAATAGGCGAGGTTGTTGGTGTCCGGGCCGTCTACCTCGGCCATGAACGCCGCCTCGAGCGAATCGAGCGCGATGTTGGACGCCGTTCCGAAGCCGCAGCGGAAAATGCCTCCCGTCGCCGCTCCGGCCTCATAGGCGCCCATGTCCCAGGCCGCCACCCCGTTCCCGTCCCCATCCTGGGGCCGGGTCGCGGCGTCCAGGTCAAAGGCGGCCACCCGGTTGGAAACGCCGGAGTCGATCGCGGGGGATCCGGCCGCCAGCCGGTAATCGCCCAGCACGGCGGTGTTCCCGGCCCCGTAGCCCGGATCGATGAACCGGGGGTCGCCGGTCACGTTGCCGTTGATCCCGGGCGCCAGGTCGGGCGAGCAGGAATTGATGAAATTGGTCCTGAAGCCGCTGATGTCGTCGACGAAGACGCCTTCGTTGTGAGCCACGATGACATTGATGAAAAGGTTGGTGGCCGGGCAGAGGTTGTTGATCCCGCCGCCTCCGCCCCCGGCATCGTTCCGCACGACCGTGCAGTTGACGAGGGGCGCGGTGGTTCCCGAGTTGACCGACATCAGGACGCCCCCGCCCATGCCATCCGCCCGGTTGGCCGCGATCAGGCAGTTGCGGACAAGCCGCTCGGCGAACAACCCGCCGCCGTTGCCGCTCGTGTAATTGCTGACGATCTGGCAGTTGACCATATAGCCGCGCGTCACGCTCGCGCCCCCCACTCCCTCGGCCCCCGTGCGATTGCGGGAGATCACGCAGTTGGTGACGATGACGCCGTCCGAATCGATCTTGAGCCCGCCGCTGGCGCTGCGGGAGGAATTGTTATCGATCAGGCAGTTTTCGACCGTGACGAACCCGCCCACGTTGAGCCCGCCGGTATAGCGGTCCGAATAGTTGCCCTGCACAAGGCAGCGCAGCATCGTCAACCGGGGAGTGCCGCCCGAGAGAACGACGCCGCCCCCGGTGATGTTGCCGCTGCTCCCGTGGTTGACGAACTGGCAGTCCACGATCAGTCCAGGGGCGCCCGCCCAGTGCAGGCCGGCCCCGCCTCCGACGCCGGCGTTATTCATCAGGACATTGGCGCTCACCAGGCAATTGGACATCAGGATGGTATTGGTTGAAATGATCCCGATTCCGGCGCCATAGCCCAGGCCCGCGGCCGAATAGGAAACCCGATTGGAGAGCACCGCGCAATTCAGGATCGCGGCCGGGCTGTTGGTGACGAACAGGCCGCCGCCGGCGGACTTGATGAACGCGTACCCGTTGGAAAGGGTGAACCCGTCCAACGTCACAAGGGCGGCCGAATCGCGGATCTCCAGGCAGCGGTTGCTGTAGGCCGGATAATTCCCGTTGATGAAGGTTGCATCCCGCCCATTGAGGCTGCGCAGGGTGATGCCGTTGGTGATCAGGATCGGGTCCGTCAGCGTGTACGTGCCGTTGGAGACCAGCACCACGCAGTCCACCGAACCGGCCACGAAGGCGGCGGACGCCGCGTCGACCCCGGCCTGGATGGACGTGGCAGCCGCGCCCCACGTGCCGAAGGGAGGCGTGGCCGAGCCGGCGGAGGCGACATGATAATAGTTGGTCGTCGCGGCTCGCGCGACACCCGCCAACACCAGCGCCAGGGTGAATGCCCCCGCCTTCCGCCACGCTCGCTTCGTCATGCTCATGTTCCCCTCCAGGACCATCGTTTTTCGCAGTATAATCCTTTCGACCGAATAACGCTAGCGGATCAGGAGCAGC
>JBIIYJ010000010.1:0-39685 GCA_044346855.1 Kiritimatiellia bacterium
CCAGCAACCCCGCGAACTGGTCCGGCGGGCTCCTCCCGCTCGACGGGGCCCGCATCCGCCTCGACGACGCCAGCCAGAAGAACCTGACCTGGGACCTGACCAACCTCGTGTTGCAATCCTGGGAACAGACCGCCGCCTACACCGGGGTGGTCACCATCGCGACGAAATACCCCGGCAAGGGGCCGCTCACCAACCTGCTGATCGCCGGGGACTGCACCCTCGCCGGCGGCGTCCTGACGCACCCGGCGAACACCGGCGGCGCGGTGCCGGTCGACCGGCTGAAACTCACGGTGGACGGCGACTTCACCCTCGGCCCGGCCGCCTCGATCCAGCTCACCGGCCGGGGTTACGCGGCCTCCCAGGGCCCCGGCGCGGGCCTCAGCCTGCAGCGGTCCGCCATCAGCTACGGGGCCAGCCACGGCGGTCGCGGCGCGCACGGCGGCCTGGGCGCACCTTCCGCCACGTACGACTCCATCGTGGCCCCCACCAACCTGGGCAGCGGCTGCCACGCCGCCGGCGGCGGCAACCTCGAACTGCAGGTCGGGGGCGCGGCGACCGTGAACGGCGCCATCCTGGCGGACGGCGGCTTTCCGATTTCCAACTACGGCCTCAATCCCGGCTCCGCCGGCGGAACCGTCGCCATCCGGGCCGGCTCGCTGACCGGAACCGGCTCGATCTCGGCGAAAGGGGCGGGCGGGTACTTCGGCGGGGGCGGCGGCCGGATCGCGCTGGCGGTCACCCAGTCGGAATCCTTCGGAACCCTCACGAACGTGAACGCCCATGGCGGGGTCGCCAGCACGCTGCCGCGCGGCGCGGCCGGCACCGTCTACCGGCAAACCATGAGCCAGGCGGAAGGCGCCGGCGCCGTGGTCGTCGACAACGGCAACATCGGCGCCACCGCCTACACGCCGGTTCCCTGGGACCTCCAGCCTCCGCCCGCTCCCGTGGACGGCAGCGAACTGCTCGAGGCCGCGCTGATCGTCACCAACGGCGGCCGGGTCCTCGTCAACAACCACCTGCGCCTGCGGGACCTGGAGGCGCTTCCCGCCGGTACGCTGCTGGCCCTGAACACCCATTCCCTCTACCTGGCGGCAGAGGAGCACACGCTCGGAGGCGGAACCATCGTCAGCAACGCCGGCCGCCTGGTCTGGGCCGACGGCCCCACGCACCACTACCTGGCCGTCGCCTCCGACCCCCATGGCTCGGCCGCCACGGAGCTGTCCGGCTGGTACCCGTCCAACACGACCGTGACCGTCGGCGCGACCCCCGAATCGGGGTACAACTTCGTGCGCTGGGACGGCGACGTCCCGGACGCGGTGCGCTCGAACGCCTCGGTGGGGCTGGTCATGGACGACACCCGCAGCGTGCGCGCCATCTTCGGGAGCGCGGACCCCGCCGCCCGCACCTGGCTTGGCCTAATCAACTCCGCCGCCACCAACCCGGCAAACTGGTATCCGCCCGTCGTGCCCGCGGAGGACGACAGGATTGTCCTGGACGAGTCCGCCTCGCGGCAGCAGCTCAACTTCGACTATCTTTACAGCCAGGTCCAGTCCCCGCTGATCTGGGATCTGGACATCCGCCTTTCCTCGTGGCTCCAGGCCGGTTTCTCCAACCTGGTCACCATCCAAACCCGCTATCCCGACGTCAGCCCCTTCACCAATCTCCTGATCGCCGGGGATTGCGTGATCTCCAACGGGTCATGGACTCACGTCGCCAACACCGGCGTCACCAGCCAGTATGACCGGCTGAGCGTCAGCGTCGCGGGCGCATTCACCCTCGGCTCCGACGCCGAGATCAACCTGACCGGGCGCGGCTTTGTCGCCGGCCGAGGCCCCGGGGCGGGGAACGGCCTCTCCCGGACCGCCGCAGGCCTGGGCGTCTCCAACGGGGTGGCGGCCAGCCACGGCGGGAGGGGGGCCCACGGCTGGAATGGCGTTCCCAGGCCCTGCTACACCCCGTTCATGACGCCGACCAACCTGGGCAGCGGCGCCTCGGGCTCCGGCGGCGGGGCGCTCCGCATGGACGTGCTCGGGCTGGCCACGGTGAACGGCGCCATCCGCGCCAACGGCCCCTCGACGGCCGACGGCGCGGCCACCGAAACCCCCGGCGGCTCCGGCGGCTCCGTCTACCTGATCGCCGGAAGCCTGGCCGGCTCCGGCTCCATCCAGGCCAACGGCGCCAGCGGCTACTGGGGCGGCGGCGGCGGACGCGTGGCCGTCTACCTGCGCGAGTCCGACAGCTTCGGGAACGTGGGCATGACGGCCTACGGCGGCTACCAGGCGGCCAACGCCAGCAGTTGCGGCGGCGCCGGCACCGTCTACCGGGAAGGCGCCTCCGACGCCCCGGGCGCGGGGTCGCTCACGGTCAACAACAACGGCTACGCCGTCCCCTTCGTGGACGTCTATGCCGAATGCCCGTCCACCCTCGACGCCAGCCTTCCCGCGTGGAGCGGCGTCCTCCTGACCGTGACCAACCGGGCGGCCCTGGGGCTGACGGGCGACGTGACGGTCCGGGATCTCTTCCTCCGGACCAACACGCCCGCGCGCCTGTACCTGAAAGGCAGCACCCTGCGGGTGCGCGCGCCCTTCCACCGGGACTGGGGCCATGACGCCTGGGTGGTCGCCGAGGGGGGCCGGATCCTCTGGCCCGCCACGGGCACCCTGCTGCTGATCCGCTGATGGTCGGCGGAACGCCAGTTTCGAAACGGGCCGGGGGGGGCTGGACGGCCCTCCTCCCCTGGCTTGTGGCGCTGTTCGTCGTCCTGCTCTATCTCCCCTCCGTGGGAAACGGGTTCGTTTACGACGACGAGACCCTGATCCTCAAGGAGCCGCGGCCGGCCGCCCTGAAGGACTTCACCGACATCTTCGACCAGCGCCACTTCCCCAACGTGCCCTACTACCGCCCCGTCTCGCGGCTGACCTTCCGGGCGCAGCATTTCCTGCACGGGAAAAACCCCGCCCCGTTCCATCTCTTCAACGCCCTGCTGGCGGGGCTGACGGCGGCGGCGGCCTACGGCCTGCTCCGCCGGCCCGCCTTCCGGATCGCGCCCGTCCCCGCCGTTCTCGCGGCCCTCCTCTTCGCCGTCCACCCGGCGGCCTCCTCCTGCGTCTACCCCATCTGCTCCGGCCGCGAAACGCTCCTGCCCGCGCTCCTCATGCTGCTGGCCCTGCGGGCCTGGCTCATCCCCGGCTCCGCCCGCGCCCGCGCCGCGGCGGCCGGCCTCTGGATCCTCGCGCTCTTCGCCAAGGAGCAGTCCGTCGTGCTCCCCGCCCTGTTCCTGCTTTCGGATCGACTCGACCTGTCGGGCGACGGCCGCCTCCGCCGCCCGCTCCGCCTGGCGGGCTGGTACGCCGCCATGGCCCTGGCCTTCGCCGGCTACCTGGCCGTGCGGCTCCGCCTCTTCGGCGGCTCCGAGTTCGCCCCGGCCCTGGGGGACCAGCCCGCCGGCCCGCTCCTCTCGCTCCTGTACGCCCTGCAGACCCTGTGGTGCCCCTACATCGCGCTGGCCTACGAGCCCCCCGTCGACGTCTGGTTCTCGCTCTGGCGCTCCTGCCTGGCGCTGCTCGTCACGGCCCTCATCGCGGCCGCGGGCTGGCGGCTCCGCCGCCGCTACGGGCGCCCCCTGCTCTTCTGGGCGGCCTGGTTCGTCCTCATCCAGCTGCCCACGGCCAACCTGCTCCGGCAGGAGGCGCTGTTCGACGAGCGCTACGTCTTCCTCGCCAACCTCTCCCTCCTCGCCGCGGCCGCCTCGGTTCTGTCCCCATTTTGGAATCTGCCCGCCATCCGCCGGACCTTCCTCGCCACCGCCCTGCTCCTCGCCGCCCTCCTCGCGGCCGCCAGCCTGGGCCGGCGGGAGACCTTCCGGGACGACGAGGCCTTCTCCCGCCAGTGGGTGCGGACCAACCCGCTGTCGGCCATCGCCCGCAACAACCTGGGCCGCGCCAACCTGGACCGGGGCCGGCTCGCCGAGGCGGAGTCCGACCTGCGCACGGCCCGCGACCTGGATCCCGGCCTGGCCGAGATCCACTTCAACCTGGCCACGGTCCTGTTCCGCCGCAGCCGGATCCCGGAGGCGGTGGCGGGGTTCGAGGAGGCCCTGCGCCTGAAGCCCGCCTTCGGGGCCCATTACAACCTGGCGCTCGCGCTCGAGGCGGCGGACCGCCTCCCCGAGGCCGAGGCCCGCTACCGGGAGGCCCTGGCCCGCGAGCCCGGCCACGCCGAGGCCGCCTACAACCTCGGCCGGCTCCTCGGCCGCACGGGCCGGCTGGAGGAAGCCGAAACCCTGTTCCGGCGGGTCGCGCAAGCCCATCCGGCCGACCCGGACAGCGCCTACAATCTCGGCGTGACGCTGGAGCGGCTGGAGCGGCTGGACGAAGCCGCCGCCGCCTACCTCGAGGCGATCGGGCGGGACCCCGCGCGGCCCGCCCCCCGCTTCAACCTCGCCAACATCCGGTTCCGGCAGACGCGCTATGCCGAGGCGGCCGCCGGCTACGAGGCCGTGCTCACGCTCGACCCGTCCGACGAACAGGCCCGCGCCAACCTCGCGGCGGCGCGAAAACTGTCAGTTTCTCCTTGAACTGCCAACCTGTTTTATCATACCTTATTTAGCTATGACGCGACGCGCCAACAGGCTGGTTTTCCTCGCGACCGTGACGGCCCTCGGCCTTCTTTTCACCCCCGCCCCCGCCGCCCGCGCGCAGGACACGCCCGCCGAAGTCCAGCAGGCCGCCAGCAAGATGCTCTCCCTCGGCAACTACCTCGACGCCATCCCCCTCCTCGACCAGATGGCCACCTGGTTCGCGACCAGCGACGACAGCCGCATCATCGCGATGATGGAGAACGTCTACTTCCAGCTCGGCATGTGCCACTTCATCCTGGGCCACTTCGGCGAGGCGCGCAGCGCGTTCGACCTCTACCTGCGGAAATACAAGAACGGCCCCCGCGCCTGGCAGGCCGCCGTCTACATCGGCGACTCCCACCGCTTCCAGGGGGCCACGAAAGAGGCGCTCAAGGCCTACGCCGCCGCGCTCGACAACTACCAGTACGGCGTCGACTGGAAGGCCGACATCCTGATCTCCATGGCCAAGTGCCACCTGGCCGAGGAGAAGTGGGCCGAGGCCGCCCCGATCCTGCTGGAAGTCTTCCGGACGGCGCCGGACTTCCACCGCCGCAACTGGGCCGCCTCCCTCCTCGCCGTCAGCTACCTGAAGGACATGAACGTGGAGAAGGTCTACGACATGATGCCGTACCTGCTCCACCCGCAGTCCTACGCCTCCCACAGCGTGGCGCTCAACATGGCCGCGCTCGAGGCCGGGGACGCGCTCTTCTCCGACGAGCATTACCGCGACGCACTCTGGGTCTACCGCATCGTCTACCCGCACGACGTGCTCATCGTCAACGGAGCCACGCTCAAGGGCGAGCTCGAGGAAAAGGCCCAGCGCCTCCGCAAGATCCCCGGCCAGATCCGCGCCCTGATCCAGACGCAGGAGGAGATCGGGTCCATCGAGCAGGAGCTCAAGGCCCTCGACGAGGTCGAGAACTACGACAGCGAGCTCGCCTACCGCATCGCCCGCGCCTACCAGGAGACCCGCCGCTACCGCGAGTCGCGCCACCTCTACTACACGCTCTACCAGGACGAGATCCCCAACCGCGCCGAGGAGTGCCTCTACCTGGCCTTCTTCAGCGCCGCCCAGGTCCAGCCCTGGCAGGACGCCGTCGGCGTGGGGCGCGAATACATGGCCGTCTACCCCGCCGGCGAATACTACGACACCGTCTCCCTCTCCGTCGGCCAGATCTACGCCAACCGCCAGGAGTGGCCCGACGTCATCCTCACCCTCACGAACGCCCTGGCCGTCAAACCCGACCACGCGGACATCGTCGAATGCCTCTTCCTGCTCGGCTACGCCTCGTTCATGGAGGAGGATTTCACGAACTCCATCGCCTACCTCACCCGCATGAACGGCGAATTCCCCGGGAACGACCGAGAGTCCGACGGCGCCTACTGGACCGGCATGGCCTACCTCTTCGACCGGCAGTTCGAGCAGGCACTCCCCCTCTTCGACCAGGTCGTGCTCGCCTTCCCCGAATCGCCCTACGTCGAGGACGCCTCCTTCCGGAGCGCCTCGTGCGACTACGGAATCAGCGACTTTGCCCGCGCGGAGAGCAAGCTGGTCGCGTTCCTCGAGAAATACCCCGACAGCAAGCTCGTCAGCGAGGCCCACCTGATGCGGGGCGACATCGCCGGCGCCGACGGCCGCCTGCGCCTCGCCGTCTCCGAATACCAGCTGGTCCCCGAGGGCGACATCAACATCGAGCACTACAACTTCGCCGCCTTCCGGTGCGGCGAGATCCTGGACGAGCTGAAAGACTACGACAAGCTGATTTCCCATTTCGACCTCTACATCGAACGGGCCCGCGAAGGGTCCAACATCCCCCAGGCCCTCTACTGGCAGGGCATCGCCTGGTGGCGCATGGGCGAGCACGAGCGCGCCCTCGCCTTCTACCGCCGCGCCATCGAGACCTTCGGCAAGGACCGCAAGGCACTCGGCATCGACCTCATCATGGACGAGTGGGTCGCCCGTCTCCGGGACGCCGCCCCGCCCCTGGCCGCCGAGGGCTGGAAAAGCCTGCGCGAACTGCTCAAGCAGGCCTCGACGGACAAGGAGTACGCCCTCATGCTGCGCCTGCAGCGCCTCCTGCTCTACGATCCGAACCTGTCCGAGGCGGACAAGGCCACGGTCCGCCGCAACCTGTTCAACCTGAACAACATGCCCTATGCCAGCCCCGCCATCCTGGACCTGATCCTGGACGACTCCATCGCCGCCACGAATATCCCCATGGCCGTCGCGGCCGCCTCGAAGGTCGTCGAGGATTTCCCCGAAACCGACTACGTCATCGCCGCCCGCATGTTCCTCGCCCGCCAGGCCATGCTGACCGACCCCGAGACCGCCATCCGGCACCTGACCGTCGTGCGCGAAGTCTTCGCCGCCAGCGGCGAGGCGGCCGAGGCCATCCTGCTGCTGGGCGACATCCATCTGGCCGCCAACCGGGCGGACGAGGCGGACAAGACCTACAACGACGTGCTGGGCGCCAAGGAGTGGCGCGCCCTGTGGCCCCAGGCGCTTTACGGCCGCGGCCAGGCCGCCCAGCTCAAGCGCCAGTACGCCAAGGCCGCCGCCTATTACGAGCGCATCTACGTCATGTACGGCGGCAACCGCGGCTGGACCGCCAAGGCCTACCTGGCCCGCGCCGAATGCCTGATCCGCCTGCGCGAGCCCAGCAAGGCGCGCGAAACCCTCGAGGAAATGCTCGGCCTGGCCGACCTGGAGGCCGAGCCCGAATGCGTCAAGGCCCGCGAACTGCTGGCCAAGCTGAAGGAGCCCTCATGAACCGGACGCTCCTTCTGATCCTGGCCCTGGCCGCCGCCGGCGTCAACGCCGCACCCCCCGCGGCTCCCGCCACTCCCGCCGCCACCGCGACGGCCACCGCCACCGCGCCCGCCGGCTGCCGCGCCCTCATCGCCTCGGACGGCAAGGAGCTCGACCTGAACCTGGTCAGGCGCGCGGGCGACCAGCTCTACTTCTCCCTCCCCGGAGCGCCCGCCGGGGCCGTCTCCGCCATCAAGTTCGACTCCATCCAGCGGGCCTACTTCCAGGTCGAAACGGACATCTACGCCGTCTTCGAGGCCACCCGCACCCGCCGCTGGAAGGATGCCGGCAACCTGATTCTCGGCCGGATCGCCCCCTGCCTCCCCTTCCTGGACCTGCCGAAGAACAACGCGGCCGCTCCCGCCCTCGAGGGCGGCTTGTACCTGTTCCGGGCCGCGGCGGCCGCGCGCGCCCCTGACGGCGCCCTCACCCCCGCCGCCCGGGCCCTCTACGAGCAGGCGGTCGGGGTGTTCGCCCACGTGTCCAAGGCCGAGTGGTTCGTCGGGCGCGACCAGGCCAAGCTCCGCGCCTCGCTCTGCGAGACGGCCTGCGGCCGGTTCGACGAGGCCGAGACGTGGCTCACGGCCGCCCGCATCCCCGACCCCGGCGACGGCGACTACGGCCTCTACCAGCTCGCCCAGGCCACCCTCCTGCTGGCCCGAGGAAAGCCGCTCGACGCCTGCAACGCCGCCGCCCGCTCGACCGCCTTCGAGAACAAGGACCCCCAGGTCTTCCCGGACGCCCTCCTGCTCGAGGCCCGCTGCTACGAGGATATCATGGATTACTACCGCGCGCGCGACATCTACTTCGAGGTCGCCCGCCTCTTCGGCTCCACCGAGTGGGGCGACCAGGCGCTCTCGCGGCTGACGTTCATCATGGACAACAAGCTGACGGCGGAAAAGGAGAAGGCCAACATCGCCAAGGTCTTCTTCGGCTCCGAGGAGGACATGGAGGAGATTGTCCTCAAGTTCCTTAAATCGAAAAAATCGCCCGCGGAAAACAACTAGAAGGACACTCCCCATGACAGGCAAATTATCCCGGCTCGCCTTTCCCACCCTGGTAATGATCGGCGTCATCGGCTTCATCAGCCACACCCTCGGGCAGGCGGCGGCCGCCTCCCCGGACGCCGCGGCCGCGGCCAAGGATTCAAGCGTGACCCTCTGGCAGATGTGGGTCGTCGGCGGCATCTTCATGTACCCCATCGGAGCCCTCTCCGTGGCGGCCGTCGCACTCATCATCCTGGGCTACATGCAGACCAGCGAGAACAAGATGCTCCACCTCGACATGGTTTCCCCGCTGAAGGACCAGATCAAGACCGGGGACATCGCCGGTGCCATCTCCACCTGCACGGGCACGCCCAGCCCCATGACCAACATCCTGCACGCCGGGCTGCGCCGCATCACGGACGTCTACAACATGAGCTCCGTCGAAAAGGCGATGGAAGAGGCCGCGGTCGAGGAGAACACGGTCGGCCTGCGCAACATCAACTACCTCTCCATCATCGCCACCACCGCCCCCATGTTCGGGCTGCTCGGCACCGTCTCGGGCATGATCAAGGCCTTCCAGAAGATCGGCCTCGGCGGCATGGGCGATCCCGAGAAACTGGCCAATGACATCGGCGAGGCCATGATCACCACCGCCTTCGGCCTCATCGTCGGCATCCCGGCCATGTTCTTCTACTTCACCCTGAAGTCCAAGTTCTCGGCCAACATGGCGCGCATCGGGCGGGTCATGGGCGACATGAACCACGACATGGACCAGAGCCTCCCCGGCGGCTCCGTGAGCGGCCTGAAAAAAACTCCATGAAGATGCCCAACCTCGAGATGGAAGAAGCCAAGTTCGCCATGGCGCCGATGATCGACATGGTGTTCCTTCTACTTGTTTTCTTCATGTGCGCCTCCCATCTCAGCACCCAGACCAGCCTGCCCGTCGATATCCCGTTCGCCTCCAAAGGCGTGGTCCCGAAGGACCGGCCCGACCGCTGGGTCGTGAACATCATGGCGGACGGCAGCGTCTTCAGCGGCAACACGCCCATGGCGGTGGACGAACTCCGCAACGCCATCGCCGCCGCGCGCAAGGCCGATCCCAACCTCAAGGTCTACCTGCGGGCCGACGCCAACGCCCTCCACAAGCAGGTGCGCAAGGTGATGGGCGCCATGGCCGAGGCGGGCGTCGACGACTTCATCTTCGGGGTCTACACGCCCAACGGCGCGCCGGAAGGGGCGGCGCCATGAAAATGCCGATGCCCGAAATCGAGGATCCGGATCTCAATGTCGCGTCGCTGATCGACATGGTCTTCCTCCTGCTCGTCTACTTCATGGCCACCGCCAGCCTGGTGCGGTCGGAGGCCGACCTCGGCATCCGCCTCCCCGGCATGCTCGCCCAGGCGCGCGCCGTGGACCTGCCCGACGAGCAGATCATCGAGGTGCGCGGCTCCGGCCACGTCATCCTCAACGGCCGGGAGTACGACGCGCCCACCTCGCCCGACCTGCCCTCGCTCACCTCCACGCTCGTCCGCTACCGCCTCTCGTCCACGGCCTCGGGCAACGAGCCGCTGATCACGATCCAGGCCGACGACGACGCCCGCCAGCAGCGGGTCATCGATGTGATGAACGCCTGCGCCGCCGCGGGCATCAAAGGCGTCACCTTCGGCTTGGCGGCCGAATGAGGAGCAGAAGGAATTCGTGAAGAATACTGATTTTTCAACCATGCTGTCGGGGATCGGCTTCACCAAGCTCTCCGAGCGCCGGCGCAAGCAGCTGATCACCCTGCTGCTGATCAGCCTCGGCATCCACCTCGTCGCCCTGCTCATCTTCGGCGGCGTCGTGGTCATGCGCGCCCTGCGCGAGGAGAAGACCGTCTTCGTGGCCCCTCCCCCGCTCAAGACCTACGAACCCCGCAAACTCGAGCACAAGGTCAAGGTCCAGAAGCAGCAGCGCAGCTCCAGCCGCCCCGCCATGGCGCCCCGGATGGTCTCCGCCAAGCCCTCCGACTTCGCCCTGCCGGAAATCAAGGCCAACCCCAAGGTCGTCAAGACCAGCTTCCAGCCTAAATTCAAGGAGGTCACCGGCACCGGCCTCGGCGTCGGGCTCGGCACCGGCTACGGCGTCGGCGGCTTCGGCCTCGGCGTCTCCGCCTTCAACTTCTTCGGCATCCGCGGGCGGGGCGACAAGATCGCCATCCTCGTGGACGTCTCCGTGAGCATGGTCGAGGAGGAGGCCGGCGGCGTGGCCGGCTACGAAAGGGTCAAGCGCCGTCTCGAGCAAGTGGTCGACGCTCTCTCCGACGCCGCCCTGTTCAACGTCATCGTCTTCGCCGACGCCGCCAGCGCCATGGACAAGGAGCTGATCATCGCCAGCAAGGGCAACAAGGCCAAGGCGAAGGAATACATCCGCCCCTTCAACACGGCCGGCAACTGGGGCCTGACCTCCGGCAACCTCAACTCCACGTTCGCCGGCCTGCCCACCGCCGGCGGCACCACGCGGCTCGACCTGGGCCTGACGGCCGCCTTCGAACAGGGCGCGGACACCATCCTGATCATCAGCGACGGCATGCCGAAAGTCAAAAAGAGCCTCTCCCAGGCCGACCGCGACAAGCACCAGGAGGAGCAGGCCGCCTGGCGTGAGCAGAACCAGTCCAAGATCCAGCAGTGGGACGAGAACTACGCGGGCGCGGCGGTCCAGACGGAACGGGTCTGGATTCCCGACACGCCCGCCCGCCCGCCCAGTAAATCGCCCCCCAAGGAGGGCCAGGCGCCCGACAAGGGGTCGCCGGCCATCCCCGGTCACTGGGCCATCCGCCACGTCAACACCCACCCGCCCCGCCCGCAGCCGCCGCCCCTGCCCGACCCCGGCTGGTGGACCCTGGCCGACTTCATCGATCACTTCACCCGCCTGCACGAAGCCACCTACGCGAAAAAGGGACGCAAGCCGCCCATCGTGCATTGCATCGGCTACCAGATCAACGAGGAGGGCGGCGCCTTCCTCAAGGGCCTGGCCCGGCAGTACAAGGGCCAGTACCGCCGCGTCAGCCGGGTGGATTGAACCATGCGCCAGCGACTCCTCTTCATCCTGTTCGCCTGCCTCGCCGCCGCCGCCTGGGGCCAGGCGCCCCTGGCCAACGTGACCGCCTGGCTCGACCGGCCCGAGAAGGGGAACCAGATCGTCTCCATCCGCATGACCCCCACCGCCTCGTTCCGCGCCGACCGGGTCGAGGCCGTCTGCCAGTACCGCCAGGTGTTCGACTGGCCCCCGAACGCGCTCAACCCGGTCCGCCGCGTCATCGAGCCCGCCATCTTCACCTACACCGCCCGGCAGGTCAAATTCGTCGACTCGCTCGACCTCAACCTCAACTTTTTCGTTCCGGTCAACGTGGCTGAACTGCGCGAGAAACACGGCCCCACCACCTTCACCACCAATGCGGCCGTCACGATCTCGATGGTGACGCTCACCGCTTACACGAACGACGTCCCCCTCTGGACCTTCAAGGCCATCCCCCAGACCAATGTCGCCGACGGAGTCCTCCATTGAACCTGAAAACCGCCCTCGCCCTGCTGACGGGTCTGCTGCTGGCGGCGGGCCTCCGGGCCGCGGAACCCGACCTGGCCGCCCCCGCCTTCCAGGATATCCGGAAAGCCTGGCTCCAGGAAAAGACGACCTTGGAGTCGTCGCGCAGCCGCACCTACCGCGACATGCTGGAAGCCCAGATCCAGGAACTTGACCGGGAAATGCAGGAAAAGATCGCGGCCCGCAACGTCAAGGGCATCAGCGTGGCCCGCAAGGCCAAGACGATCAGCGAGGAGGCGCTCGCCTCGGTCCAGAGCAACGGCACGTTCACCCTCCCGGACACCGTGCGCCGGGAACTCGACGACTGGCTCAAGAAGCTGACCGCCGAACGCCAGGCGGCCGACAAGCAGGCCGACGAGAGCCTGGCCGACCTCCGGGGCCGCTACCGCAGCCGGTTCGCCCAGGCGCTGACGGCCCAGACGGGCGCACCCGCGCCGGACGAGGCCGCCCTGGACGCCCTGTTCGACAAGCTCCTGTCCACGGAACCGCCCCCGCCCGAGGCGGCCAAGCCCGCTGCCACCAACGAAACCGCGACCGCCGCGCCGGCCGAGCCGGACTCCCCCTGGTTCGCCTCCAGCGGAGAAAGCACCGCCTGGTTTCCCGTCGGCCGCCTCAAGGGCGAGATCATGGCCCAGGATGTATTCTCCATCCCGGTCCTGAACGTCACCTCCTCCTACGCCGGGGCCAAGCAGCACCCCCTCAACAACAACCGGTCCTCCTCGTTCACCTATGAGCTGATCCGCCCCCTCTCCCTCGAGGAGGGGGCCCGCTGCGCCTTCCGCCTGAAGCGCCTGCCCGACCGCAAGCCGGTCACCGTCCTCGCCTGGCCCGGCCCCCTCAACCGCGGCCGGCTGGAGTTCCGCACGCCGCCCCTGCCGGAAATCCCCTCCTCCCACGGATTCGAGATCGAGGCGGCCGTGACCAATCTGACGGCCGCCAGGACGGCCGGCGCCGTCGACGTCCAGATCGACTCCGAGCCCGCGGGAGCCGAAATCCGCCTCAACGGGAAACTGGCGGTGAATTCCTCCGGGGCCCCCGCCCTCACGCCCGCCCGCCTGCGCGTGCCGCCCGCGCCAACCTCGCTGCGGCTCTCGCTCAAGGACCATGTGGCCAAGTCCTACGACAAGTGGATCCCGAAACAGGACCAGCGGCTCGCCTGGAAGTTCGTACACGAAACGGCCCTGCCGCCGACCAAGGCGCTGAGGCTCGATCCGGGCAAGTCCTGGGTCGCTTCCGAGGTGATGGTGCGCCCCGGCGACCGCATCTGGCTGGTGCCCTCCGGCCAGTGGACCGTCGGAACCCGCGGCGAACTGTGCGGGCCCGACGGCTATCCCGAGACCCAGAAATTCGCCCATTACTACGCCACCGGGGTGGACCTGCGCCAGAAGCCGGACGCCCCCTACGGCGCCCTGCTCGTCAAACTGAGCGCCTTGGCCGAGCCCCTCGTCGTCACCGGCACGGTCTGCCTGCAGGCACCCGCCCACGGCGCCCTCTTTTTCGACGTGAACGAAAAAACGGCCAAGGACGTCCGGCGCGACAACCGCGGATCCATGTCCGTCACCATCGTCGTCATTCCCCTGGCGCCCTGAAGTCAAGGGGGGCCAAGACAGGGTTCGGGGCGGACGGATCAGCCCAGCCCATTTCCAAACCCAAATGTCGGTTTTCCCGCTGTTAAAAACTAGTTGCACAAACCCGGCAACCATGTCATAAGTCAGTCATTCTCTATGAACGAGAACCCCCAGAAACTGCCTCCGTTATTGGATGAAATCATGAACCAAAACATGCTGGGAATCGTGGCAGCGGGATTATTGGCAGCAACCGTGTGGACGGCAAACGCGGCCTCGCGTTCGTGGATAGGCGGCTCGGGAGCCTGGGACGACACCACCGCCGCCAACTGGAGCCCCGCGGGCGTGATCACCAACACCGACACGGTCAACATCAGCCAGGCGGGCGTCACCATCGCCTACACGGCCACCAACCTGACCGGTCAGGGGCTTAGCGACTGCCACCTCATGAACGTGGGAACCGGAACCACGACCTTCGCCCTGGACAACACCGATTTCCTGCCGATTAGACTGGTCCTCTCGGTCGGCCGCTACTCCTCCAACGCCTGCACCTTCAACCTGACCGGGAACGCCCTCCTCACCCTGTACGGGGGCGGCAGCGGCCTGATCCTGGGCGGGTCGGGCGGAGCCGGACCCTTCGTCTTCAACCAGTCCGGCGGCATCTTCTCCAACGGGATCGGTTCCGGCAGCCTTGTCTATATCTTCTCCAACGCCACCTACAACCTGTCCGGCGGCAGTTATATCGCCAACCGCAACCTGGATCTGCATGGAGGCGCCTTCCTCCAATCCGGCGGCACGCTCACGATCGCCGATAGTTACGGGATGACCCTCAACGCCTTCAGCACCTTCGTGCTGTCAACCGGAACCTTCAATCAGGGCGGAGCCGCTATTCTTATGGGGACCAACGCAAGCGTGAACTGGACGGGGGGCTCGCTCCTCGGCCAGATGGGAAAAATCAAAACGACCGGACCGGACGCCTCGTGGACAATGCATGGGGGCACTTCGACGGTCAACAAGAGCGGAAACACGTCTGCGTCTAAAGACAGCCTGTTCCTGGTCCCCTCCTCGACAATCCAGGGCTACGGTGCCATCCAGGATGCCCGCTTCGGCGCCAGCAGCCCCGCCACCTTCGACAATAGCGGCCGTGTGATAGCGAACGGATACGGGATGGACCGCACTTTTGACCTGTCCCGGTTCGGGCAGACGACCGCCAATCCGATGATCACCAACACCACCGACAACACCGGCAGCAACGGCTGGTTCGCGATCAACCAGGGCCGCCTGCTGCTCCCGGCCATCGCGGTCGCCGCCGGGAGCAGCGCCACGAACTGGGGCGAATCGATCGCCGACACCTCGCTCGACCTCGTCAACAGCGCGCGCCTGTCCTTTACCGGCGCCACGGCCGGGAACCTGACCGGCACGCTCTACGCAGTCGACTGTCCCGCCGTTCCCTCAGGCCTCCGCAAGCCGGTCGGCATCTGGTCGTTCGGCGGCGTGACCTGCACGGCTGCCGTCGTGACGTTCCGGTACGACAACGCGGCCGCGGCCGCCCAAGGCGTCGCGGAAGACGACCTGCGCGTGTGGAAATACAACGGCGCAAACTGGGTAAACGTGACGGATACGCGGGATACTACCGCCAAGACGATCACGTCCCAGTCGATCACATCGTGGCCGAAGGCCACAACCTTCTTCGCCGTGGCGAATAAGCCCCCGGCCAAGGGAACGATGATGGTTGTCCGGTAAGTCGCCTGCCCGTTCGCCAGGAAAACCCATGCCAACACGATCGCATTTTCTTTCATCACCCCTCGGCCCCGGCCTGTTTATCGGCCTTGCCCTTCTCGCCGCGGGACCGGCTGCCGCGGCCGAACCCGTCACCCTGAAACTCGACCAGCCGCAGACCGCGGGCATGTGCGGCTACCGGCTGATGTGGGACCAGCCGGTCATGACCGGGCCGGACGGCCTGCGCGTCATCGCCGAACCCCTGGACAAGGAGTACGCCATCCGCGACCGCGGCGGAGTGGCCCCGTGGGCCACGCCGACGCTGGCCGCGACCAACAAACCGGCGGCGCTGGCCTTCGATGCCCTCCATCGCACCTTGCTGGTGCGCTTCCCGGATGCGGCGGCGCGGATTGCCACGCAAATCAATCTGGGGTACACGGTCGAGAAGCTCGAGCTGGTGCTTCCCTTCGAGGACGAGGAGTTGTGGCCGGAAGGCGGCGGTTTCAATCCGGCGGTGCCCGCTGCGGGCTACGGTTATGAATACCGCGCCAACTGGGGCGTCGAATGGGGCTACCGGGTGGTGCGGCCGCGCTGGCACGCCGTGGCCTGGGCGCTGAAAAAACCGTGGACCGCCGACCCGGAACTCGGCCCCACCTACAACGCGTTCATCAACGGCGCCGGCTACTGGGCGCATTTCGGCGCCCAGGACAACGGCGCAGACCGGCTTCCCACACAATTCGGGCCGGCCGAAGTCTCCTACCAGAAGGCCGAAGGCCGTCTCGACCTCACCGCGCTCCTGTCCGACGAGGCGTATGGCAAGACCTTGGCCGAACGGCTCCGCACGCTGGCCGACTGCGGCGTGGCGCTGAAGAAGTGGGAGGCCTACGACCACCTCTACTACGATGGCAGCCCTTACGAATGGGGAACAGGCGTGGGAGGTCGCGCCCTCGTCATCCGGCCGCCCTCGCTGGCCGTGACCTTTGCCAGGGACAACCAGGCCCCGCGCGTCGAGAAACTGCCGGCCCCGGCCGATATCCCGACCATGGCCGACTCGTTGAAAAAAAGCGGGGCCGGCGGCAAACCCACCGCCGTGATGCCGACAGCCGACGCGATCGAAAAACTGGCGCTACGCTTCCAGCCGCGCCGGCCCGAGTGGATGCCGGACTGGCAATGGCGGCATGTGCAGGATCTTTTGACCGCCAAAACCGACGGCCGGCCCGACGATCCGTTCTGGGTGCCGTTCCTCAACCCCATGCTCGTCACGGGGCTCCGCGCCGCGGCGTCGGACGCCGGCGGCAAGGCGACCCCGGGTCCGGTGGACGTGAAACGCTCCTACGAGATGTGGGTCGACCTTTACCTCCAGCGTCCCTACCGCGGATTTCACGGGCACGGGACGATCTCCGACCTGATTCAACCGTGGTTCGAGTTTCGAGAGGCCATGCCTGCGCCGGTTCAAGAGTGGTACCGCAATCATCTGACGGCGTTCCTCATGCCCGACCGGCCGACGGCCGCCACGCATGAGAAGCGCCACGACCGCAGCGCCACCGACGGCGCGCTGGTGCATCCGATGGTGGACACGACCGCTCTGGGCGCGGCGAAAGAAACAACCCCGTCTATTTCGGAAAAACGCTTCGACACCTATGTCGCCAGGACCGGCGACTGGCGGGGCAACAAGAGCTTTTACAGGTCGGGCTTCAATTACGAGATGAGCACGCAGAACTTCAACAACAACGCCTCGCTGGCGGCGCTGGTCGGCGGCAGCATCATCGGCTCGGACTACGCCATGGCCGACGGCCGCAACGGGCAGATGGAACTGGCCACACGGCTGTGGACCTGGTTTGACGGCAGCTCGCAGGAGGAACTCGATGACTACTACTTCGGGGTAACGGTCAAGGCGGCCAAACTTCTGGCCGACTACGGCCCCGAACCGTTCGACCGGCTTTTGGCGCGCTCCCAGTTGGCCAAACACATGACCCTGCTGGCGGACACCTACCATTCCGGGCTGCGGCGCTATGTCAACGGCGCCAGCCGCTCGACCCTGAAATGCCGGCTCGGCATGCAGGAGGGGCTCTATGCCATGCTCCACACCCTCAGCAAAACCGGCGCCGTGACCGATCTGGGCGCCGAGACGGTTGTAGAGGACTACCCGAAATGGGGGCATGACACTCCGCCCGGCGAGGTCGGCCGCCAGGCGCTGGCCAGCCCCTACGCGCCGTTGTGGTACCAGTCGGTTATCGACGACAAGGCGTTGCCCTTCGAGACGACCGCCGCCTATAAAATCTGGGGGCAGCATGCCAAACATCCGTTCATGCGCCGCATTTATCTAGGGCATCATTTCGGCATCTTCAGCGTCAATGCCCAGGCGGGCTGGCTGCCCATCACCGGCCACTGGCGGCGGCAGGACAAGCCGGCCGAGACGTCGCGGGATGTCGGCACGATGCTGGCCCGCTTCGGTATTATGTCGAAGGATCTGGCCGGCGGGCAGACCTGGTTTCCCGAAATGGGTCCGGGGTGGATGCGCATCTACGGGATGCAGGCTGCGCTGCAGTCCGGCCCGCGCATGATCATTGCCACCAGCCCGATAAAGCTGGATAGCGGCTACCACATCACGGGCATTCAAAGCAGTATCGGCTTCTTCAACTACGAAACCCCCTCCCCGACCTGGGAAATCTACGTGGACGGTCAGCGCCAGGGCGGTTTGCCTATCAAGGCCAAGGCCGGACAACGCATCACCATCAAGGACGGCGTCAGCTACATCGGCATCATCCCGTTACCGTCAACCGATCTGGGACGCACGAACGAAGTCGTGCTGCATGCCGGGGTGAGACAGGCGTATCTGGGCACTTTCAAGGCCACCGCCGCGCTCGTCGTCGACAATGTGTTCCTGCAGCGGGAAAAAGAATTGCCGCAGGACGGCACCGACTGGGCTGCCATCGACAAGGCCTTCGGCGGATTCATCCTCGAATTCGGCGATGCTTGGAGCCACAAGGATTTCGCCACGTTCCAGAAGGCGCTGCAGGATGCAACGCTCGAGACGACCTTCGATGCGGCGAAAGCGCTACACGAAGTGCGTTATCAAACGGGCAAGGAGGTACTGGAGATGGGCGTGTTCACCACGTATGACCCCGGCAAGGGCTCGGCCGACGGCCCGCCTGCGCTCAATACACTTTTCGCCTATCAGCGTGTGAACGGCAAGGATGCCTACCTGCCGGCGGGCGTGGACCGTGATTCTCCATTCAGCCAGCAGGCCACAACCGGTGTCATCGAGAAGGGCGGAGCCACATTGCGCACGGCTCCTGGACAGCAGGCCATGCTGCAATGGGAACCTGGCACCCGCACCGTCTCGGCCTGGAACCCGCTGCCGGACTTGAATAGCTTCTCGCTGACCACGCCCGATGGCGTCGAGATCTCCGCCGATGGCAAAGTTGGCCTCGCCTGCGTCACCATCGAGCCCGCGGCCAGGACCGTAACCGTGGATCACGCCTACCATGGCGAGCAGGAGAAAGAGGTCGATTCCGCCAGTTCCCTGCTGGCATCGGGAATGCCTGAAGGCTTTCGCATCGTTCTCAACGGCGCCGTGCGAACCGACCTGAAGACCGTAAAAATCGACGGAATGCCGGCGTTTGTCATCCCTCTGACAGCCACGTCACCCGTGAGCGAGACCTTGGTGAATCGCCATCGGGATGCGCGCACGGCGCTCGCATCCCCCAGCCGGTAGGTCGCTCTTGAGGGGTTCAGCGGTTCAATGGGCATTCTTGGCTATTCGCTATTCGCTATCCGCTAATTCTGCCTCCCTTTTGCGCTCCCTTTTGCGCTTGCGCCCCGCTCACCTTTGGGGCATCTTGAAAGATTACCTAAGGAAACCGCCATGAGCACCTGTAACGGCTTTATCGATGTCCAGAACAACGGATGGATGGGAACCGACTTCACCGCGCCCGGCCTGACCGTGGCGCGCGTGCGCGAGGTGACCCTCGAACTGCTCGACAGGGGCACCCTCGCCTACTGCCCCACCGTCATCACCGGCGACCCCGCCGTCTACAAGGAAAACCTCCGCGTCCTCGCCGACGCGATGAAGGACCCGGTCGCCGGCCCGCACATCCTGGGCATCCACCTGGAAGGCCCCTTCATCTCCACCGAACCCGGCGCCGTGGGCGCCCATCCCAAGGACTTCGTGCAGGCCCCCGACGTCAAGGCCTTCCGCCAGTACCAGGAGTGGGCCGGCGGCGCCATCCGCATCCTCACCCTCGCCCCCGAACGGCCCGGCGCCGAAGCCCTCATCCGCTACGCCGCAGGCAGCGGCGTCGTCGTCTCCATCGGCCACCACCTCGCCTCCGATGCCGAGCTCGATGCCGCCGTCAAGGCCGGCGCGACCCTCTGCACCCACGTCGGCAACGGCTGCCCCAACCTCATCCACCGCCACGACAACCCGCTGTGGTGGTCGCTCGCCTGCGACGCCGTCTCCGGCCTCTTCATCACCGACGGCCACCACCTGCCCGCCGACCTGATCAAGACGGCGCTGCGCGCCAAGACCCCGGACCGGTTCATCGTCACCAGCGACGCCTCCTCCCTCGCCGGCATGCCCGCGGGCCGCTACACGATCTTCAACGGCCTCCCGGTCGTCGTCGGCGAGGACGGCAAGATCTATTCCGAGAAAAGCCAGAGCCTGGCCGGCTCCCACGCCACCCTGCTCGAATGCATGAACCACCTCGCCGGCCTCAACCTGCTCGACGAGGCCGGGCTCCGCAAGGTCGGGTTCGACAATCCCGCCCGCCTGGTGAAGGCGGACCCGAAAGCCCTGGCCAAACTCAAGGGCCCCGCCATCCGTTTCGAAAACAACCGCTTCGTCATCGCCTGAGGAGTCCCCGCCCATGCTGACCGGAACCGCTAAGGCCCCCTTCCGCCGCCTCCACCACGAGGCGGACCTGTGTGTCGTCGGGGGCGGCATGGCCGGCCTCTGCGCGGCGCTCGCCGCGGCCCGCCACGGCGCCAAGGTCGTGCTCATGCACGACCGCCCCGTGCTGGGCGGCAACTCCTCCAGCGAATGCCGCATGCACGTCTGCGGCGCCGACTGCAGCGGCACCCGCCCGTACATGCGGGAGACGGGGCTGGTGGAGGAGATCCGGCTCGAGAACATCTTCCGCAACCCGCTGAAGAACCTTTCCGTCTGGGACCTGGTGCTCCTCGAAAAGGCGCGCTTCCAGCCCAACCTGACGCTCCTGCTCAACTGCTCCTGCACGGACGCGGCCATGAACGGCGCGGCCATCGAATCCGTGGAGGGCTGGCAGCTCACCACCCAGACGCGCCACACGGTGAAGGCCCGCTATTTCGCCGACTGCTCCGGCGACAGCGTGCTGGCTCCGCTCACGGGCGCCGCCTGGCGCATGGGCCGGGAGGCGCGCTCGGAATTCAACGAGTCGATCGCGCCCCTCCGCTCCGACAACCGCACCATGGGCATGACCTGCCTCTTCCAGGCCCGCCTCCATCAGACGCCCCAGCCCTTCGAATCGCCCGCCTGGGCACGTAAATTCAAGGACTGCAAGGAGCTGCCCTACGGCTTCGAGGGGCACGACGCCTGGTCCTACGGCTACTGGTGGGTGGAACTGGGCGGGGAAAAGGACGCCCTGCACGACACGGAAACCCTCCGCGACGAACTCCACGCCCTGGTGCTGGGCATCTGGGACCATATCAAGAACAGCGGGCATCACCCGGAGTCCGCCAACTGGGCCCTGGAGTGGCTGCAGTTCCTGCCGGCCAAGCGCGAGTCCCGGCGCTATGAGGGGGACCACATCCTCACCCAGCACGACATCGAGGCCGAAGGCCCCTTCGACGATGTCGTGGCCTACGGCGGCTGGCCCATGGACGATCACCATCCGGCCGGCTTCGGCGCCGTCGCGCTGGGCGAGAAGGCCACCATCTTCCACCCCGCCCCCTCCCCCTACGGCATCCCCTACCGCATCCTCTACTCCCGCAACATCGACAACCTCTTCTTCGCCGGCCGCAACGCCAGCTGCACCCACGCCGCCATGAGCAGCACCCGCGTCATGGCCACCTGCGCCGTGCTCGGCCAGGCGGTCGGGACGGCCGCCGCGCTGGCCGCCGAGCGGGGCCTCTCCCCGCGGGAGACGGGCCGTTCCCAAATCAGGGAATTGCAGGCGCGCCTGCTGAAGGACGACTGCTACCTGCCGGGCCTGCGGCGGGACCCTTCCGCGCTGACGCGGGAAGCCGGGCTGACCGCCTCGGCGGGCGATCCCGAGCCGGTGCGCGACGGGTGGACCCGGCAGATCCTGGCCGACCCCCACGCCTGGAGCACCGCCCCCGGCGGCTGGGTGGCCTACGCCTTCACCAAAACCGCCCGCGTGCGCGAGGCGGAAGTGATCCTCGACACCGGCATGGAAGTCCAGGTCGGCATGATCCTGCAGCCGGGCTTCGACCGGGATTACCGCGTCTCGCCCGCCATGCCGAAGGCCTTCCGCCTGGAAGGGCGCCGGGGCGCCGCCTGGGAAACCCTGTTCCGCTGCGACGACAACCGCCGCCGCCAGTGGATCATCCCGGTCGACCGCGACCTCGACGGGCTCCGCCTCGTTCTCGAAACGAACCACGGCGCCCCCGAATCGCGCGTCTACGCGTTCACCGTCTCCTGAGGAAGGTCTGCAAATAGGCCAGGATAGGTCCTATAGGACCTATAGGACCTATCCTGGCAACCGCCCTCGAAATCCTCCCGGCCCGCGCCGGCCGTGGTTGAATTTTCCCTATTCACCCGGCCTCCTTTGGGCTATGATTATACCCCTATTTTAACAGGAGTCCCCATGGCCGCGCATGCCCGTTTTCATCTTAAGACGCTCGAGGATCTGAAGGCCGAACTGGACCGGCTCGGGCTCGCCCTTCCCCTGTCAACCGATCTCGGGATCCTCGGCGAGCCCGTCGCCATCGGGTCGCGCAAGGCGCCGAACCGCTTCGCCGTCCAGCCCATGGAAGGCTTCGACGCCGCGCCCGACGGCGGCCCCGGCGAACTCTGCTTCCGCCGCTACACGCGCTACGCCGCCGGCGGCACCGGCCTGATCTGGTTCGAGGCCACCGCCGTGCTCGAGGAGGCCCGCTCCAACCCCTCCCAGCTCTGGCTCCACGCCGGCAACGCCGCGCGCTACCGCGACCTCGTGGCCGCCACCCGCAAGGCCGCCCGCGAGGCCTGCGGCCACGACCCCGTGCTGGTCCTCCAACTCACCCACTCGGGCCGCTACAGCAAGCCCCACGGCGCGCCCCGCCCCCTCATCGCCCACCACAGCGGCGTGCTGGACCCCAAGCACAACCTGCCGCCCGACTACCCGCTGGTGACCGACGACTACCTCGACCGACTCCAGGACACCTACGTCGCCGCCGCGAAGATGGCGGCCGAGGCCGGGTTCGACGGCATCGACATCAAGAGCTGCCACCGCTACCTCGTCTCGGAGCTGCTCGCCTCCTTCACCCGCGAGGGCCGCTACGGCGGCTCGTTCGAAAACCGCGCGCGCCTCCTGCTCGAAACGCTGGCCCGCGTCCGGAGCGAGGTGCCGGGCGTCTTCATCACCACCCGCATGAACGCCTACGACGCCATTCCGCACCCCTTCGGCTTCGGCGTGGACCGCGAGGACTACCGCAAGCCCGACCTGGCCGAGCCGATCGAACTGGCCCGCCGCCTCGAGGCCCTGGGCGCCCCGCTGCTGAACGTCTCCATCGGCAACCCCTACTACAACCCCCATTACGGGCGGCCCTTCGACTTCCCGATCAAGGGCATGGCCTGCCCCGAGGAGCACCCGCTCGAAGCCATCGCCCGCTTCGCCGCCATCACCGCGCAAATGCAGGCCGCGGTGCCCGCCGTCCCCGTCATCGCCTCCGGCTACACCTGGCTGCGCCACCTGATGCCCCACCTCGCCGCGGGCGTCATCCGCCAGGGCGGAGCCGCCCTCGTCGGCCAGGGCCGCGGCGCCTTTGCCTATCCCGATTCGGTCAAGGACCTTCTCAAGAACGGCGCCATGGACCCGGGCCAGTGCTGCATCACCTGCTCGGCCTGCACCCAGATCATGCGCGACGGCGGCCAGACCGGCTGCGTGGTGCGCGACAGCGCCGTCTACGGCCCGGAATACCGCAAGGCCCGGCAGCGCGCCCTCGACCATCTGACCGAGGAGTCCAAGCGCTGCCGCGGCTGCGAGTCGCCCACCTGCCAGGCCGCCTGCCCCGCCCATGTGGACGTGCCCGGCTTCGTGGCCGCCTTCCGCGAGGGCCGCTACCGCGCCGCCTACGACCTGCTGCGCCAGGCCAACGCCCTGCCCGAGCTCTGCGCCTGCGTCTGCCCCTCCGAGGTGCAGTGCGAGGGCCATTGCGTGGAGTCCTCCTTCACCGAAAACCCCGTTCCCATCAAGGCCATCCAGGGCGAGCTGAGCCGCATGGCCCGTCGCGAAGGGTGGACGGGCGTGCGCCTGCCCGCCCAGGCCAGGCGCGGCCGCGTGGCCGTGGTCGGCGCCGGCCCCGCCGGACTCGCCTGCGCCATCCGCCTGCTTGAGCACGGCCGCAACGTGACCCTCTTCGACCGCAGCCCCGCCGCCGGCGGCACCCCGGACCAGCTGATCCCCGCCGAACGGCTCGACCGCGCGGGCCCCGAAATCGACGCCATCCTCGCGCCCGCGTTCAAGGCCGGCCGCGCCGTCCTCCAGAACGGCGTCGAACTCGGCCGCGACCTCTCGCTCGACGACCTGGCCCGCGACTTCGACGCCGTCTTCCTGGCCGTCGGCCTGGGCGGCGGAACCGCCCTGTCCAAAACGTCCCTGCCGGGCGTCTGGGACGCGCTCGATTTCCTGGCCAAGGCCAAGCGGGGCCTCGTGGACAACCTGCCGGCCAAGGTGGCCGTCATCGGCGGCGGCAACACCGCCATGGACGCGGCCTGCACCGCGCGCCGCCTCGGCGTGCGCGACGTCTACCTGCTCTACCGCCGCTCGTTCAGCGAGCTGCCGGCCTGGCCGGCCGAGCGCGACCACGCGCTCCGCAAGAACGTCCACTTCCTCATCCTCACCCAGCCGCTGGGCTACGTGGCCGGCCCCGACGGCAAGGTGGCCGGGGTGCGCGTGACGCGGACGGAGCTGGGCGAGCCGGACGCCTCGGGCCGCCGCGCGCCCGTTTCCGTTCCCAATTCCGAAAGCGTGGTGGAGGCCGGCCTCGTCGTCGAGGCCATCGGCCAGCGCGTGCCCGACGCCCTGCGCCAGGCGCTGAAAGGCCTCGCCTTCACCCCCGACGGCCGGGTGCAGACCCGCCCGAACTCAACCGCCACCAGCCGCGAGCGCGTGTTCGCGGGAGGCGACCTGGTCAACGGCGGGGCCACCGCCGTCCGCGGCGTCTGGGAAGGCATGCAGGCCGCGGCCGAAATCAACGAACGGCTCGGGTAACCCATGCTGAACGCCCTCTTCATCCATAACTGCGGCAACTCGAACGAGATTTACGGGGCTGACGAACTCTCCGACATCAAGGCCCGCGTAAACGTGATGGCGGAGCCCCTGACCGCGGAAAAGGCGCTGAAGCGGCCCGACCTGCTGAAGCTGGCCGAGGTCATCTTTTCAGGCTGGGGCGCCCCGAAGCTGGACAACGCCTTCCTGGACGCCGCCCCGAACCTGAAACTGTTCCTCTACGGCTCGGGCTCCATCCGCGGCTTCACCACCCCCGACTTCTGGAAGCGGGACATCCCGATCTGCAGCGCCTGGGCGGCCAACGCCGTGCCCGTGGCGGAATACACGCTGGCCCAGATCCTCTTCTCGCTCAAGCACGGGTGGCGCTTCGCGGCCGAGATCAAGCGCCTCGGCGCCTACCCCAACCGCTGGACCGTCCCCGGCGCCTACCAGTCCCCCGTCGGCCTCGTGTCGCTCGGCATGATCGGCCGCCTCGTGGCGGAGCGGCTCAAGCCCTTCGACCTGCGCGTGTTCGCCTACGATCCCTTCGTGAAGCCGGAAACCGCCCGCGAGCTGGGCGTCACGCTGCTGCCCCTTGACGCGCTGTTCAAGACGTGCGACGTGGTCTCCCTCCACACCCCGTGGCTCAAGGAGACCGAGAACCTCATCACCGGCGCGCACCTGGCGTCCATGAAGGAGGGCGCCACCTTCATCAACACCGCGCGCGGCGCCATCGTGAAGGAGCAGGAGATGATCGCCGTGCTCGAGAAGCGCCCCGACCTCTGCGCCCTCCTCGATGTGACCTACCCCGAGCCGCCCCCGCCGGGCTCCAAGCTCTACACGCTGCCCAACGTCGTCCTGACCCCCCACATCGCCGGCTCGATGAACGCGGAATGCCGGCGCATGGGCCGCTATATGATCAACGAACTCGACCGCTACCTGTCCGGCAAGCCGCTGCGCTGGCAGGTGACGGAGGAACTGGCCAAAACCCTCGCCTGAGAGGATCGCAGCATGATCGCGAAACGTGTGGCTTGTGTGACCGGCGGCGCCCGGGGAATCGGCTTCGGCGTGGCCCAGGCCCTGGCCCGTGAAGGGTACGACCTGGCGGTGGCCGGGGTGCGCGAGGAAAGCGCCGCCGCCGCCTCGCTGCAGACGCTTCGCGACCTGGGCGCCCGGGTCGTCTATTGCCAGGCCGATGTCTCCGAAGCCCCGGCCCGCACCCGGCTGCTCGAGGCCTGCCGCGCCGCCTTCGGCCGCCTCCACGTGCTCGTCAACAACGCGGGCGTGGCGCCCGCCATTCGGGCCGACATCCTGGAGGCCACGGAGGAAAGCTTCGAGCGCCTGATCCGAATCAACCTGCAGGGCCCCTATTTCCTGACCCAGCTCGCGGCGCGCTGGATGGTCGAGCAGAAAAAGGCGGACCCCGCCTTCGCGGGCGCCATCGTGAATGTCTCGTCCATCTCGTCCACCGTGGCCTCCACGAGCCGCGGCGAATACTGCATCTCCAAGGCCGGCGTCAGCATGGCCACCCAGCTATGGGCGGCCCGGCTCGGCGAGTTCGGCATCCCGGTCTATGAAGTGCGCCCGGGCATCATCAAGACCGACATGACGTCCGCCGTAACCGCCAAGTACGACAAGCTGATCGCCGAGGGCCTGCTCGTCCAGTCCCGCTGGGGGCTGCCGGACGACGTCGGCAAGGCCGTGGCCATGCTGGCCCGCGGCGACCTGCCCTACTCAACCGGCCAGGTCCTGACCGTGGACGGGGGCCTGACGCTGGAACGCCTATGAAAACGGACGCGTTCAAGCCGCTGGTCGTGGACGGCAGGAAAATCCCCGTCGCGCGCACGCACACCATCGTCGTGGGGTCCGGCGCCGCCGGCCTGAACGCCGCGGTGCAGCTGAAGCGGCAGGGCGTGGACGACCTGCTGGTGCTCACGGAGGGGCTCGACCAGGGCACCTCCATCAACACCGGCAGCGACAAGCAGACCTACTACAAGCTCGGCATGATCGGCGGGGAGGCGGACGCGCCCGCCCTGATGGCCGAGTCCTATTTCAGCGGCGGCGGCATGCATGGCGACCTCGCCCTGGTTGAAGCCGCCCTGTCGCCCCGCGCCTTCCTGAATCTCGTCAACCTGGGCGTCCCCTTCCCCCACGACACGTTCGGCCAATACGTCGGCTACAAGACCGACCACGACCCGCGGCAGCGGGCCACCTCGATCGGCCCCTACACCTCGCGCGAAATGTGCCGCGCGCTGATCCGGGAGCTGAAGCGGCTTCGCATCCCCGTTCTCGAGAAGCGGCGGGTAGTGTCGCTGCTGACCGTCGGCCGCGCTCCGAACCGCCGCGCCGCCGGCGTCCTGGCGGTGACGGCCAAGGGCGTCCTGGAGGCGTATGCCGCGGAGAACGTCGTGTACGCCGTGGGCGGGCCGGGCGGCCTCTACCAGGCCAGCGTCTATCCCGCCTGCCACACCGGCGCCCTCGGCACGGCCCTGCTGGCCGGGGCGCTGGCGCAGAACCTGCCCGAGTCGCAGTTCGGCCTGGCGTCGGTGAAATTCCGCTGGAACGTGTCGGGCACCTACATGCAGGTGATCCCGCGGTTCGTCAGCACCGACGCCGACGGGAAAAGCAATCCGCGCGAATTCCTGCGCGAGGCCTTTGCCTGCGCGGGCGACCTGCACAGCCAGGTTTTCCTGAAGGGCTACCAGTGGCCGTTCGACGCGCGCAAGCTGAACGGCGGCTCGTCGCGGATCGACATGCTGGTCTACCGCGAGACGGTTCGGCGCGGCCGCCGGGTGTTCCTGGACTACCGGGAAAATCCCGAGGGCTACGCGCCGGCCGCCTTGAGCGACGAGGCGCGGACCTATCTTGAAAAATCCGGGGCCTCCCAGCCGACCCCGCTGGCACGGCTGGCGCACATGAATCCCAAGGCCATCGAGCTGTACCGCGAGCATGGCATCGATCTGGCCCGCGAGCCGCTGGAGATCGCCCTCTGCGCGCAGCACCAGAACGGCGGGCTGGCGGGCACGATCTGGTGGGAATCGGTCAACATCCGGCGCCTGTTCCCCGTCGGCGAGGTGAACGGCTCGCACGGCGTGGCTCGGCCCGGCGGCTCGGCCCTTAATTCGGGACAGGTCGGCTCGCTGCGGGCGGCGACGCGGATCGCGCACGTCTACGCCGACCGGACGCTGGAGCCCGCCGCCTTCGCGCGCGCGGCGCAGAGCGAATGCCGCCGCCTGCTGGGGTGGCTGAAGAAGGGCGAAACGGGCGGCGGGGATTGGGCCGCCGAGCGCCGGACCCTCCAGGCGCGCATGAGCCGCGCCGCCGGGCCGATCCGCTCGAAGGCCGAGCTTGACCTCGCCCTGGCCGAGGCGCGGGCGCAGTGGGCGAAACTGACGAGGTCGGGCTGCCGGGCAAGGCCGGCCGACTACGCCGAGGCCCTGACCACCCGCCAACTGGCTTTCGCCCAACTGGTCATCCTGGCCGCCATCCGCTTCGCCGTCGAATCGGGAACCGGCAGCCGCGGCTCGGCCATGGTCGCCGATCCGGGCGGCCGCCTGTTTGATCCGATTTTAGGGTCCGACTGGGCCTATGCGGCCGAAGAGCCGGCGTTCCGGGACAAGGTGCTGGAGACCGAGCCGGCGGACGGGAAGGCGCGCAACCGCTGGGTCCCCCGCCGCCCCATCCCCGCCTCCAACGCCTGGTTTGAAACCGCCTGGGCGGATTTCCTCTCGGGCCGCGTGTTCCGGTAAGACGTGATGGCCCGGTGCGGGCGCCGCGAGCAGCGCTACACGGCCGTGCTTGCGCCACCTGTGCTGTTTATGTAAACTATACATTAAACATGCAGGGCCCATGATCGCACTCTTTCCCAAACCGTTTTCACTGTTCCGGTTCCGCGCCTGGCGCGTTCTGATGCCGTTCCTGGCATTCCCCCTGCTGGCGGCAAATGATGCCAAGTGGCCGACGAAAGTCGATCCCCGTATTCTGCAACAGGCCGAGGCTTCCGGCGAAACCGAATGCCTGGTGGTCCTGGCCGAACAGGTGGACGTGAAAGGCGCCAGGAGCCTCAGGACCCGGCGCGAAAAAGGGGACCATGTTGTCGGGAAGCTCCGCGCCGCCGCGCACCGGACCCAGGCCCCGATCCTCGCCATGCTCGACAAAAAGGGCATCGCCTACCGACCCTTCTGGCTGGTCAACATGATTTGGGTCAGGGCCGACGGAAAAACAATCCGCGCGCTAGGCGGACGCCCCGATGTGTCGTGCATCCTGGCCAATACCGCGGTTCGCCTCCAGGAGCCGGTGCAGACTGCCGACGCCCAAGCGGACATCATCGAGTGGAATATCGCCCAGGTCCACGCGCCGGAGGTGTGGGCGCTCGGCTTTACCGGCCAGGGCGTGGTGGTGGCGGGCCAGGATACCGGCTACCAGTGGGATCATCCGGCCCTCAAATCCCAGTACCGTGGCTGGGACGGGACGAACGCCGACCACAACTACAACTGGCACGACTCCATCCACACCAACGATTCGCATCATGGCGACGCCAATCCCTACGGCTACGACACCCTCTCGCCCGTCGACGATCACTCCCACGGCACCCACACGATGGGAACCATGGTGGGCGACGACGGCGCGGGCAACCGCATCGGCATGGCGCCGGGCGCCCGCTGGATCGGCTGCCGCAACATGGAGCGCGGCTGGGGCACGCCCGCGACCTACACCGAGTGCTTCGAGTTTTTCATCGCCCCCACGGATCTCAACGGACAGAATCCGGATCCGTCCAAGGCCCCTGATGTCATCAACAATTCCTGGACCTGCCCGCCTTCGGAGGGCGGCACCGACCCCCTGATCCTCCTGTCGATCGTGGAGCGGGTGCGAGCCGCCGGCATCGTGGTGGTCGCCTCCGCCGGCAACAGCGGCCCCGGGTCGAGCAGCATCGACAACCAGCCCGCCATTTACGATGCGTCCTTCACGGTGGGGGCGGCCGACAGCGGCGGGACCATTGCCAGCTTCAGCAGCCGCGGTCCGGTGACCATCGACGGCAGCGGCCGGCTGAAGCCCGACATCACCGCGCCGGGCGTGAATATCCGCTCCAGCGTGCCGGGAAACGGGTATGCGGGCGGGTGGAGCGGCACCAGCATGGCGGGGCCGCATGTGGCCGGCCTGGTGGCGCTGATGCTCTCGGCCCACCCCGAGCTCAAGGGGGACGTGGACGGGATCGAGCGGATCATCACCGAGACGGCCATTCCCGCCGGTTCGCCCATTCCCAACACGACCTATGGTTACGGGCGGATGGATGCGCTGGCGGCGCTCGGGCTGGGCGACAGCGACACCGACGGGATGCCGGACTGGTGGGAAATCTGGCGGGGCCTGAGCCGGACCAACGCCGCGGATGCCGGCTCCGATGCCGATGCCGACGGCTTCTCCGCGCTGTCCGAATACCAGGCCGGCACCGATCCGCAGGATGCCGCCAGCGCCCTTCGCATGACCGGCCTCCAGTTCGAGGGAGCGGACGTATGGAGCGAGTTTACATCCGTGGCGGGCCGGCGATATGCCCTTGAGCGCACACCCACACTCATTCCGCCTTCGTGGGAAACGGTGGCCAGCAACCTGACCGGCACCGGCGCCCTCTTCCGCGTGCGCGATACCAACGCCCCCGCCGCCGGAGCCGGTTTCTATCGCGTGAATGTGCAGGCGCCGTAATTTTTCTGCTAGGCCGCGCGCTACGAGCGCGGCGTCGCCTTAATCCTTCCAAACCTTAATTGCCTTCCCCCTCTGCCTGCGCTAAAGTGCCCCGAATATGCCCCTCACCATCGCCCATCCCGCCGCGGTCCTCCCCTTGCGCCGGCTCGGCCTGCCGCTCACCGCGCTCATCGCCGGAAGCATGTCCCCCGACCTGGAGCATTTCTTCTATTTCTCCCCCCAGAGCTATGTCAGCCACAGCCTGCCGGGCCTGTTCCTGTTCTGCCTGCCCGCGGGCGCGCTCCTGCTGTGGGTGTTCCAGCGGCTGTGGCTTCCGGCCGCGGCCCTCCTGATTCCGCTGCCGGCCCACCTCGCCGAGCCCGAACGGGGCTCCGTCGCCAGGGTCGGGCTCGGGCTCCTGCTTGGCGCCGTCACGCACATCGCCTGGGACGCGTTCACCCACGAGTACGGATTCGCGGTGATCAACCTGCCGATCCTGAGGTCGACCCTGATGGACGGCACCTGGCATTCGATGGTGGTCTACAAGATCCTCCAGCACGGCAGCAGCCTGCTGGGCCTCGGAATCCTGGGCCTCGCGGCCCTTCATCACAGGAGAGAATGGCCGGTCATCCGGCCCCGTCTGCTCGTCATCCTCTCGCTGGCGCTGGGCGCGGCCGCCCTGACCGCCGTAGCCAGCGTCATGCTGCAGTACGGGATTCCCCCCGCCCTTCGCGGCATCACCCGGTACATCGGAATCGTCATCGTCCGCTTCGCCTGCATTTCCCTGGCAGCCCTCACCGCCGTCAGCATATTCAGCCAAATCCTTGAGGAACGTCACCGGCGCCTGTTCGGACAGGGAAAAATGAAGGATGGAAGTGCCGGATCGGATTCCGGTAGGATAAACCCATGAAACTTGGACTATGCCTTGTCCCCGACCATCTGACCGCCGCCCACGAGGCCGGCTTCGACTTCGCCGAACTGGGCTCCTCGTTCCTTCTGTATGACAAGCCCGAAGCCGACTTCGCGCCTGTCCGCAAAGCCCTCCTGGCCTCGCCGATCCCGATCGAGGCCTTCAACGTCTTCCTCCCGGGCACGCACCGGGTAACAGGCCCGGGCGTGGACCTGAAGGCCGTCGGCGCGCACATGGAAACCGTGCTGCGCCGGGCCTCCGAGGTGGGCGGCCGGGTCATGGTATTCGGCAGCGGAGGCGCCCGCCGGGCGCCGGACGGCTGGCCGATCGAAAAAGCCCGGGAGCAGTTCGTCGAGGCCGCCCGGCTGGCGGGCGAAACCGCAGCCCGGCACGGGATGACCGTGGCGCTGGAACCGCTTTGGAAAAAGGCCTGCAACTTCTTCAACCGGACCGACCAGGGCGTCGACATCGTGGACAAGGCCGCGCATCCCAACCTGCGCCTGCTGACCGACCTGTTCCACATGACCTGGGAAAACGAACCGTTCGAGAACATGATCACGGCCGGCCCCCGCCTGGCCCACATCCACCTGGCCACGCCATCCATTCCCGAAACGGCGCCCGAGACCGGGCCGGCCTACGACCTGCCCCGCTTCCTCGCGGTCCTGCGTCAGGCCGGCTATGCCGGCCGACTCAGCATCGAGGACAACAACGGCCTCCTCGGCAAGGCCACCCTGCCCCGCGCCCAGGCCCTGGCAGCCGTCCGGCGGCATATTGCGGCCTGCGGGGGTTAGTACGGCAGGGAGGGAGGGGGAGAGAGAGGGTTCAGGGTTCAGGGCAATAGGACCTATAAGACCTATAGGACCTATTGCTGTCCTCCATGAACCGCTGAACCCCGAACCCTCTCTTGCTCCCGTCCCTTCTGTCCCTTCCGTCCCTTCTGTCCCTTTCCATTCCCACTTGATTTCCCAGCCCTTTTCCCCTACTTTATGACCCTCAAACCAAGGAGACCAACCGATGGCCAGTATTTGTGACATTGTCGCCCGTGAAATTATCGATTCCCGCGGTAATCCGACCGTGGAAGTGGACGTGATCCTGGAGTCCGGCATCCGCGGCACCGCGGCCGTCCCGTCCGGCGCCTCCACCGGCGAAAACGAAGCCGTGGAACTGCGCGACGGCGACAAGAAGCGCTTCGGCGGCAAGGGCGTGCTCAAGGCCGTCAAGAACGTCAACGATCTGATCACCCAGGAACTCGTGGGCCTCGACGCGCGCGACCAGGTGACGGTTGACCGCACCATGCTGGCCCTCGACGGCACCGCCACCAAGAGCAAGCTCGGCGCCAACGCCATCCTCGCCGTCTCCCTCGCCACCGCCAAGGCCGCGGCCGAGTACAGCGGGCTGCCCCTCTACCGCTACATCGGCGGCGCCAACGCCAAGGTCCTGCCCGTCCCCATGATGAACATCCTGAACGGCGGCGCCCACTCCGACGCGCCCGTCGACCTGCAGGAATTCATGATCATGCCCAAGGGCGCCGCCTCCTTCTCCGAGGCCATCCGCATGGGCGCCGAGACCTTCCACGCGCTCAAGGGCGTGCTCAAGGAAATGAAGCTCAGCACCGCGGTCGGCGACGAAGGCGGCTTCGCCCCCAACCTGAAGAGCAACGAGCAGGCGCTCGAGGTCATCATCACGGCCATCAAGAAGGCCGGCTACAAGCCCGGCAAGGACATCGTGATCGCCCTCGACCCCGCTTCCAGCGAATTCTACGACGCGGCCAAGAAGCGCTATGTCTTCAAGAAGAGCGACGGCTCGGTCCGCACCTCCGAGGAAATGGTCCAGTTCTACGCCGACCTGCAGAAGAAATACCCGATCTTCAGCATCGAGGACGGCATGGCCGAGAACGACTGGGACGGCTGGAAGAAGATGACCGAGGTCATGGGCGCCAACACCCAGCTGGTGGGCGACGATCTGTTCGTCACCAACGTCAAGTTCCTGAAGCGCGGCATCGACACCGGCACGGCCAACGCGATCCTGGTGAAGGTCAACCAGATCGGCTCCCTCACCGAGACGCTCGACACCATGGAAATGGCGTTCAAGGCCGGTTACAAGGCGGTCGTCAGCCATCGCTCGGGCGAAACCGAGGATACGACCATCGCCGACATCGCCGTGGCCACCAACGCGGGCCAGATCAAGACGGGCTCCCTCTGCCGCACCGACCGGATCTGCAAGTACAATCAGCTCCTCCGCATCGAACAGGAGCTGGGCGACAACGCAATCTACGCCGGAACGCTCTGGAAATAAGCCTGTTCCCGTGATAATGCGAAGGGCCGCCGGTCAGCCGGCGGCCCTTTTTTTTGTGAAAAAAGATTTTTTATTATTTTTTCTTGCACCCGTCCCGCATCGCGCTACACTGTGTTGAAATATTGGGAAACCGATTAATATTAATGAATAGCAATTATATCTGGAACTATGTGTTTCGCCTTTCGGTGTGCATTGTCATCCTGATCACGCTTATGGGAGTGGTCTACATCTACATTCCCGAATATTCCCGCCTGTCCACCCTCCTGGCAAAAAAAGAGGAACTTCTGGCCAGGAACCAGGGCTACGAGGCGCAAATCCACGACTACCAGAATCGCCAGAACCGCTTTTTGACCGATCCCCGCTTCGTCGAGCGGCTGGTCCGGGAAGAGTTCGGCATGGTCCGGACTCACGAGACCATTTACAAGGTCATCCACGACGCGACGCCCGCCCCCGCGGTCGGCGCTCCCGCCGCCGGCGCCGTCCGGCGCTGAGCCCGTTTTAAATCCGGCAGGCCGCGACCCATTCCGAGTTCACGACCCACCGGATTTCCGCTTAACGCAACGGCTCAATTCTCCAGGCGGACGGGCTCGCTGCCCTTTTCGATACGGCCGATGACGACCGGCTTCGCCCGGACGGCCTTGAGGATCGCCAACGCCTTGCCGGCTTCCTCCGCGGATACCATAATCACCATACCGATGCCCATGTTGAACACCCGGTACATCTCGTCGCGGTCCACCCCTCCCTGCTCCTGCAGGAACTGGAAAAGCGGCGGCACGGTCCAGGAGGCGCGGTCGATCACGGCCGTCACGCCCTTGGGCAGCACCCGCGGAACGTTGTCCGGGAAGCCGCCGCCGGTGATGTGGGCAAGCCCGCGGACCCGCACCTTGCCCAGCAGGGCCGACACGGGCTTCAGGTAGCTCCGGTGAACGGCCAGCAGGACATCCGCCACGCTCTCCTTCAGGCCCGGGAAGCGGTCCTTCACGGAGAGGCCGGCCGTCTCGAACACGATCTTGCGGGCCAGTGAATAGCCGTTCGTGTGGAGCCCGCTCGACGGGAGTGCCAGGATGACGTTACCGGGCCGGATGGCGGCGCCCGTGATGGCCTCCTTGCGGCCCACGGCCCCGACGATGGTGCCGACCAGATCGTACTCGCCCGGGGGATAGACGCCCGGCATCTCGGCCGTCTCGCCGCCCAGCAGGGCGCAGCCGTTTTCACGGCAGGCCTTGCACATGCCGCCCACCAGCTGCGCCATGATCCGGCGGTCCACCTTGGAGGTGCCGATGTAATCCATGAAAAACAGGGGCTTCGCGCCCTGCACGAGAATGTCGTTCACGCAGTGGTTCACGATGTCCTGGCCCACCGTGTCGTGCCGGCCAGCCAGCGTGGCGATCTTCAGCTTGGTGCCGACCCCGTCCGTGCTCGCCACCAGGATCTGGTCCTTGCCGGGCGACCGGAACATGCCCCCGAAAGGGCCGATCCCCGACAGCACGCCGGGCGTGGCCGTGCTGCGGACCATTTTCTTGATGGCGTCGATGCCGGCCATCTTCTCGTCGATATTCACGCCCGCCGCGGCATACGCGGAAACGCCCTTCTGTTTCATGGCACCCCTCTTCATAATCCCACCGCCTTGAATGTGCGGTTGACGTCGCGGAAATGGACGGACAGGTCGAACACCCGGTCCAGGTCGGCCGGCGTCACCTTGCTCATCAGCTCGGCGTCGGCGGCCACCAGCCCCTTCAGATCCTGCCCCGTCTCCCAGGCCTTCATGGCGTGCGTCTGCACCATCCGGTAGGCGGTCTCGCGGGAGAAGCCCTTCTCGGTGAGCAGCAGGAGGACCTGCTGGGAGTGGATAAGGCCATGGGTCATGTTGAGATTGTCGAGCATCCGCTTCGGGAACACGCGGAGGTTCGCGACCAGCTTGGTAAGGTTGGTCAGCATGTGGTCCAGCACGATCGTGCTGTCGGGCAGGATCACCCGCTCCACCGAGGAGTGGGAGATGTCGCGCTCATGCCACAGGGCCACGTTCTCCAGCGCGGCCACCAGGTTGCCGCGGAGCAGGCGGGCCAGGCCGCAGAGCTTCTCGCCGGTGATCGGGTTTTTCTTGTGCGGCATGGCGGAGGAGCCCTTCTGCTCCTTGCCGAAGAACTCCTCGACCTCGTGCACCTCGGTGCGCTGGAGGTGGCGGAATTCCTGGGCCCACCGCTCGACCGAGGCGCCCGCCAGGGCCAGGGCAGCCATGTAGTCGGCATGCCGGTCGCGCTGCAGGATCTGCGTGGAAATGGCCGCCGGCTCGAGCCCCAGCTTCCGGCACACGTAGGACTCCACCTTGGGATCCAGGTGGGCGTGGGTGCCGACCGCGCCGGAGAGCTGGCCGACCCGGACGATCTCGCGGGCCGCCTCGAGGCGCCGGAGAATCCGGCCGAACTCGTCGTACATGAGCGCCATCTTGAGTCCGAAGGTGATCGGCTCGGCATGGATGCCGTGGGAGCGGCCGATCATGGGGGTGAACTTGTACTGGCGGGCCTTCTTGGCGGCCGCCTTGCGGACCTCCTTGACGCCGCGGATCAGGATGTCGCACGCCTGCACCATCTGGACGGCCAGGGCGGTGTCGAGCACGTCGGAACTGGTCATGCCCTTGTGGATGAAGCGCGCGGAGGGGCCGACGTTCTCGCCCACGTTGGTCAGGAAGGCGATGACGTCGTGATTGACCTTCTTCTCGATCTCGTTGACCCGGTCAACGTCGAACGCCGCCTTCTCCTTGATATTCTTCAGGTCGGCAGCGGGAACCTGGCCCATCTTGTGCATGGCTTCGCAGGCCAGTATCTCGATCTTCAGCCAGATGGCGAACCTGTTCCCGTCCGTCCAGATGGCCCCCATCTCGGGACCGGTATACCGTGGTATCATGGCGCTCCTCTCGATTGACGGGCCATTATATAGCGAATAGCGAATAGCGAATAGCGAAATTTTGTCCACACGGCGGGCTTCGCAAGCGTGCGCCCGGCGAAGACTTTGTAAAAGTAAGTGGCACGGGTCTCCTGACCCGTGCGCCCGGCGAACACTTTGCAAAAGTAAGTGGCACGGGTCTCCTGACCCGTGCGGCGGGCGAATCCACTCAAACCGTGCCACGCCGTGGGATGGGAATGGATGTAGCTTGTGGTGGGATTTTTAAACCGGCGCATCACCCCAGTCAGGAACCGCCAGCGTCTCCCCGTCGCGCAGGGCGGACTTGTGGGCCGTGACGCCCATGGCCATGTACCGGACCGCCTCCCAGATGTTGATCACGGGCTGGCGCCGGTGCGCCACCGCATCCACGAATTCGTGGACCAAATAGGCGTGGGAGCCGCCGTGCCCGCCATAGGCGTCCGACTTGGGATTGCACGCCTTGAAGGCCTCGTAGACATCCGCAGGCAGCGGGTCGCGCATCTCCTCGCGCGTCAGCTTCCGGGTTGTCAGCGGCTTGGCCGTCAGCGGCGCGGTGCGCCCGTTCTCCTTCCACGTATCCTCGCAGAACGACCCGGCGGTGCCCAGGATGCGGAACGTCTCGCTGTCGGCAATGGCACCAGCCACTTCCCGGAATTCGCAGATTCGCACGGTGGCCCCGTTGCTCATCTTGAACAGGCCGGTCTCGTCGCTGAAGGCGTATGCGCCGAAAAACGGATCGTTATTCCGGTTCCGGTAGCCGTAGCAGGTCGCCTTCACGGCATGCGCCTTCATAACGCAGATCGGCCCGCTGGTGGAATGGGTCGGATAATGCATGGGCCCCGAGAAGCACCCTTTTTTAATGTACTGTTGCCGGAGCGCCCGCCCCTCCTGGCCCGCCTGGCTGGCTGCCCGGCTCTTCTCCACCTCGCGCAGGTTGCAGGCCGAATCCACGTCATGGAAATATTCGCCCTCGGCATAGACGAAGTCGCCAAACGCCCCCTCCGCCGCCTTGCGCCGGCAGAACATGGACTGGGCGTGGTAATAGGTCGTTTCGCCCAGCATGTAATAAAGGCCGGTCTGGCGGCAGGTGTTGACCAGCTTATCGCACCAGTCCAGCGTTTCGTCGTCGTCGGGAATGGAGATGATCGGCACGGCGCTGTAGACGTGCTTGCCCGATTTCATGGCCTGCATGCACTGCGGGGCGTGCAGCCAGGGCTGGGTGATGATGACCAGGGCGTCGAGATCGCTCTTGCAGATGTCGTCCAGGGACGCATAGGCATCGCGGGGATTGAACTTGTCCTTCCACGACTCCTTGTCGGCGAATTTTTTAATCCGCTCCGGTTCGCGGTCACACAGCGCGATGCGGTCGACCAGCGGATGACTCTTGAACATGTCCGCAAACGCGCTGCCGAACGAACCAAGACCGACCAATCCGACGCTGATGCCCATGGTGGTGCTCCTTTTAAATTAAGGTATCAGGTTCGGGGGGCGCAATCAACTGGAGGGTTCAAAGGGGGTCAGGGTTCGGGGGTCAGGGTTCAGTCCAAGGGCGCCGTATCGTACTCGTACGTCGCACGAGGAGTGCGAACCGCATGCACAAGTGGAAGAAGTTTTACTTGAGGTTGGGCCGTTCTTTGGCGATGCTGCCTCCATGCCTTTCATCCAAGCCAACGGACTCGACATCCATTACGCCGACCACGGAACCGGCGCGCCGATGGTGCTGCTGCACGGCTCCTTCGACTGCACGAACGCGCTGTGGTGGAACCAGGTTCCGGCGTGGTCCGCGCACTACCGCCTGTTAATACCCGACCTGCGCGGCCACGGTCGCACGCGCAACCCGCACGGCAGCATCACGCTGGCCGGCCTGGCCGACGACGCCGCCGCCTTCAGCGCCGCGCTGGGGCTGGACCGGCCCGTCCTCGCCGGCATCAGCATGGGCGGCATGGCGGTGCTGGAGGCGGGGATCCGGCATCCCGGCGCCTTCCGCGCCCTGATCCCCTGCTGCGCCCACATCCACGCCCCGTTCACCACCGACTTCCACCGCAACCTCAAGGCCCTGGGCATGGAGGGCCCGGATCGCGCAGACCCCGGCGTGCTCGAAAAAGCGGACCCGGCCCGTGTTGCGCGGCTTTCCGCGAACCATCCCCTCTACCCCGAGCAGTGGAAAGACCTGCTGCGCGACCTGTCCGCTCTCTTCCTCGGGCCGCCGCCGCGGACCGCGGCGGATTACGCCCTCATCCGGGAGCCGACCCTGGCCGTCATCGGCGACCGCGACGAGATCTTCCGGGTGGAGGACGCCGTCGAGCTGTACCGAAATTTGAAACACGGCGAACTGGCCGTCCTGCCCGGCCATACCCATTGCAGCTTTTTCAACACCCCGGACGCCCCGCTCAACGCGCTGGTGCTGGAGTATTTGAAGAAGTTGCCAGTGATCAGTCGATCATCTTTACCGCAATCTTTATCCTAATCTCTCTTTCGTGCGAACGGCCTGTTTGTGGCCTTTCGCGTCAGGCTTCCCTCATCGTTTTCCCTCATCGCCCTTACACCGCTCGCGCCTCTTCATTGCGCCGGAAGGGGCGGTGCTTGTCGCCGCCCGCCCTGCCCGGCCACATGCCAGCGCGGGCTTCGCAAGCGAAGCCCCTACAACGCTCCGCGCAACCCAGGCCCCTCAAGATGACTTGCGAATGCATTCTGGAGGGCGGAGTTACTACGACGCCGCATGCGAATGTCGGGCGCTATCCAGGCGCATGGCGGCGGTCAAGGGACTGACCGCCCTAGCTGCTACGCATAAAACATGCGTTAACCCGCCGTCATCAAGCGCAGCAGGGTGAGCGCCACGGTGCGGGCGCCGGCCACCAGGTCGCTGATCAGCACCTGCTCGGAGGACGTGTGCGCCTGCCCGTGCGTGCCATGGCCCAGCCCGATGACCGGAATCCGCAGCCGCCGCGACAGCCGCGCGCCGTCGTACCACGCCGCCAGGAAACTCGCTGCCGGCTGCACGCCCGTGGCGTCCGTCGCCGCCTGCACCGCGGTCCGGACCAGCGGGGACGCCGCGTCGGTCTCATAAGGATACAGATCCGTGGTCCAGCTGACGGCCACCGGCTCCTCCTTGAACCAGGGATCCTGCTCCCCGAGAGCCGCCATCGCCGCCTCGAACTTCTTCCGGAACAGCGCGCCCCCCCAGACGCCCGTGACC
>JBIIYJ010000419.1:0-4009 GCA_044346855.1 Kiritimatiellia bacterium
TGGTCACGATGCCCGAGCCCGTGACCGCATTGACCGTCTCGTAGAATCCGTTCAGGTCGAAGAGGCAGGTGCCGGCTGTCGTGACGACCAGGTTGCTCCGGCCGGGGCCGTTTGGAATGACCTCGGACGATCCGGCCTTCAGCGTGCCCAGGCTGATCGTGGTAAGCCCGCCGTAGGCGTTGGCGCCGGACAGGATCTGCGTGCCGGCTCCGGCCTTGGTGACAGCCACGAGTCCAGAGGCGTTTCCAATCGAGCCGCTGAAGCTGCCGGACTGGTTGTTGTAGCCGACCGTCAGGGTATAGAGGGCGGCCCCGCGCCGGTTGTCAACCGCCCCGTTCCCGTTCAGCGCGCCCGCGGTCTGGCTGAAGGCGTTCAGGTCGAGTACGCCGGGTGACTGGAGATACAGGCTGCCCGCGTTTGTCAACGCCGGCACCGCGTTGGCCACGCCGATCTTGAGCGTGCCGTTGCTGACCGTGGTGTCGCCCCGGTAGAGGTTCACGCTGTTGAGCGTGACCTCGGCGCCGCCGGCGCGGTTGACGGTCAGCCCCCCCGGGCCGCTGATCACGGAAAGAGCCCCGAGGACGATGGGGCCTGCGCCGGCGCCGTCGAGCGTCAGGCGGAATCCGGCGTTGGTCACCGGCCCGTTGTTCGTGAGAACCGAGGCCGACTCGTTGCGCCAGCTTTGATCGCCGGCCAGGATGAACCGGGTGGTGTTGAGATTGAGCGAGCCCGCCCCGGTCCCGGCCAGGATCCCGACGCCGTCCACGCCGTGAAGCGTGACGGGAGCGGCGCTGGCGTTAAACAGCAGGCTGGTGGCGCCTGTGATTTCGATCCGTCCCAGCGCGGTGGTGGAGGGGGTGGGGGGGAAGGCATACGGCGTCATGTTGGTGAAGACGGCGGATTCGTCGATGGCCGGGACATGACCGAGCGACCAGTTGCTCCCGTTAGTCCAGGCGCTGTTGACATCCAGCCAGTAATTCGGTTCGGCCTGGCCGCGAAAGGCGCCCGCCAGGAAGAGCGGCAAGATAACCGGGATGCGAAAAAAGAATGCATTCATCGAACCCCTCCTTGAGCGAGATGAAAAGCACAGCAAGAGATATCATTTTCATCCCCGATAAGACGGAATGCAAGATTAAATGAGCCGTGGCTAGGGGACCGGAACGCAGCGATAGATCGCCATGCCGTCCGACCTCACGGTATCCGAAAAGGACGCCGATCCGGACGAGGCTGTGAAAACGGTCTTACGGTCGAAAGCGCTGGCCAGATAATTATTTTTAGGGACACGGCGGTAGTCGTCATACCGCAGCAACGCATACGAATTCCCGGCTTTCAGGCCGCCGACCCGGATGGTGGCGTTCAATTCCGCGGGCCAGGCCCCCTGCGTGACGTTCGGCTCGTCCCAGCGGTCAATCTTCATCGAAACGGGAAGCGCCGTCCCGGAAAGGTCCTTGAACCCCAGCACGGCGCACCCCCGGTCAACGCGTTTGGGGATGCAATACTCATAGACGGCCCCGTTGCCGGACATGGCCCGGGTATCGTGCAGCGAGCCGAAGAGCCTGCTGTACGGCCGGCTCCAGTAGCCATCCGTGAAGATCAGACTGTCCGCGGGATCATACGCTGCGGCATTCGCCGCGGTGAACCCGGTGGCCAGCATGATGTGGTCGTAGGCGGGATCGCTTTCCCCCTGGACGAAAACGTCGAAGATGACCGGATGGCCCTGCTGCAGATGGCCCTTAATCCAGACAAGATACGCCTTGTACTGGGGGGTGGCAAGGGTCGAATCCCAGGTTCGCGTCGCGAATTTCAAGGCCTTGAAAATCGGGCCGGAGTTTTCGGGAACCCAGACATCCTGGGCCTGGGTAGGGTCGATGATTTCACGGATGCGGTATTGCGAAATGTAGGCGCCGTAATACAAGGCAATCTGCTGGATGCAGACCTCGCCGCAATAGCCGCTCTTGTTGGTCCACTGCTTCCGGGGAGGGATGTCGAGCCGGATTGAGGCGAATGCCGAAATCGAGACAACGGCAAGGGCCAGGCTGACGGTCCGCCATGACAGGTGCTGCATTGAAAACCTCCCTGTTCGCTACAAGCACAGCATGGTGAACAGTGTATGGAAACGGGCTACGGAAAAGCAAGATTACGATTAGGATTAGGATTAAGCCCGCCGCGCGACGGAGCCGCGACAAAACGCTTGGGGTAACGGCAGTCGTGTTCGGGCCGATACTATCTGGAACTCAGGAAATCAGGAAGGTCCTATTCGGTTCTTCCTTTCCTGATTTCCTGATTTCCAGATTCAAGCCGTCTTTTCCAGCGGAAGTTATGTTCGTTCACGAGCACTTGAAGTTACAGGCAAGATTACGACTAACCTAAAGTGACATGCGCCCCACAGCTAACATTTCTCTTGTACCTACACGGAGGCAATCCTATAGTTCCTGAAAATGGGAGGGATTATGAAACTGGCCGCGTGTTTCCGACTGGGTTCCGTTCTTCTGGGCGCCACGTCACTGGCCGCTGTCCTGACGGGCTGCGCATCCTACCGAATCATGTCCACCCTCGAACCCTCCAAGATGCCGATCCCGGCTCCGGCCGGCGTGACGTTCAATCTCGCGGAGGTGACCTACCTCGCCCCCACCAACATGCCGGACAGCGGGTTCGCCCCCTTCGGCATCCTCTTCATTTCCGACGGGACGCTGAGGACCAACCTCATGGCTGCGGCCGTGGCCGCCTATCCCGGCACCTTCTCGGATAAACCGGGCTCCATTCCCCTGAAGGTCGCCATCACCCACGCAGACAACCAGACGGACATGAATGCGCCCTACACCTGCGTCTCCTGCCTGACGCTGACCATCCTGCCCACCTACTCGGTTGACCGGAACGACTACCAGGTCGCCGTGACGAGCGGGAAGGAAAAGGCCGACGTCATCCTGTCCCGCCCCCTCACCTTCACCCGCGCTGATGCGGGCTGGATCTCCATCCTCCCGACAGGCTGGATCCCGGTCCCCGCCTCGCAGGGCGCCCGCGCCTGGGGCGTCGACAGCGCGGCCAAAAAAGTGGGAACCGCCACCCTCAACGGAACCGTGGAAGCCATCGCCCTCCGCCTGCGGCAGGTGGACCCGGAGCTGTGGCGATAGCCGCCGGCTTTTTGGGTCTCAGTACAGCACGATCACGGCGCCGGCGGGCGGGGGCGCAAAAACAAACACCGCGGTGCCGGGCAGCCCGTTGCGGGCGGGGAAAGAGGGGTTGATCCCGTTGGTTGTGGATACGATTCCGGCAAAAGCGGGATGGAATCCGGCAAGCACCACCCGCCGCGGAGTTCCGTCGGCCATCAGCATCGCGCGATCTGCCGGGTCGAACGCGCCCGACCAGACCGCGATTCGGCCGCCACCACCGCCGCCTGCGGAGGCCTGCGAGGACGGCCCCGCGTTGCCTCCCCGGGCCAGCAGGGATGCGGTCGCGTCCCCGCGGAACCGGGCGCACGCAAGGAAGATGGCGCCGCCCCCGCCGCCCCCGCCGTAACCTGTCCCGCTCGCCGCGTCTGCCGAGATTGTCCCGTTTAGAGAAACGATCCCGGCCGCCTCGATCCAGAGGGCTCCTCCCCCCGCGCCAGCGTTCGCGCCGCCGCCGCCGCTGCCCGCCGTCACCGGGGCATTGGTCCGGCCGTAGGCAGCGCCGCCCGCGCCAGCCGTGCCGGCCCCGCCCGCGCCGCCATGCCCGGCCCCGCCCCCGTAGTACCCGTTAAGCACGCAGAGGCCCGCCCCGGGACCATATCCGCTTTCGCTTCTCTCCGCCCCGCCGGCGAACCCGCGCCCAGACGCTGAAAATCCCGCGTTGGTGGCGATCGACAGGTTGCGCATGCGGAAGAGCGGAACGCCCGCCGCCGGGTTCGTCCGGTTCCCCACGGCATACACCCAGCTGCCGGGGGCGAGGCTGGCGTCGCCCCCGAAATCGGCCAGCGCGCCGCAGGCGGAGGTGGCTTCGCCCGTCGCGCCGCCGTAGAGAGTCAGGAACC
>JBIIYJ010000136.1:0-13437 GCA_044346855.1 Kiritimatiellia bacterium
AAGCTGCGCAAGGGCATCTCCTCGATCGAGAAGGCGGGCGACGACGGCTCCGGGATCGCCCTCATGTCCGCCATCGAGAAGTTCATTCCCGTGGATTCGGGGGCGGACATGATGTTCGACCGGGACTCCCATGTCCTGATCGCCAAGAACACGCGCGACAACCTCCGGCTGATCGAGGACCTGATCGACGTGCTCGACGTGACGCCGCCCCAGGTGCTCATCGAGGCGCGGTTCATCAGCACTTCCATCAACGACCTGCGCGAGCTGGGCGTGAACTGGAATTCGGACGAGCTGCAGTTCAAGACGGGCGACCACGAGAACCCGCAGGCCGTGCTCAAGCCCGGCAAGGTGATCCAGACGGGGCAGGTGGTGACGCCGACGCTGGACGCGACGCTGGCGTACCACGGGCTGCTCTCGACGCCCATGTTCGAGGTCATCATCCAGGCCCTGGAGGAATCCGGCAAGGCGCAGACGCTGTCCGTTCCCCGCGTGACCACCCTGAACAACCAGCCTGCGCGCATCCGGATCGGCGAGGATTTCCTCTACTTCGAGGATTTCGAGCTGCAGGAGGTGTCCAACGGGCAGAACGACAGCGGGCAGAACCAGTATGTGAGCCAGCTGGTCCCGGTCGGGACGCCCACCAAGGAAGAGCTGGGCATCATCCTGGAAGTGACGCCGAGCGTGGGGGCGGACCGGCAGACGGTCACGCTGAACCTCAAGCCGGAGATCAGCGAGTTCGTGCGGTTCGAGGTGTATGACGTGGGGACGGGCGGCGGCGGCGACAACAACAACGGGACGTCGGCGTCCAACGGCCTCAGCGTGCTCAAGCTCCCGATTTTCCGGCGCAGCGAGATCGAGACCAAGGTGGCGGTGCGCAGCGGCGACACCGTGGTGATGGGCGGCCTGATCGCGGCCAGCCAGGGCAAGCAGGTGCGCCGGGTGCCGTTCCTGGGCTCGATCCCGTTCCTCGGCGCGCTCTTCCGGTACGAGCAGACGTCGAACGACCGGAGGAACCTGCTGATTTTCGTGACCGCCCGCATCCTGGCCGAGTCCGGCGAGGAGCTGGTTCCGTTTTCCATAATGCCGCCGGCGGCGGCGCTCTGACAGGCCAGCATCCATGGACCCCATAGCTTATAAGAACGTGATCGGGCTGGATGTCGGCCAGTACACCATCAAGGCGGTCCGCGCCGTCCGGCGCGCCGGCCTGTTCAAGATCACCCACCAGGAAACGCTCCGGCGGCTTCCCGGCATGGGGCCCGAGGAGACGGCCGCGCTGATCCAGCGCTGGCTCGAGCAGATGGGCTTCAAGGGCGAGCCCTGCGTGGTCGGCCTGCGCGGCATGCAGGCCCTGTTCCAGACGCTCTCCCTGCCGCCCCAGGACCCGCGTCCGGCCGAGCAGGCGGTGGCCATGGAGATTTCGCGGCTGAGCGAGATTTCCAACGAAGCCATGATGTACGGGTTTTCGGCGATTCCGTCGGCCAGCGGGGTGCGCCGCTTCCTCATCGCGCTGGTGCGCTCGGACAAGGCGGAGGAGCTCCTGGGGCTGGCCCGCCGGGCCGGCGTGAACGTGGTGGACGTGGTGCCCACGCCGATCGCGGCCGCGCTGGTGCAGACGGCCGCGCCAGGCGCCCCGGTCACCGTGCATGCCGACATCGGGCAGGGCGGCACGGACGTGGCGATCGCCTCGGAAGGGGCCGTCCGCTTCGCGCGCAGCTTCGGGATCGGGGGCCAGTTCTTCACGGAAGCGCTGGCCAAGGGGCGGCGCATGACGGCCTCGCAGGCCGAGCCGGTGAAGATCGCCTCCGGGATGGACGTCTCCGAGGCCGCCCAGAAGGAGTCGCTGACCGCGGCCGCCGAGAGCTGGGCCTCGGAGCTGAAGTCGTGCCTGGCCATTTACAAGAGCTTTTTCCCGGGCGACGGCGAGCAGCCGGTCCAGGTGGTGCTGTCGGGCGGGGGGAGCCATCTCAAGGGGCTCGACCGCTTCCTCGCCTACAAGCTGGGCATGGACGTGCGGCAGCTGACGGCCCTGCCCGGGAAGGACGACGCCGCCGACCCCGCCTCCTACGCCGTGGCCTGCGGCCTGGCCCTGGCGGGCACGGGCATGAGCGGGGGGCGGATCAGCCTGCTGCCCTCCGACCTGCGCGAAGCCGTCATGCTCCGGAGGCAGAAGGGCTACTGGATCGGCGCGGCCGCCATGGCGGGCCTCGTGCTGGGCATCAGCCTGTTCGGCGGGTACCGCGATTACCAGCGCAAGACGCGCGTGCTGCGCGCCCAGATGGCCAGCCTGGCCCGCTGCCAGCAGCTGGCGCGGGACATCGAGCGCGGCCTCGAGAGCAACAGCCGCCTCTCCCGCATGTCCTCCACCGTGCTGGTCCTGCTGCAGAACGGTCCCGTTTTCAGGGACGTCATCAGCGCCATCGGCGAGCGCCTGCCGCCGAACTGCTGGATCACGCTGGTGGCCGACGAGAACACCTATTTTTCGACGGACAACGCGGTCAAGCCCGAGGCCCGGCGCCTGCCGCGGGGGCTCCGCGAGCGCAAGGAGGGCGAGCCGGCCGTGCTGACCGGGGAGCCCGCCTTCTCCCGCCTCATCGTCGAGGGCTACACGGCCGACCCCAGCCTCGCCTCCGTGCAGAAGCTGATCGAGTCGCTGAAGGCCGAGGGCGTGATCGGGAAGGCCGACCTGCTGGGCGACGACAAGCTGCTGCAGGAGAACACGGAGAAGTGGGGCCCCGCGGGCGGGAAGCGTTTTGTGATCGATCTTACCCTGTGAGCGAACGAGCATGACCGGATCCAATCCAATTTCGGAACGGCAGCAGATCGTCGGCATTGTCCTGGTCGCGGGCCTGCTGATGGGCGCGCTCTGGTTTTTCGCCCTGCTGCCCCTGCAGCACAAGCGCGAGGCGCTGGAGGCCGAGAACCGGCGCATGCAGGAGGACCTCTCCAAGGGGAACTACCTGCTCGGCGAGATGCCCCTGGAAAACAGGAAGCTCGCCGTCGTGAGCGAGGGGCGGCGGCTGGCCGACGAGTGGCGGGAGTCGGCGAAGCTGCTCTCCACCTTCGAGCGGCAGGGCATCCTGGGCACGCAGGACGTCAGCAAGATCGACTTCAAGGTCGCCCTGTTCGAGGTGCGCGAGAGCCTCTCGAAAAAGGCGTCGGAGCGGGGCATCAAGCCGAACTTCGACCTGGCGATCGACGAGCTGGTGCTGAGCAACGAGGACGCGCGCAAGCGCATGCTCCAGCTGCGCGCCGTGGAGAAGCTGATGGACGCCGCCATCGAGCTGAAGGTGGGGCGGGTCGAGACCGTGGAGCCGCTCGAGCCGATCGCGCACAAGGACGAGCAGACCGGGGAGCTGTTCCTGGAGGAGTACCCGGTCCGCATCCAGTACGTGGGCACGATCGAGAACATCTACGGCTTCATCCACAAGGTTTTCCAGCCGGGCAGCGTATTCGCCTACAGGCGCATGAAGATCGAGAAGGAGTCGCTTCAGAATCCGGACCGGGTCCGGGCCGATGCGACCCTGAGCGCCCTCGTCTTCCTGCGCTCCGTGGACGAGATGAAGGAGCTGCCGGTCAAGGCCAATACAATCAAGCGGCCGATGGGATTTTAAGGACACAGGGCACACATGACGACCAATTTCTGGAAATGGCTGAGCCGCGCGAACGCGCGCACCGCCCTGCTGACGGCGGTCGTCGCGTTCATTGCGGCCGCGGCCTACTGGGTCTGGCGCGAGCTCGACCAGGCCGATCCGCAGGCCTCTTTCAACGGAGCCCTGGCGGCCGAGGCGCCGGCCGTCACGGACCACGTGCAGCTGCTGGCGTTCATCAAGGGCCAGCAGGAGAACCTGGAGAAGGCCGCCAACAACCCCTTCTACCGGCGGCCGGTCTGGAGGCCGGACCCGGGGCAGGGGAACCCCGGCAACCCGGGCAACGACCCCTTCGTTCCCCAGGTCAAGCCCGCGGTCAAGCCGACCCCCGCCGTCAAGCCCCCGCCCCCGCCTCCGCCCCCGCCGCCCCCCAAACAGATTGCCGTCCTGTACCGCGGCATCATGACCCGGCCGGACGGGACGAAGACGGCCCTCATTGAAAACCAGGACACGGACCGGCAGAAGTTCTTCGGGCCCGGCGACCTGTTCCTGAAGGCGACCGTCGAAGGGTTCGATTCGGATACGGTCCGCCTCCGGCGGCCCGATGGGCAGATCATTACCCTGGCCCGCGGCCAGGTTTCGCAGATCCGGGAGGATTAGATGGAGCAGGACGCAAAACAGGGCGGACAGGGCGGACTGCGGTTCACCTCCGAAGGGCTGATGGGCGAGCTGGGCCACCGGCTGGTGAACGACGGCTTCCTGGACGCCGGCCAGCTCTCCGATTACCTCTCCCGTTCCACCCTGACGGGCGAGCCCCTGGACCGCCTGCTGCTGAAGGACGGCGTGGTGCCCGAGGCCACCCTGCTCCCGCGCCTGGCCGACGTGGTCGGGATCCCCTTCGGCTCCATGTCCCAGTTCAAGATCGACAACGCTGTCGTCGCCCGGCTGCCCGCCCGCGCCGCGTTGAAATACCGGGTCGTGCCGGTGTCGGCGGACTCGGCCTCCGTCACGCTGGCCACCTCGCTGGCCCCCGCGCGGGAGATGGTCGACAGCCTCCGCCTCCTTCTGGGGGGGCAGATCCATTTCGTCCTCTGCCCCGAGTCCGAGGTCACGCGCAGCCTCAAGCATTATTACGGCCTGGGCGCCGATTCGCTGGACGAGATGATCCAGACCGCCTCCTCGACCGAGATCCAGGAGACGGACCTGACCGAGGAGGGGACCGACCCCGGCGTGCTCCGGTTCGTCAATCAGCTGATCGCCGAGGCGATCCGGATGGACGCCACCGACGTGCACATCGAGCCCTTCGAGAACCGGATGCGCGTGCGCTACCGCATCGACGGCGTGCTGCAGGTCATCCCCATCCCCAAGGGCATCGAGAAGCTGCAGAAGGCCATCGCCTCGGCCATCAAGATCATGGCCCAGCTCAACATCGCCGAACGGCGCAAGCCCCATGACGGCCGCATCAAGGTCCGCCTCGGCGACGAGGAGTTCGACTTGCGCGTCTCGATCCTCCCCACGCGGTACGGCGAAACGATCGACCTCCGGATCCTGAACCGGAACTCGATGTTCATCGACCTGGAGCACCTGGGCCTCAAGAGCCACCAGATCCCGATCATCGAGTCGCTCTCCGCCCTGCCGCACGGGATCGTGCTGATCACGGGCCCCACCGGGAGCGGCAAGACGACGACCCTGTACGCCGCGCTGTCGCGGCTGAACAAGGACGGCGTCAAGATCATCACGGCCGAGGACCCGATCGAATACCAGATGGACGGCATCAGCCAGATCCAGACGCACTCCCAGATCGGGCTCACCTTCTCGACCATCCTGCGCTCCATCCTGCGGCATAATCCCGACATCGTGCTGGTGGGCGAAATCCGCGATACCGAGACGGCTCAGATCGCCGTGCAGGCCGCCCTGACCGGCCACTTGGTGTTCAGCACGCTGCACACGAATGACGCGCCCAGCTCGATCGTCCGCCTGATCGACATGGGCATCGAGCCCTACCTGGTCTCGTCGTGCCTCGAGGGCGTCATCGCCCAGCGCCTGGTCCGCTCCGTCTGCCCGACCTGCCGCGAGAAGATCCAGCCGGACCCGCAGATCCTGGAGGAGATCGGCCGGACCTATCCGGACCGGATCCTGGGCGCCTCGTTCTACAAGGCGCGCGGCTGCGCGTTGTGCAACTTCAGCGGCTACCGCGGCCGCAAGGCCCTCTTCGAGATGCTGGTGATCGACGACGACCTGCGCACCATGATCGCGCACCAGGAGTCGTCCGGCCAGGTCCGGCTGAAGGCCATCAAGAACGGACTCATCACCCTCCGTCAGGACGGCTGGAGCTCGGTGCTCGACGGCATCACGACCATCGAGGAAGTGCTGCGCGTGGCCCATCGCGTCGAGGCAACGACCTATCTCGGCGCGCGGAAGGGCATGGGGCAGAACGCCTAGGCGGGGGGCGGGGCGGGAAATGGAGGAGTCGCGGATTTTTTCCCGGGCCGGCCGTCTAACGGTCGCCGCTAGGAGCTTGTCGGCCTTTGCCCTTGCGCGAAGTTGCCAATAGCCTTTTCAGGAACTTGACTCCCGGGGCCGTCCGTCTTATAGTCCGGCTAATCGTGGGGGGTGCATGGCGGATGGACGGCATTCTGTTCCGGATGTTTTTGCCCGTTTCCGTTTAGTCGAATGATCCATTTGTTTTCAAGTTCCGCAACGACGCAGGGCGGCGACTGTGCCGGGGGTTTAATCTGATTCGGAGGCAGTTGTGAGTAATTCTAAAGTAGGTACGGCTGGAATGCTTGAAACCGGTTTTCGCGTCCTCATTCGGAACTTTCGCCGTGCGGGCTGGCTGCCCATTTTTCTGCTGCTGGCCGCCCTGGCGGAAGCCGTCCCGCTCCCGTTTACGTACACCACGTCCAACGGGAAGGTCACCGTCACCGAGTATGTCGGCACCGATAAGACGGTCGTCATCCCCGATATGCTCGGGGGTTTCCCGGTCACCTGCATCGGGGCCGGCGCCTTTTCCGACAGCCCCGTGACCAATGTGACCATTTCCGCCGGTGTCACCAATATCGGTATTTACGCGTTCGAGTGGAGCGCCCTGGTCAAGGTGACGCTTCCCGACTCGTTGGAGTATATCGCCTTCGGGGCGTTCTCGTCCACGGCGTTGAAGACCGTGTCGCTTCCCGGCAAGCTCAAGGTGGTGGAAGTGGAGTCGTTCTCCTCGTGCACCAACCTGGTCAGCGTCACGCTCGCGGAGGGCATCGCGACCATCAACCCGCATGCCTTCCGGAATTGCCCGCGCCTGGCCTCCGTGAAGCTTCCCGTCTCCGTCACCTCGATCGGCGAAAACGCGTTCTCCTCCTGCGCCCTGACCAGTTTCACCTTCCCGAACGGTGTAACCGGAATCGGGCCGAATGTTTTTTATGAATGCGCGAGCCTGACCAACGTTGTCCTCAACAAAGCGGTCATCAGCATCGGGGAAAACGCGTTCGACAAGTGCGACAAACTTCAGTCCTTCTCGGCGGATGCGCAGAATCCGGCGTTCAGCTGTTCGGGAGGCGTCCTGTTCAACAAAGGCATGACCGAGTTGCTTCGGTTTCCAGGTGGGAAAAAAGGGACAGTCAAGATTCCGTCCGGCGTCAGGAAGATCGCTCCTTACGCGTTTTACTCCTGCGTTGCGGTGTCGTCAATTGATGTGCCGTCCACGGTAACCAACATCGGGGATTACGCCTTCTCCTATAGCACGAACCTGCTCTCGGTCTCGGTGACCGATAACGTTGCCTTTTTCGGCACGGCGTTGTTTAGCGGATGCACCAGGCTGGCAAGCTTCACGCTTCCGAAGAGTATTACCACCATCAAGGACAGCATGTTCTCATACTGCGAAAGCTTGACCGGCGTGACCATTCCCGGCAGCGTCACCACGATCCAGGATTATGCCTTCCTGGAATGCGAGTCGCTGACGAGCATGGTGATACCCGCCAGTGTTCGTCATGTGGGAGACTGGGCCTTTCTCGGGTGCTCGGACCTGACCGCCCTCCGGTTCCTGGGGAGCGCTCCCACCGTCGGCGACGAACCTTTCGAAACGGGCGTGACGAAAATCTATTACCTGGCCTGGGCCCCGGGGTGGGGCGCCTTCCTGGGCGGTTGCCCGGCCGTGATGATGCCCGCCATTGAGATCGTGCAGGAAATGAATCCGGTGACGGTGGCGGAAGGCGGAACGGGGGTCCTGCGGATCAAACTGGCGTCACAGCCGCTGGGGGAGCTCACGGTGACCACCGCTCGGCTCGGGGGGGACGTGAATATCACGGTCTCGGCCGGCGGGTCCCTCGTCTTTTCGCCGTCCACCTGGAACACTTTTAAAACGGTCACCCTGGCCGCGTCCGAGGACGACGGGGACAACGAGAACGGGCAGGCCTCGTTCACCTGCAGCGGCATCGGCCTGACCACGGCGTTTGTGCACGCCAACGAGGTCGACGACGACTGCTCTCTTCTCGTCACCTCTCCCTACGGGGAGGCGACGGTTTCGCCCTCGCGGCTGTTCTACGAAATGGGGACGGAGGTGACCGTTTCGGTGGAGCCCGACCGGTCGATGCATTTCACGGAATGGTCCGGCGATTACGCGGGCACGGCCAATCCTGTCGCGCTGACGCTCACCGGCGACACGCGCATCACGGCCAACTTCTCGCCCAACCTGCCGGCGCCGCTTCCGCCGAGGGCGGCCGGCAAAAAGAGCTTCGTAGCCCGCTGGAAGTGGGCGGACGATGCAGCGCCCGAGGGGGAGCTGAGCGTGGCCTCCGACTCGGCCTTCACCCGGCTGGTGCCCGGCTACGAGGCGCGTTATGTCGTCAACGAGACGGACTGCAGCGTGACCGGGCTGGTGGAGGGGAAGGACTACTGGTACCGGGTCCGCCGCTATCTGCAGGATGACTCCCTGAGCGCCTGGTCCCCGAAAATGAAGGTGCGCACGGGGACGGCCATGCCGGCCTTCCGCCATCTGCTGAGCGAGGTGCCGGTGTCCAAGGGCGTTACCCAGCAATTTCCCCTTGCCTCCCTGGCGAGCGGGACAGGGGCCCTGGCGGCGCGCTCATCCAACACCGATGCGCTCCAGCCCCTGGTGTCGCCCGGCGGGTTGCTGCTGCAATACCGGTGGAAGAACGGGATCGGGTCCGCGCTTGTGACGATGAGCCTGACCCATCCGGCCGGGATCTATTCGGTTTCCTATCTGACCCGGGTGACCCAGGCAACGGGAAGCGTGGCCATTGTCCAGCTCGGAGCGCTTACCAACACCGCCACCGGCGCGGCCCAGGAGGTGGTGCTGGAGAATCGGACCGGGAAGCGGATCTACGGCGTCCGGCTCCGGGCCAAGGGCCTGGACCAGGCGGCCTGGCTCCTCAACCAGACCGGCTTGGAGCCGAATGGCGTGGCGCCGATCATCGAGCTTCCCTGCGTTCTAGCGCCCGGCGACCGGCTGACGGTGCAGCTGCTCTATCACAACGCGTATAAGCGCCAGGCGCGGACGCGGGAGGCCGGCTACAAGGCGTGGGCCGTCATGCCGCCCCTGACCGGGAGCCCGCAGGACAAGGGCGCGCTAAACGTGGCCCGGCTGGAGGCGTACCAGGGCGCCAGGATGGTGGGCTTGCAGGTCGACCGGAACCGCCTCTATTCGTTCCAGTATTCGGATGACGGGACCACCTGGGTTCCGTGCGTGCCGTCGCTGCGGGCCACCTCCAACTATTTGTCCTGGATGGACCTGGACGACGACGCTCCCGTGTTCCGCCAGTATCGGGTTCTCGACGCGGGACTGTGAACGTGCCTCTCAGCCGGAGCCGCGCCTGCGGCGATAGGCGGAGCGAGTGATTGGCGTCCTTGTCTTTTCGTGATCGTGATCGTAATCGTGATCGTCATCGACCATGCGCGTGCTCTGGCGCTTCGATTACGATCACGACTACGATAAAGTCGCTTCGTCCCTAAAAGATAAAATCATTTTCTTCGGCAAACGCGCGTTACAGCCCCATTGACGGACCGGAGTCCTTCCCATCCAGCACCTCGCGCACTTTGCGGGCCAGGTCGATGCGGGAGAACGGTTTTGCGATGAAAGGCGATCTGGTTTCCAGCAGGCCTTGCTTGGCCATGATTTCTCCCGGATAGCCCGACATGAACAGGATTTTTTGACCGGGTGTGACAGAAACTAACCTGTTCGCCAGTTCTTTTCCGCTCATCCCGGGCATGACGACATCCGTTAATAACAGGTCGATTCCGCCGGGATGCTGCTCCGCCAGCATCAGGGCGTCGTGCGGGGACTCGGCCAGGAGGACTTTGTATCCAAGCGAATCAAGGGACAGGCTGCACGTCGTGCGCAACGATTTTTCATCTTCCACCAGTAAGATGGTTTCCCCCCGGCCCCGGGGGACGTTCGCTTTGACCGGGCCGGCGGGAGTTTTGTCCGCATCCGCAGCCTGGGGCAGGTAGAGCGTGAACGTTGCTCCCTTGCCCGATTCGCTATCGGCATAGATGAACCCCTGGTTCTGCTTGACGATGCCGTATACGGTGGCGAGCCCCAGTCCGGTGCCCTGGCCGACCCCTTTGGTGCTGAAGAAAGGCTCGAAGATATGCTCCAGCGTTTCGCGGTCCATGCCGCATCCGTCATCGCGGACCGAGAGAAGAACGTAGGGCCCAGGAGTCGCTTCCGTGTGAATGGCGCTGCAGGCGGCGTCGAGGGTGATGTTTTCCGTTTGCAGGGTGATCGTGCCGACGCCGGCTATGGCGTCCCGCGCATTCAGGCACAGATTGGCGAGGATCTGGTCGACCTGGGACGGGTCGATCTTGATCGGGCGCAGCTCCGATCCGGGTATCCAGACCAGTTTAATGTTCTCCCCGATCAGCCGGCCCAGGAGTTTCAGCATGCCCGACACCGCGTCATTCAAATTCAAGATTTTGGGCGCGGCGATCTGTCGGCGGGCGAAGGCCAGGAGCTGCCGGGTGATTTCGGCCGACCGATCGGCGGCGCGGATGATTTCGTTTAGCCACTCCCGGATAGGACTGTCGGAAGCGAGCTCGTCCAGGCATAACTCGGTGAAGCCCATGATGCCCATGAGCAGATTGTTGAAATCGTGAGCGACGCCCCCCGCCAGCCGCCCGACCGCTTCCATTTTCTGGGCCTGACGGAGTTCGTTTTCAAGGTGAGCCTCGCGGGTGACGTCCCGTTTGACGCCGACATAATTGATGATTTTTCCTGTGGCGTCATGAACAGGCGAGATGACGGCCTCCTCTTCGTAAAAGGCGCCATCCTTTCTCTTGTTGATCATGCGGCCGGCCCAGGTTTCCCCGCGACGCAGCGTTTCCCACATCGTGCGGTAGAATTCCGCGTCGTGCCTGCCGCTCTTGAGGAGGCGCGGATTTTTCCCGATGGCTTCCTCGCGGGAATAGCCGGTTATTTTTTCAAACGCCGGGTTCGCGTAGAGAATGGTGGCGGCGGCATCGGTGATAACGATGGTTTCGGCGGATTGCTCGACCGCCGCGGCCAGGAGGGTGCGGGCGGCTTCCGTTTGCCTGGTCCCGGTGATATCCATGTACGTTCCGAGTATGCCGCTGTTATTTCCCGCGGAATCCCGCAGCGGCACCTTGCTTGTCAGGAGCGTCAGGGTGATTCCCGTTGGCGTGGTCTGGGGTTCTTCCCTGTTCAGCAGGGGGAGGCCCTTTTCGATGACGGCGTCGTCGTCCTGGCGATACAGGTCCGCCTGATCGCGCCACGGCATCTGGTAATCGTCTTTCCCGATGACCTCCTTCGGATCGTCAAATCCCGCATCGCTCGCGAAAGCCCGGTTGCATCCCAGGAAAACGTGGTTCGTGTCCTTCCAGAACACCCTCGCCGGGATCGCGTTGATGATTCCCTCGATAAACTGCTGGGAGTTCCGCAGCGCCTCGGTAACCCGCTTGCGCTCGGTGATTTCGCGGATATTGCATTGGATCACCCTTAGGCCGTTCGCCTGGTAGACGTTGCTGACAAACTCCACATCGACCTTCCGCCCGTCGGCGGTTCGCAGGGGCTTGTCTTCATACCGGATATACTCTTTCTGCTGCAGTTCCCGGAATGACTCCTGGTTGGCGACGATATCAGCGAAAAGGCCCAGTTGCCAAATCTCCTTTCCAAGGAACTCCTCGCGCGCCAGGCCCAGCAACTCGATCAGGAAAGGATTGACATCCATAACCAGCCCGGTTTCGGCATCGAGGATCAGGATGCCGTCCTTGGCCGACTCGAAAAGCCTTCGATAACGCACTTCGGAGGCCGCCAGCGCTTCGAGGTCCTTGGTTTGCGGGGTGATGTCGCCCAAGACAGGGTTCCGATTCTCGCCAGGCAAGTTCGCAAGGCATTTTTGCGCAGCTTGATTATCCGTAACGTTGTCCGTCTTGCTCATGAGCGTTGCCTGGGTAGTCGGTGTCGGTCAGGCGTCTGGCGTTCAGCCGTTGATGAGGGGAAAACAAGGCAGAAAACGGTTTGACGCTTTCTTATAGAGTAGGGGAAAAGGGGAATTTCCCGTATGGGGTGTACTGCGTATTTATTGAGGCGTGAGCGAAGAGGGGAGAGGGGGTGTGAAAATCGGCAGGGTGTCAGGTTCAGCGGGACCTACGGGACCGCTGCATCCTGCCAACAGCGGTCCCGCAGAAGCCGTGAAATAATTGCGGATCGGCCTTTAGGCTTGAAGCCTAACTTCCGAATGTCTTGGACAGATCGACGACTTTCGCCGCCTTCTCGCCCTTCTTCACAAAGGTCGAGTTCTTGATCAGCTTCTTCAGGTGGGTCTCGTACACCTTCGCGCTCAGGGGAATATCGACGGCCTTGTCCGTGAAGGAGGAGTACAGCATGGCGTTGGCCAGTTCGACCGATCCGATCCCCTCCGCCGCCGGGGCGATGAGCGGGCTTCCGTCCAGGATGGCGTCGACATAATTCTGCAGGACCGCGGTGTGCTGGCCGCCCGAGTTTTCGCAGGGAATGTCCACCGTCCAGGTTTCCGGCCGGGCGAAGCTCGCCTTGGAGGTTCTCAGGAATTCACCCTGCTCCACGATGTTGCGGGTCCAGGTGATCTTCCCGTGTTCGACGACGACCTTGCCCCGTTCCGCCGACACTTCCAGGCGGTTGGTGCCGGGCGCTTCGCCTGTGGTCGTGATGAAGACCCCGGTGGCGCCGTTCTTGTATTCCATGTACGCGGTGACGGCGTCTTCCACTTCGATCTTGTGGTATTTGCCGAGGGCGCAGTAGGCGCGCACTTTCACCGGCATCCCGAAGAGCCACTGCATCAGGTCCAGGTTGTGGGGGCACTGGTTGAGCAGCACGCCGCCGCCTTCACCGCCCCAGGTGGCCCGCCAGCCGCCGTTATCGTAATAGGCCTGGGTGCGGTACCAGTCCGTGATGATCCAGTTCACGCGGCGGATTTCGCCCAGTTCGCCGCTCTGGATGAGGTTGCGGAGCTTGATGTAGCGCGGATCGGTCCGCTGGTTGAACATGGCGGCGAAGACGACCTTCTTGTCCGAGTGGGCGGCGATGAGGCGTTCCGCATCGGCCTTGTGCACCGAGATCGGCTTTTCCACGAGGGTGTGGAGGCCTTGCGAGAGGGCGTCGATCCCGATGGTGGTGTGCCCGTAGTGCGGAGTGGCCACCAGCACGGCGTCCACCTGCCCGGACCGGATCAGCTTGCGGCTGTCCGAGAACTTCAGGACCGATTCCTCGGGAAACGAAGAGAACCGCTCCGGATTCACATCGCAGACGGCGGCCAGGCGGCCCCGCTTGATTTTGCCGGCCTGGAACACGCGCGCGTGACTTGTCCCCATGCCCCCGACCCCGATGACTCCCAACCGAACTTCG
>JBIIYJ010000420.1:0-4001 GCA_044346855.1 Kiritimatiellia bacterium
GGAACCGTGTCTTCCGTTCGCCGTGTTCCACCGTGGAAAGTCTTCTCTGATGGCCTCGTTTGTAATGAAATCACGTTTCATCACGCCTCCGAAATGGCCGCGGGAGCTGAAGCGTTTTTTCCGCGGCCTCATGCCAACCCTCCGGCCGGTAGGCGTCGCTGTGCAGGTAGCACTGCACCCGCACGCGGTCGGACCCGTCGTCAAAGGAAAGCAGGCGCGACAACGCGACGCGCGGCCCGTTGTTGTGGTATTCCGTGAGGCCTGCGACGTTCAGGAAGTGGACGCCCCACTTGGTCGCGATCAGCGGCTTCCCGCCGGACGCATCGTCGGGATTGTCCGGATGCGTGTGCCCCCCGATCCACATCGCGATGGCGCCGGGATGCGCCTCCAGATACCGCTCGAACGCCTGGGCGTCCGGCACGCCGTCCACGAAATACAGGTACGACGCCCCCTTGGGCGCGCCCTTGGGGAAATAGCCGTGATACCCGCTTTTGTAGCCGCCGCCGGGGAGCCGGGCCATTCCCTCCCATTCGCCGGAGGCCAGGGTCGTCTCCTTCAGCATATAATGGTGCACGGTAATGATGAGGCTGCCGGGATTGGCCTCCACCATCCGCTTCCACCACGCGAACGTCTCCCCGCGCACCACGCCGGCCGGGTTGCCGCCCAAATCGCCGCGTCCCACTTTTTGGGACGGCTCGTTGATGTCGCTCATCATCAGGAACAGGAGGTTCCCGACCCGGAAGCTGTACCGCTCCCAGGTGCCCTCGACGGGATACGGCCGCCGGGCCGCCGTCACGCCGGACGACTCGGGGTGCTCGCCGGTCGGATCGACCCACTTCCGGAACCACCAGGCCTCGGGCTCGGCCAGACCGCTCCGGTCGTGGTTGCCGCAGACACTGTAGATCGCCTCGCGGGCATGTTGCGTCAGCGCGCCATACTGGCGCACCAGCTCGCGCCCCTCATCGTCCTCCGGCACCTTCTGCCCCCCGGAGTTGTCGCCCACGTCGAGGGCGAGATCCCACGCGAACCCCGGCCCCTTGCCCTTGCCTTCACTCTGGCGAATGGCGGCGGCCAGGCTCTCGCGCCCTTTCCGCAAATCCGTCCCCACATGCGCATCGCCGTAGGCCCAGACCCGGAAAACGGAATTCGTCGCGGCCGGTTCAGCGGACGCGGAAAGCGCGCCCACCGCCAGGGCCTGGACGGCGATCTTTTGCATGGTAGTCATGTCTTCCTTCAAGTCAGACCTTTCACGCCACGTTTCCGTCCTCGACTCTACCCCGGACTTGGACATCCAACCTGACCCAGACTCTGGCCAGCCCAAACAGCGGGGCTGCGCCAGGAGAGACCCTTTTCACTCCTTCGTAGCACTCCAAACAAACCGAGTTCTGAGCTTATTCAGCACCGTGCCCGGCAACAACGCCTTGTCATGGGCCAAGCGACCGACCACAATTCCCCGATCCACTTCAATTTTCCCGGCAAACGCCTGGACAGCCGTCGGTCCGATGGACGACTGGCCTTTCAACTCGTCGTAAGCGGCGGGCGGAATCAGGAAATCTTCGGCAAACCGATTTGCCTCGGCTTCCCTGGCCTTATACGCCTCCAATTGACTGCCACCCTCGATGAAGGTAGAACGGTTGTCGTGCAAGAGGATGTGGGCCAATTCGTGGAACAGGCTGAACCAGAAAATGTCAGCCCAACTGCCGCGGATGCTCATCATCACAACCGCCTTGTCGGGAGCCAGCCAGAAGGTCGCCCCATGCGCGTACGTTTTTGGCAGATGCGGAAGAATCACGAGAGCCACACCACAATCGGCCAATATCTTAACGAGTCTAGGCTGGAATGTTTCCGGGCGGTCGTTGGTCATCCGGCGAATGTCGCCCAGCGTTAGCCGCAGCTTCTCCTTGGAAAACGGAGCCGTTTCCATTCCCTTTGCCCGCAGTTCCCCGCAACGAAGCCAGGCCGCCAAGGCATAGGGCGAAGCCGATTTCTTTTCGGCCACTCGGAAAGCAGGGGCATAGGCCTTCACCTGGGGCATATTCTCCAAGGCCGCAACCCCGAACAATCTCTTCACCTGATCGATTTTATCGGCCATGTCTCGAGCCACCCGGACCGCCCCCATTTTCACCAGATGCGGGTAGGATAGCTGCTTCACGATTTCCGCTTCCCGCGCCAGTTGACTGTTTTCCTTTTGCCGGGCGAGCACAAGCTGAAACTCGGCCTCCAGGCCCGTCCAAATATGGGCGGGAGTTCCGAGAACCTGTTCCAACTGCAACGCCGTTTCGGACGTGATCGCCTTTTCTCCCTTGACGATCTCGTTAATGGCCTGGGTAGGACGGCCCATGCGTCGCGCCAGGTCGGCCTGGGTGATCTCCCGCGATTCGATCACTTCCAATAGGTACTCGCCTGGCGGAATGGCCAAATCGGAATAAATGCTTCTATCAGTCGTCATAGTGCTTACTCACCTCCTCCACCAACACAACCTCCAATCGCTCCCCCTGCAACGAGAATATCAACCGCCAGAATCCCGTCAGCGATATCGCAAACTGTCCCTTTCGGTCTCCTTTAAGCGGATGACATTTCAGCTCTTTCATGGCGTAAAGGTCGTTCATATCACGCGCCTGCTTGATCAGGTTTATTCTCAGAATGTAGCGCTTGCCGACGTCCGCGCCCCACATTTGAATGGCCTTAACGTGAAACCGGTAGCATTTCTCCAGTTTATTATTGCGAAACGAAGTCTCCACCCGCCACTTCCTCTCGGCATTAGCTTCACAAGCTCACATCAAGACGATACCCGAAGCCTTTCCCCGAGTCAACAAAATCATTCACCCATAGGGTGTATGTTGATACGATAGGCAGGGGAGAACCCTGAACCCCGAACCCTTCCTCTCAGGAAAGTCTGGTCTACCACGAGTCTCTTGCGCTATCCTGCGGCCATGTCAACCCCCACACCCGAAACCCGACTGCGGATTGTCACCCATGCCGGCGGCGCCCACGCCGATGAGGTGTTGGCCTGCGCCGTGCTGCTGGCCGCCGTGCCAGGAATCGTCCGCATCGACAGGCGCAACCGGGTTGAGGAAGCCGACTTCGCCGACCCCGGTTGCTTTGTATTGGATCTCGGCGGCCGGCTGGAACCGGACCGGCGCCATTTCGATCACCACCAGCTCGACCGGACGGCGGAGCCGGCGTGCACCTTTTCCCTGGTGCTGCGCTGGCTGAACCTCGAATCGGCGGCCCGCGCCTGGTTCCCCTGGTTCGACCCCCTGGTCCTGGTGGACGCGAAAGGCAACGAGGAAACGTCCAGGCGGTATGGCTGGCCGCCCCTGACCGTGGAGCGGCTGGAGTCGCCCGCCGAACTGGCGTTGCGGGACGCGTTCGCGTCGCGAGCCGCGCTCGAGCCGGGGGATCCGCTCTGGGACTGGCTGGCCGCCACGGGCGCCTGGCTGCTGGAAAAACTGAACGCGCTGGAAGCCCGCTGGGCGCTGTTTCAAAAAACGGGACGCCTGCTGCCGGTTGGAGGATTCCAGGTCCTGTTTTTCGATCTGCCGCCGGACACGCCGGACCCCGGGCTGGGACTCGACCAGATCCGCCTGAGGCTGGGCGGGGATATCGCGGCGCGGGTGGCGCCGGACCCGCGAGGAGCCGGTTACGCGATGAAACGGTTCGGCGACGATCCACGCCTTGATTTCGGGCGGCTGGCCGGCGATCCCCGAATCGCGTTCATCCACTCCGGCGGCTTCATGGCCACCACCCTCTCCCGTTTGCCGGTCGAGGAACTGCTCGCCTTGTTGAAACAGGCGGCAGGCGAACCCCCCGATTGAACAACGCTCTCTTATCGTGTCGATTCGCGATCCATTCGCGGTTCTCTTTCTGAACCCCGGATGATCTTCGCCAGCCTTTGCGCGATCTCCGCCATGCCGGGCGGGGAGGGGTGGACCAGGTCGGCGCACAGCCCGGCTGGATCTCGGAAGGCCTGGCGGATCGGAATGAAGCGCACGCGCGGG
>JBIIYJ010000137.1:0-13410 GCA_044346855.1 Kiritimatiellia bacterium
CGAGCCGGTTTCGAGGCTCAGCCGCCTGAAGGTGAGGAGGCGTGGACTCGTGTCCCGACTCCTCCAGCCTGAAGGCGGATCAGCCCGAAAACGGCCGCGCATTAACGCCGAAACACCTCAACCCGCTGTGCCGTCTGCTGCCTTAACCGAGGGCCGGCTGGAACCGGACCCGGGAGCCCGACAGGCCGAACCGCCACGTCTTTTCCGGCCCGGTCAGGGTCAGGAGGCGACCGTCCCACTCCGCCTTGATCCGCGGCGAGCCGCCCGCCGGGAACGCCTCCAGCAGGGTCACGAACAGCGCCCGTTTCGCCGGCGCGGGCAGGCCCAGGCGAAGCAGGCACATGCTCCGGTCCTGGTGCGCCCCGATCCCCAGCTGCGGCTGCTCCTCCGCCGTCCCCAACCCCTTCTCCGGACCCAGCAGCGTGATCCGCAGCCGCCCGCGGCTGCCGCCCGTCTCCCACGCCCGCTCCCCCGCGGCCGCAAACGGCCGGTCCGCCTGGAACTCCTTCTCCCAGGCGTGGAACAGCACGTCGAACCGCGCCGGCTTGGCCGCCGCAAGGTCATCGACAATCACCCACACATCCTTCCCCGCCGCGATCACATGCCGGTTGAACCGGGTCAGCCCCGACTCCGCCGGATACGCCGGCGCCACGTCGGCCGAGATCAGCGCGTAGTCGGCCCCCGTCTCGAACCGGTAAATGGACGGGCCCCGCTTCTCCAGGCGCATCTGGCGGCACTCGAACCACTCCCCGCCCTCGCCCGTCTGCCCCGCGCCGTTCACCAGCACCGTGTTGTGGTAGGCGGTGAACTTCTTGCTGTAGGCGCCGTGGTTGATCAGCCAGTCCCCGTGCGCGAACAGCTGGAACGTTCCCGCCGCCGGCGCCATGTGGCCGCCCCCGATGCACTGCGGGTAGTTCGCCAGCGCATGATGCCCCGCGTGCGGCCCGCACAGGAAGCCGAAGGCGGACTCGCCCCCGTCCCAGCCCGACCGCAGCACGACCAGCCCCTTGTCCTCGAAATGATGCGCGGCCGGCTGGTCCGCCGGCAGCTCGGCCGGCACCGCCGGGTCGTGCCAGAGGAGGTTGAAGTAGGTTCCGTCGGCCGCGGCGACCGCCTCGTCGGAGAGCCGGCCGGCCGTGTATTGCGCCACGGGATCCCGGTAAACCCCCGCCAGGTAGCGCAGGAAATAATCGGGGCCGTACCAGTTCCACCGCACGCTGTCCCCGAAATGGAGATGCACCTGGCCGCCCGACAGGCTCTTTTGGGGAAGGGAGCTGTAGAGGTAGAACAGCGGCAGGTTCCGCATGTGCGCGTTGCCCGCGAACGGGTCCCAGCCCAGCAGGTCCCGCACGAGCGAGGCGACCCGGATGTAGGAGTCGGTGAAGAAACCGCCGTAGCAGATGCCCTCGGGGGACACGCCGTCGGGCCCCAGCGCGGCGGTGAGCACGCGGGTCTTCTCCAGCACAAAGCGGAGCCAGGGGGCCGTGCCCGGCACATCCCCGTAGACGGCGAAGGCCGGCAGCGCCGCCTCGAGGAACGAGTGCAGCGCGATGTTCCAGCCGTAGGTGCCCGCGTCGTAGACCTCGTGCAGGGCCAGCTTCTGGTAATACGCCCGCCCTTCCCGGTCGAGGCAGTCGCGCGTCCGGTTGCGAAGGTCCTCGGGCAGGTCGTGGTAAAGCCAGTCGTAGGCCATGGCCAGGTTGTGCCACTCCGCCCACTTCCCCCGCTTCGTCCCGTCCACCATGGCCGCCATCGTCGCCAGGCTGCGGTCGAGGTGGACGCGGTCGCCCGTCAGCAGCCAGGCCAGCGGGGCGTGGGGAACCCGCCCGTCCGCCGCGCACGCCAGCAGGCGGGCGAAATAGCCCGACCACGGCGCCTGGTCGAGGCGGGCCTTCAGCGACTCGATTTTCGCCCGGTTCAGGTAAAGGCGCGGGTGCACGCCCCACCCCTCGTTTTCAAGCGGGGTCACGCCGTTGATGATGTCCTCGTCCGGGCAGGCAGGCATGGGAACTCCTCTGTTTGGATGAACAATACGGCAAAACCCGCTTTCCGCCAATCCCCGTTTCGAACGAATAAGATGGCTTTTACGGCTTTCCCGGCGTAATCTTGAGGCAGGAGTATCCTTTCATGCCCAGCCATATCACCGGACCCGTCTGGACGCCTGTCGGCCTGAGCGGCGGCGGCGGAACAGAAGCGCACGCCATCTCCCCCCACGATCCCGACCTTCTGCTCCTCCAGACCGACATGAGCGGCGCCTACCGGTCGGAGGACGGCGGCCACACCTGGTCCCTCCTCCCCTGGCGCGAACTCACCGGCTGCCCCTTCTGCGCCCCGCTCTTCCACCCCCGCAACCCGCGCCTCATCTACGCCGCCTACTCCTACGCGGCCATCCTCCGCATCAGCCGGGACGGCGGCCGCACTTTTACCCCCTGGGGCCGCGGCCTGCCCGGCAACCTGCGCCTCCTGGCCGCGGATCCCGACCACCCCGCCCGCCTCTTCGCCGCCACGACCACCGCGCTCTACACGTCCGCCGACGCCGGCCGCTCCTGGTCCCGCACCCGCGGCTTCACCGGCCAGGCCCTCGGCCTGCACGTCGACCGCTCCAGCCCCGCCGCCGCCCGCGTCTGCATCGCCCTGACCGCCGACACCTGCTTCCGGTCGAAGGACGGCGGCGCCTCCTGGACGGCCGTGTGGAAAGGGGCCGGCATCGCCGCCTTCGCGGGCGCCTCCCGGCCGGACCGGGCCGCCGTCCTCTACGCCTGGCAGATTGCGCCGGGCCCCGAAGGGGCCCGCGGCACGCTGCTGCACTCGGCGGACCGGGGCGAATCCTGGGAGCCGCTGGCCGCCCTGGACGACGGCGCCAAGACGGGCGAGGGCTACCACGCCCTTCTGACCACGGACAGCGCGCCCCTCACGCTCTACGCCGTGCGTCCCTATTTCGCCGCCGAGGGAACGGTCATGAAGTCCGTCAACGGCGGCCGGACCTGGGCGCCGGCCACATTCGCCGACAAGACCGAGCCGCGTTTCAACTTCGGGATGAACTACGTGACCCGGCATTTCCTGCCGAAGTCGCTCTGGGGCTGGGCCGTCACCGGCGCGGCCATCAACCCGGCCAAACCCGGCCAGGTGCTCTTCAGCCACTACTGCTCCGTCTTCCAGACCCGGAATGGCGGCAAATCCTGGGAAAGCGTGGAAACCCGCCCCGCCAAAAAAGCCGCCCCGGGCAAGGCGGAGTGCTGGCCCGGCAACGGCCTCGTCAACACCACCACCTGGCAGTATGCGCAGGATCCCTTCGAGCCCGCCATCCGCTTCATCGCCTACACGGACCTGGGCCTGGCCCGGACCGAGGACGGCGGGTCCTCCTGGGCCTGGCAGCGCGAAACCGGCGCCAACACCTACCAGCTCGCGTTCGATCCCGCCGTGCCCGGCCGGGTCTGGGCGGCCTTCTCGCAGGTGCACGACATTCCGAATAACAACATCGTCACCGGCAACCACCGCGCCACGGGCCAGGGCGCCGTCGGCTTCAGCGACGACCACGGCCGCACCTGGCAAGGCCGGGTGACCGGCCTGCCCGGGGGCGACCCGAAGGCGCTGTACGACTGGAGCATCCCCGGCAAGGCCGACTGCCCGGTCACCTCGGTCGTGCTCGACCCGGCCTCCTCCCCGGAGGCGCGGGTGCTCTACGCCTCCTGCTGGGAGCACGGCGTGTTCCGCTCGAAGGACGGCGGCCTGACCTGGGCCAGCCGCTCCGCGGGCCTCGGCGCGCCAGGCGTGAACGTGCGCGCCTGCCGGATCGTTCTGCATCCGGACGGAACCCTGTTCGTGCTGGTCACGGGCAAGCGGGGCGCCGACGGCGGCCTGATGAAGGAGGGCGTCGGCCTCTACCGCTCCTGCGACGCGGGCCGCTCCTGGGAGCCGGTCACGCGGGGGCTGAACGTGCGCTGGCTCACCGACTACGCGGTCGATCCGCGCGACAGCGGAGTCCTCTACCTGGCCGTGTGCGACGATCCCGAGCGCGGGGCCAAGGAGGGCGGGCTTTACAAGAGCGTGGACGGCGGGCGGAGCTGGACCCGCATCTCGCGGAAAAGCGCATTCCATTTCGGCGCCACGATCGATCCCGAAAATCCCGACCGGGTCTTCATGACCCTGACCTACAACGAGACCCGCTGCCCGCCCCTGTGGGTGAGCGGAAACGCCGGCCGCACCTGGCGCGAAGTGCCGGGCTACCCCTTCTGCAGCGCCCACCGGGTGGACTTCGACCGGGCCGATCCGGACACCATCTACGTGACCACCTACGGCGGCGGCGTCTGGCAAGCCAAATTCACGGGGTGAGGGATCAGGTCGCGGGCGCGGAGCGGACCTGCATCCAACGCAGACGCTCGGCTGGCGAAAGCCTTTCGATCGAATACCGCAGCATGGTGCGGGGCATGACGCCGGCGTGTTTTCCCAGGAAGGTCTTCAGGCCGGCCGGATCCCGCTTGCCCGCCTCGCGCAGCATCCAGCCCGAGGCCTTGTGCATCAGGTCGTGCCGGTCGCCCAGCAGCATCTCGGCCAGGATGTAGGCCACCGGCGTCTGCCGGGCCCGGATAAACGCGTGGCTGGCCACCATGCCGATGCGCCGTTCCCATAACAGGGAAGATAGCGCCAGCTTGAAGAGGAGCGAGGGATCGTTGCGCTCCACCAGCCGCCGCCCCACCACCGACGGCGCCGACAGGTCCACCAGGTCCCAGTTATTGACGAACCGGGTGCGGGCCAGGTAAAAATCGAGGATGCGCTCCTTCTCGGCCGGGGATGCCTTTTTCGCCTCCGCGCGAAGCGTGAGGACCATGAGGGCCGCGAGCCGGTCCTCGTGGAAAGGCGCCCTGAGCAGGCTGTCCAGCTCGCCCCAGGTCAGCGCCAGGTACCGTTTCGCAATGGCGCGGGTGACGGGAACCGTCAGCCCGCGGAAGCGGTCGCCCTCGGCATACTGGCCCGGACCCGTCTTGAAAAACCCCTGGAGGAAACGCGCCTTGTCCGGATCGCCGGCAGCCTCCAGCTCACGCTGAATCTGCTTTAAAGGTGTCGCCATGCCGGAATCTTACTCCCGCGTTTTTCCGGATGCAAGAACAGAGGCACACCGATTCGCAACCCTCATAATCCTAATCCTAATCCTAATCCTAATCAGGAACGCATCACACCGAGGCGCCGTTGGATTCGATCACGCTTGTGTACCAGGCCGCCGAATCCTTGGGGATCCGGCGCTGGGTGTCGAGGTCGACGTGCACCAGGCCGAAGCGGTCTTTGAATCCCCCGTTCCACTCGAACACGTCCAGCAGGGACCAGACATAGTTCCCGCGCACGTCCACGCCATCCCCGATGGCGCGCCGCAGCTCGCGCAGGTACCGGCTCAGGTAGTCGATCCGCGCCGGGTCGTGCACCTTCCCGTCGAGCGAGACGCCGTCCGTCGCTGCCATGCCGTTCTCGAAAATCCAGATCGGCTTGCGGTAGCGCTCGTAGAAGAAGCGGGGGGCCCAGTAATAGGCCTCGGGCGTCACCGGCCAGCCCATCGTCGTGACCGGCCGGCTCCACGGCCAGGGCGTCCGCGCGGGCCCGGCCCCCGTCGCCCGGATGCGATGGCTGTGATAGATGTTAAGCCCGCAGAAATCAACCGGCTCCGCGATGACGGCCGCATCCCCCGGCTCCGCGGGAGGCAGCCAGGCGGCCCAGTCGCGCGTCGTCGCCTCGGGCTGGCGCCCCAGGTAAACCGGATCGTTCCACCAGGCGCTGGCGTGCAGCGCCTCGGTGTCGCCCGGCACGGCCGGCATGTCGAACGTGGCCGCGCGCGCCGCCTCCCGGTCCTCCGCGGAATCCGTCGCCGGAATGCCCGGCGCGCAGGCGTGCGTCCAGCCGACCTCCACGGGCCGGCGCGCCGCGGCGCGGATGGCCCGCACGGCGAGCCCGTGCCCGAGCTGGAGGTGATGCAGCTGGCGCAGCGTTTCGGGGAACGACAGCTTCAGCCCGGGCGCCATGCAGCCCTCCCGGTAGCCGTACAGGAGGTGGATGGTGGGCTCGTTGACCGTGATCCACAGGGGCACGCGGTCGCCGAGCCGCCCGGCCACGAGCGCGGCATACTCGGCAAACCAGCATGCGCTGTCGCGGTTCAGCCAGTGGCCCCGCTGCTGGAGCGCCTCGGGAAGATCCCAGTGGAACAGGGTCAGGCACGGGACGATGCCCGCCTCGAGCAAGGCATCCGTCAGCCGCTCGTAATAGGCCAGCCCCGTCTCGTTGACGGCGCCCGTCCCCCCGGGCAGCACGCGCGACCAGGAGACCGAGAAGCGATAGGACCGGAGCCCCAGCTTGCGCATCAGCCCGACATCCTCCCGGTACCGGTGATACTGGTCGACCGCCGCGTCGGCGTTCTGGTCGCGGTAGATGCGGCCCGCCTGGCGCTCGTAAACGTTCCAGACGGAAGGCGAGCGGCCGCCCTCGGCGATCGCCCCCTCGACCTGGTGCGCCGAGGTGGCCGCGCCCCAGATGAACCCTTCCGGAAAACCTGCGCCCCGGCTGTTTCTCTCAGAGCACATGCTTGAAGATCGCGTTCTGGTACATCTTGCTGACGGGCCGGCTCTTGTCCGGTTCCAGGCCGGGCGCGTCCGGGATGTCCTGGAAGGTTCCGGTGTCGGCCGAGTCCCGCGCCTTCAGGCACATCAGCGCGCTGCGCAGCCCCGCGCTCAGCGGCGAAACCGACGCCGCGTCGCCCTGGAGGATCTGGAAGAAGTTCCAGCACAGCAGCGCGTCGCCCCCGCCGTGGCCGATGGCCGTGGGCTCGAACTTGATGACCGCGGACCTCGGCGCGTGGTGGTAGAACACCTTGAGCTCGTTCGTGTACCAGTCGAACTCCAGAGTGCCCTTGTACCCGAAAAGGCGGGCGCCCCGGCCCCCGGCCCCGCGGCGGGCGAAGAAGTTCTGGCTGTAGCTCACGTGCATGCCCGTGTCGTACTCGATCAGCGCGCTGCCCGAATCCTCGTTGCCCGTGTCCTTCGCGAAGCCGCAGCGGCGGCCGCTCGGCTTGATGCCGTCCGTCCGGCCCAGGCTGAAATAGGCGTTGAACGGGCTTTCCGGGCATTCCTCGTCGAGCTTGCAGCCCTCGCAGGCCGATCCCGCCGGCCGCCCGCCCGTGTAGACCAGCTTGGACTTCATGGCCGCCACGCGCACGGGCTTGAAGCCCAGCAGGTAGGTCAGGTAGTCGAAATCGTGGGTGGCCTTCTGCAGGAACAGCCCCTGCGTCTCGGCCTGGTCGCGGTACCAGTCCATGTAATAGCAGGTCCCGTAGGTCACGTTGTTCCACGCCTGCACGTGGTGGATTTTGCCCAGCTCCCCGCGGTTGACGATCTCCAGCGCCTGCTGGACGTGCGCCGTCACGCGCAGCGGGAACGACACCACCACCGGGCTGCGGGTCGCGCGCGAGGCCGCATACAACTTCTTCCAGTCGCTATAATCGGTGCTGACCGGTTTTTCCAGGAACAGGGGCAGGTTCCGCTTGAGAACCTTGAGCGCGTACGGCGTGTGCAGCGAACAGCGCGTGCCGATCATGACCCCGTCCAGCTCCTCCGCCCGCAGCATCTTGTCCGCGTCGCCGTAGAACCGGATCGCATCCGGATCGCGCCCCTCGGCCTTCATGGCGGCCTTGATTTCGGGAACACGCACGTCCGTGATGGCCGCGATGCGGACCTCCTTGCCGAATTTTTCCAGCTGGCGGAACATGGAGCGGACGCGCCCCCCGTACCCGATGATCCCGATCTTCTTCATGCGCTCAATCCTTTTTCTTCACGTCAACTGGTAGGCCACATCCACGGAGCGCCCCTCGCGGGCGCTCGTCATCACGTGGGCGATCAGCTCGTCCACGTCGTATCCGGTCAGGTCGGACTGCCCGCCCTGTTCCTTTTTTTCAATCTGCGCCGTGAAAAACGCGTCCGCCCGCTCGAACGGCGAGCACGGCCCGTAGCGGAACTCGCGGGCCTCCCGGGTTTCGTTGTCGTAATGGACCAGCAGCGACGCCTTGTGCTCGAACTGGTCCCACGCCGCGCTGTAAAGCTCCAGCCGCCCGCCCGTGCCGGTGATCTCGAACCGCTCGTCCCACCCGTCGCGCAGGAAGCCGATGCCGCCCAGCGGATGCGAGAGGGCCTCGTAGAACACGGGGCCGGAGGCGGTTTCCAGCAGCGCCGCCGCGTGCAGGTCGTAGTCGCGCTCCGCGGGCGTGACCATGCGGGCGAAGAGGCGCTGCGGGCGGCCCATGAAATGGCCGGCCAGGTCCAGGATGTGGCTGCCGCCGCACACCAGGATGCCGCCGCCGTAGCGGCGCACGACCTCCGATTTTCCGCCCGGCGGCGTGTGCGCGAAGGTCCCCGCGGGCGGGTTGGCCGACCACAGGTCGCCCCAGCACTGGTGGGCGCGGATGTGCATGGAGAGGATCCGGCCCAGCCGCGGCATCAGCGCCTTCGCCTGCTCCACGGCGGGGATGAAGCGCTTCATGTAGGACGTGTAGAACAGGGTTCCCTTCGCCCGCGCCGCCCGCACGATGGCCGCCGCGTCCTCGGGGTTCTCGGCCAGCGTCTTCTCGCACACCACGGCCTTGCCCGCCGCGATCGCGTCCAGGCAGATCGCCTTGTGGTGGGCCGAAAAGGTCGTCACCCACACCGCGTCCACGGCGGGATCGCGCGTCACCTCCCGGAAATCGGAGGACGCCTTCGCGCCGTACCGGGCCGCCCACGGGGCCGCGGCCTCGGGCCGCACGTCGCACACCCGGACGATTTTCGCGCCCGCCTTCTCGAGCCCCGCGAAATGGAACCGCGCGATGCCCCCGCACCCGATGACGCCGACCGCTACGCTCATGATCCGCCTCCCTGGCCCGGCCTCGCGCGCCGGGCGTTGAACTCGTCGAACACCTGCAGCATGAACTCGTAATGCCGCAGGGGCATTCCCGGAAAAATCGTGTTGGACGTGCTGTAGACGTACCCGCCCCCCGGCGAGGCGTGGGTCAGGCAGTATTCCGCTGACCGCCGGATCGCCTCCTCCGGCCCGTCCTGCAGCAGGTTGCACTGCACGTTGCCCATGAGCCCCAGCCGGCCGCGGCAGCGGCGCTTGACCTCCGCGATGTCCACGCCGGCCATGGGATCGAGGGACTGCAGGCAGGCCGCGTCCAGGGAGAGCAGTTCGTCCAGGATCGGCATGATGTTGCCGTCCGTGTGAATGAACGGGATCAGGCCGCGCGTCCGGGCGTGCGCCACCTGCCGCGCCCAGTAGGGCGTCACGAACTCGCGGAACCGGGCGGGCGAGACGAACGGGCCCTGGTTGAACGCCACGTCGTTGGCGATGTAGACGAACTCCGCGCCCGCCTCGGCGAAAGCATCATATTGGGAACAAGCGGAAACCGTGCGGCGCTCCGCCTCGGCGTGCAGCGCCTCGGGGCGCTCCTCGAGGTCGGCCGCGAACTGCTCCCAGTCGGAGATGGAATCGATGGACCAGACCGTGCCGCTGATGATGCCGCCGACCAGGATCGAGTCGCCGAACGTGCGGCGGGCGGCCCGGATGCCGGCGGGGTCGCCCCAGGGGAAATAGACGGCCAGGGCGTCCCAGCGGTAGCGGCCGACGATCCGCTCGTAGACCGCCATGCACCGGGCGATGGCGCGGTCGCGCTCGCCCGGGCTGTAGCCCGCCCACTCCCCCATCTCCGGAAAGGAGAGCCCGAAGGCCTCCCGCTCGAGCTGGAACATGGACTCGAAATGGGGCGGGCGGTCCGGCTCCTCGAACCGCAGAGTCTTGAGCATGCGCTGCCGGCCGGTCATGAAGGCCTCACGGCTGGATGACGACCTTGATGGCGGACGGGTCGCGCGCCGCGACCTGGAAAGCCTCGGCGATGCGGTCCAGCGGGAAGACGTGGGAGATCAGGGCGTTGCCATCCACCACCTTTTCGCGGAGCAGGTCGAGGGCCATCGGGCCGTAAAGCGCGGGGGAGGCGAACGAGGCCCGCAGCTGGAGCTTCTTGAAGTGGAAGGCGTTCACGTCGAACCGGCAGAAGGCCTCCTCGCCCTGCCCGATGCCGATGAAGCTGATGATGGCGCCCTTGGCCGCCACGGCAAAGGCGTCGCTGAGCGTGGGCGGCGGGGAGGTGACGATGATCCGGTCGATCGGGCAGCCGAACTTGAAGCCGGTCAGGGCCGTCTCCCCGGGATCGATGAACACGTCGGCGCCGAGCTTGAGCGCGCACTCCATGCGCGCGCGGCGGCGGCGGAACCCGGTGGCGAAGACGCGGCGGGCGCCGGCGCGGCGGATCAGCGGGAGGGCCATCAGCCCGATGGGGCCGGAGCCCATGAGCAGCACGTTCTGGCCGGGCTCGATGGCGGCGAGGCGGACCATGTCGATGGCCACGCCCAGCGGCTCCTGGAGGCAGGCGATCTGGGGGACGAGCCCCTCGCTCGGGAGCGCGCAGAGGGCGGGCGCCGTCATTTCGGGGCAGAAGCCGAAGCTGGCGCCCCAGAAGCTCTTGAGGTTCGTGCACAGCTCCTGGCGGGCGTTCTTGCAGGCGGAGCACCGGCCGCAGGGCGTCGAGGAGTCGAGCGCCACCTTGGCGCCGGGGGCCAGGCCCTCCACGCCGGGGCCCAGTTCCAGAACCGTGCCGGCAATCTCGTGGCCGGTGACGGGACCATCCCCGGCGCCGGTGTGGATGTCGGTCCCGCAAATGCCGCAGGCTTCCACCCGGATGCGGATGGAGCCGGGCTTCAGCTCGGGCGGATTGATCTCGTTCAGAACGACAACGCCGCCGTTTCGGAATGCGCTTTTCATGGCCTGCCTCTCCGTGAATGGCGGATATGATAGGGGCATCGGGGAAAAAAGTCCATCTTGTGCGATGCGGTCGGCGAGAGGAACGGGCGCTATGAAGCTGTGAAAATAATGCTGAGACCGATCTGGGTAGGGCGGGCGCTATGAGCCCGGCACGGCTACGCGACAGTTTATGCAAGGAAATGCGCCGGAAAGCGTGCGACGCCGGGCTTCGTAGCGCCCGGCCTACTCCAAGCCAAAATGAATAGCCACGACCAGTCGGATTTTCTATACTGCGCCCAAATGGAGGTTCCCATGCCCGCCGCCCCCCAGCCTTTTGAAGCCCGCCACGCCCGCCTGCTCAAAGACGCCGCCAGGACTGTGCCGAAGGATTCGCTGCGGCTGAATCTCTCCTGGAGCAACTGGGGCTTCGGCCGCGAACCGTTCGAGGTTTCGCTGAAACGGCTGACCCGCGCCGGCGTCTCCTTCATCGAACTGCACGGCAACCACTACACCCCCGACCTGGGCTACAAGCCGGGCCGCCTCCGCGCCCAGCTCGCCGACGCCGGCATCCGCGCCGCCGGCATCTGCGGCATGTTCAGCGCGGAAAACGACCTGTCCAGCACCTCGGCCGTAAGCCGGCAGCGGGCCATCGACTACATCCGCCGGGAGCTCGACTTCGGCCACGCGCTGGGCGTGGCCTACATGCTGGTGGTGCCGGGCGCCGTGGGCCGCAACACGCCCTACGACGCCTATGAGTTCGAACGGTCGGCGGACACCCTGCGCCTGGCGGCCGACGCCTTCGTGCAGGCCGGGATCCGCGCCGCCATCGAGCCGATCCGGTCCGACGAAGTCAGCTTCTGCCACTCCTGCGCCGACGCCGTCCGCTACATCAAGGCCGTGAAGCACCCGGGGGTGAAGCATATCAACGGCGACCTCTACCACATGCTGCACCACGAGGACGATCCCGTGGCGGCCCTGGTCGAATACGGGCCGCTGATGGCCAACCTGCACATGGCGGACACCAACCGCAAGACGCTGGGAACGGGGATCTATAACTTCGACGCGGTCATCGCCGCGCTGTACCTGGCCGGCTATAACAATCCGACCTGCTTCTGCACCTGCGAGCCGCTGGGGCCGGGCGGGGATGTCTACCGCTCCATGCACGGGGTCACGCCCCCCGCCGAACTGGACGCGATGGTGCTCGAGTCGGCCGATTACTGGCGCAAGCGCGAGGCCCTCGTCCGCACCTCATTCCGCGGCTGATCCCCTATCCGCTATCAGCTATTAGCTATCAGCTATTCTTGTTTGTCTTGTCGCTGCGCCACCACCGCGATCACCGTCAGCACCAGCGCCAGGCAGGCGGAAAGCAGCATGGCAAAGGCCATCACGCTGTAGATCACGCCGAGGGGCCGGAGCAGGAACAGGCAGACCCGGGCGGACCCGTCGCCGGTCCAGAGCGTGGCGTAGTTCAGCAGCAGAACCAGGCCGGCCAGGAAGGCGAACCCCTTGAAGGTCCCGCCCAGGTCGGAAAGGCTGAGGGTCATGTGCGCGCCGATGCTGAAGGCCAGGTATAAAAACAGGTACACCGGCCAATGGCCGAACAGGGACGGGTCCAGCAGACGCCGGAACGTGTCGAGGCCCGCCATGCCCATCCGCCCCAGCGCGACGGGAAAGTCGTCCAGCGTCAGCCCCGCCCCGATGCCGCCCAGCGGCAGGTTCCCCCCGAGCAGCAGGAGCGCCAGGCCGTACAGGACGGCGGCGCCAAACCAGATGGGACCGGAGCCGATGAAGAAATGGCCGACCATCTGGTAGAGGTTGCGCGGGTTGTAGGCGTGCTTCACATGGCCCAGGCTGTCGGGATCCTTCGGCCGGAACAGGGCCAGCTCCCGGACCTCGTGGCCGAACAGGATGCAGAAAAAGGCGTGCCCCAGCTCGTGCACCACGGTGCCGGGGGCGGTCAGCCAGGCAAACAGGTTGAAGCGCATCAGGCTCAGGGACGCCCACCGGATTCCCTCGGCCAGGTAATGGAGCAGCAGCCCGAAAAAGAAGGCGGGCCCCAGAAGCAGCCCCAACTCCTTCAGCGTGAGCAGCAGCCCGCTTCCGAGGTAGTCCAGGACGGGATTCATGCCTGGGCTTGCACTTCCTCGATGAAGGCGGCCATGTTCTCCACGGGCACATCGCCCTCCACGGAGTGGGCCGGCGCGAAGATGTAATTGCCCTCGCGTCCCAGGGCCAGCAGCCGGCGGGTTTCGGCCCGGACCTCGGCCGGGGTGGCATACGGAAGGATGCGCTGGGTGGAAAGCCCCCCCTGGAAGGAGAGCCGGCCCCGGTAGCGCTTCAGAAGCGCCTCCACGTCCATGACTTCAGGCTGGAAGGGGTTGAAGCAGTCCAGCCCCATGTCGACGAGTTCATCGAACAATTCGTCCACATCCCCGCACGAGTGAAGGGAAACGCGCTTGCCGCCCTTCTTCACCGCGGCAAACAGGCGGGCCATTTCAGGTTTGATGAATTCCCGCCAGAGAGCGGGCCCCATGATCAGCCCGCGCTGGGACCCCCAGTCGTCACCGAAATAGACGGCGTCGATGTCATACTTTAACGCCTCCTGAACCT
>JBIIYJ010000138.1:0-13383 GCA_044346855.1 Kiritimatiellia bacterium
GCAGGCGGGCGGAGCCGTCACCCTCACGCTGGGGGAGACGATCCTGTTCTCCGCCGCCACGATGGCCTCGTCCGTCCGCGAAGGCATCGATTATTTCCCCCTGCAGGTTGAATACCGCGAGAAGTTCTACGCCTCCGGCAAGTATCCGGGCGGCTTCTTCAAGCGGGAATCGCGCCCCTCGGAAAAGGAAATCCTGACGGCCCGCTTCACGGACCGCCCGCTCCGCCCCCTGTTCCCCGAAGGGCTGCGCAACGAGGTCCAGATCGTCAACACCCTTCTCTCCGCCGACGGCGAGAACGAGTCCGACGTGCTGAGCATCACCGCCGCCAGCGCGGCGCTGACCGTCTCCGAGCTTCCCTTCATGGGCCCCATCGCCGGCGTCCGTGTCGGCCGCGTGGCGGGCCGCTTCATCGTGAACCCCACGCAGAAGGAGCAGGCCGAGAGCGACATGGATCTGATCTACGCCGGGTCGCGCGACCTGCCGATCATGATCGAAGGCGCCGGCGACGAAATCCAGGAGGCCGACCTCGTGGCCGCCATGCGCGTCGCGCAGGAAGCCTGCACGAAGCTGGTGGACGCCCAGTTGGAATTGCGCCGGGCCCTGGGGCTGCCGGACAAGAAGGTCGAGGCCCCCGCGGCCGACTCCCCCTTCCTGGCCGCCGCGCGCGAAATCGCCGGCGCCAAGCTCGCCGACGTGCTCGTCATCCCCGGCAAGCAGGACCGCCAGAACGCCGTCAGCGCGCTGAAGACGGACCTCAAGGCCAAGCTGCTTGAGAAGAATCCCGAGATGACGACCGAGCAGTTCCGCTCGGCGTTTGATCTGCTCGAGATCGAGACCGTCCGCCGCAACTTCCTCGAGAAGGGCAAGCGCCCCGACGGCCGCGGCTCCGACGACCTGCGCCCCCTGTACGCCCAGGTCTCGCTGCTCCCGCGCGTCCATGGCTCCGCCCTGTTCAACCGCGGCGAAACCCAGGCGCTGGGCACGGTTACGCTCGGCACCGGCTCGGACGCCCAGGACATGGACGCCATCACCGGCGGCGCCACCAAGAAGAGCTTCATGCTGCACTATAACTTCCCGCCCTACTCGGTCGGGGAGTGCGGCCGCTTCGGCGCCACGGGCCGGCGCGAAATCGGGCACGGCGCCCTCGCCGAACGCAGCCTGGAGCGCGTGATCCCGAAGGATTACCCCTACACGGTCCGCGTGGTCTCGGAAATCATGGGCTCCAACGGGTCCAGCTCGATGGCCAGCATCTGCGTGGGCACGCTCGCCCTCATGGACGCCGGCGTCCCGATCACGAAGCCCGTGGCCGGCATCTCCATCGGCCTCTTCACCTCCCCCGCCAAGTCCGAGACGGTGGTGGATATCCTGGGCACCGAGGATCACTGCGGCGACATGGACTTCAAGGTCGCCGGCACGCGCGACGGCATCACCGGCTTCCAGGTGGATCTCAAGATCCGCGGCCTGGAGTGGAACCTGGTGGAAGACGCCTTCCGCAAGGCCCGCGCCGCCCGCCTGAAGATTCTGGATTACATGGCCAGCGTGATCCCCGCTTCCCGCAGCGAGCTCTCGCCCTACGCCCCCCGGATCCACACGGTCATGATCCCGGTCGACAAGATCGGCGCCCTCATCGGCCCCGGCGGCAAGAACATCCGCCGCATCACCGAGATCACCGGCACCCAGATCGACATCACCGACGACGGCACGGTCAAGATCTTCAGCACCGACGGCGCGGGCATGGAAATGGCCATCCGCGAAGTCAGCATGCTGACCGCCGAAGCCCAGGAAGGCCAGATCTACAACGGCACCGTCACCGGCATCAAGCCGTTCGGCTGCTTCGTGGAAATCTTCCCCGGCACCGACGGCCTGGTCCACATCAGCGAGCTGGCGGACTTCCGCGTGAACGTCGTGGAAGACGTCTGCAAGATGGGCGACCAGATGTGGGTCAAGTGCATCGGCGTGGATGACCGCGGCCGCATCAAGCTCAGCCGCCGCGAGGCCATGCGCGAGAAGGATGCCGAGGCCAAGGCCCAGCCGCCCAAGGCGTAACCGGGCTGCCTGACAGACCTGACAATCATCGCGCCGGCGGAGCTTAACGTTCCGCCGGCGCTTTTTTTTGAAAGGAGCGCGCCCATGAAACGGCCCACCGTGATCCTGGCCGACGGCGATTTCCCGTCGCACCCGCGCCCGCTCGCCGTCCTCCGCGCCGCCGCCCGCATCGTCTGCTGCGACGGCGCCGCCCTGAAGCTGCGGAAGGCCGGCCTGGAGCCCGACCGCATCGTCGGCGACCTGGACAGCCTGCCCCCCGCCTTCGTGAAAGCCGCGGGCGCGAAAATCCTGCGCGACCCCGGCCAGGACGACAACGACCTGAGCAAGGCCTTCCGCTATTGCCTGGCGCAGGGCTGGCGCGACCTGGTCATCCTGGGTGCAACCGGCCTGCGCGAGGACCATACCCTCGGCAACATCTCCCTGCTGGCCGATTTCGCGGCCTCGGCCCAGGTCCGGATGCTGACCGATCACGGCGAATTCCAGGCAATGCTGAAATCGGGACAAGTCCCGTGCCGGAAGGGGCAGTCCGTTTCAATTTTCTCGCTCGACCCCGCGACCGCCGTGACCTCGGCCGGCCTGGCATACCCGCTGCGCTCCCTGAAACTGGCCCGCTGGTGGCAGGCAACCCTGAATCATGCGACGGGCTCCTCGTTCGGCTTGCGGTTCAAGGGCGGGCCGCTGCTCGTGTATCTGGCGTATTCAAGAAAGGCGGAAGCAGAGGGTTCAGGGTTCAGGAAGAGAAGCCAAGGAAAGAGAGGGTTCAGGGTTCAGGAAAGAAAAGCCCGGAGCGAGGGTTCGGGGTTCAGGGTTCAGGAAGAGAAGCCAAGGAAAGAGAGGGTTCAGGGTTCAGGAAAGAAAAGCCCGGAGCGAGGGTTCGGGGTTCAGGGTTCAGGAAAGAAAACCCGGAAAGAGGGTTCATGATAAAGTTCCTAAAACCTGAACCCCGAACCCTGACCCCTCTGCCCGAACCCTGACCCCTCCTTATGAACCCTGAACCCTGAACCCCGAACCCTGAACCCTGGTCCCTTCTTATGAACCCTGAACCCCGAACCCTGACCCCTCTTTCCGAATCCTCTGCGACTTCCCAGTCCGTTGCCTTGACCATCGCCGGCAGTGACAGCGGCGGCAACGCCGGCATCCAGGCGGACCTGCGCGCGTTCCACGGCTTCGGCGTGCACGGCTGCACCGCCATTGCAGCCCTGACCGCCCAGAATCCGAAGGGCGTCTTGGGCGTCCTGCTGGCGGACGCCGCCTTCCTTGGCAAGCAGCTGGATGCCATTTTCGAGTGTTATGCGGTCGGCGCGGTCAAGACGGGCATGCTGGCCAACGCGGGGCTGATTGAGGCAGCCGCGGAGCGCCTGGCCCGGTTCCCGGCCATCCCCAAGGTCGTGGATCCGGTCATGGTCGCCACAAGCGGCGCGCGGCTGCTGGAAGAGGCGGCCGTCGCCGTGCTGAAGCGGAAGCTGGCCCCGCTGGCCGCGCTCCTGACCCCCAATCTGCCCGAGGCCGAGGTGCTGCTGGGCCGGCCCGTCGCCGGCCGGAGGGGAGCCGTTGAGGCGGCCGCCGCGCTGGCCGCCCTGTACGGGTGCGCCGTGCTGGTGAAGGGCGGCCACGAGGCCGGGCGGCGCGGCGAGGATATCCTGTTTTCGGAAGGGAAGGCGATCGCCCTGTCGACGCCCGAGGTGCTGAATCCTCTTTCCACGCACGGCACGGGTTGCACGCTCAGCGCGGCCATCGCGGCCTCCCTGGCCCTGGGGCGGAATCTGGAGCAGGCCGTTGTCGAGGGCAAGGCCTATGTCTACGAGGCTATCCGGACCGGGCGGAAGGTCGGGCCTGCGGACGCCGTGCTGGGCATGCCCGGCCGGCTGCCCGTGGAAGCGGTGCGGCGGGAGGTCCTGTGAGCGTGGACTGGGGCAGGGTGGAGGCCGTCTGTTTCGACATGGACGGCACGCTGGTGGACTCGGACGCCGCCTGGCTCCGCGCCACCCGGGCCGCGTTCGCGCGCCACGGGGTGGAACTGACCGATGCGCTGTATGCGGAGACGTTGGGGCTGGATAACACCGGCGGCGTGAAAGCCGTGCTGCGCCATTTTCCGGACCGCGGGCTCGATCCCGGGGCTCTGGTGCTGGATCTGGAGGACGCCATCCAGGCCGAGTTCCGGCGGGGGATCGAGCCCATGCCCGGCGCGGGCGAGTTGCTGGTGCGGTGGAAGGCCCGCTGGCCGCTGGCGCTGGTCAGCACGTCGTCGGAAAACCTGATCGACTGCGCCCTCGACGGGCTGGGGTGGCGGAAGCATTTCGCGTTCCGGCTGAGTTCGGAGCAGGTGGGGCCGAGCAAGCCCGACCCGGCCGTTTATCGCGAGGCCGCGCGGCGGCTGGGCAAGGCCCCGGAGGCGTGCCTCGCGGTGGAGGATTCCCTCAACGGCGTCCGGTCCGCCCATGCCGCGGGAATGCAGGTGGTAGCCCTTTCCTCCGATCCGGCCATGATCGCGAGGCTGCAACCCTACGCCCTCGTCATTGTCCCTAAATTAACTATACTTCCCTGATGAACGGCTTCGTAACTACGAAACACGCGGAAGGCGCGAAACCACTCAAAGATAAGTTGTGGAGCGGGTTTCAATCGGCTAAGCTTGAATCATGACTGAGAAGATGAAAACGGTCGGGAAACGGAAACGGGCTCCTCTTCACGATCCGATCGAATCCTACCGTCGGGCGCTCGTGCTGATGCGTCAGATGGAGAAGCTCAACCCGTATCCGAAGCCGAGAGGCTTTGTTTTTAAGGCGCGCACATGGGCCGATTATGAAGCGTGGCGGGCATCCCAAAAAAACCCTCGACTGTGGTAAATTAGATTTGATACTTGGTCGAGACAACCGGTCATTTGTTTGGGTTCGGCGAATTCATCGTCTCTGGGTTCTTGAATCCGAGATGTTGAGGAACAGGCGCTTAACTTGCGTGGTCCCATCGCGGAAGATCGAGTACGCGTACGAGTACGAGGTACGAGTGCGATCTGGAGGAGGGAGTGCGCTTTCACTCTTGCCATGCCGCGACGGATTATTCATATCCCATGATGAGCAATGAAAAATCCCCCCACAAACCCGGAATCGCCCTTTAGTCTTGTCGCTGCCCGAATCCGGTTTCTCAGCGTACTCGTACGTCGTACTCGTACGCGTACTCGATCCGGGCGAGACTGACTCGACTATGGTGTCATTGACAGGCCAACGCGTTATATGTATAGTACAGGTATACATTTAGGAGATATTATGCAAGCCACGATTGTCGATCTCAGGTATCGCATGAACGACGTGCTCAAGGCGCTCGATCGGAATGAAAGCGTCCGCGTTCTTTATCGCGGCAAGCTCAGGGCCATGCTTTCTCCCGTTCGCAAGCCGAGTCAGGCCGAAGTCAGGAAACATCCCTTTTTCGGAATGGATCGCACGACCACGACCGTCGAAGAAGTCATGCAGGACCTGCGCGGAGGACGCCACCGTGATCTTTGACACCGATTTGTTCATCTGGGTCCAGCGGGGAAATCTTTCCGCAGCCCGGCTTATGGAAGGGCAGGACGAACGGCTTCTTTCCCTTCAAACGTATCTGGAACTGCTTCAGGGCGCCGCCAACAAGCAGCAGCACGCCTACACCAAGATGTTTCTCAAGGACTTTGGGTTCAGGGTTTTGCCGCTGTCCGAAAACATTGGCCATCGAGCGGCCATCTACATTGAAGAATATGCGCTGTCGCACGGCGTGAGGGCCGGCGATGCGCTCGTAGCCGCCACGGCGGTGGAGCATGGTCTGGTCCTGTGCACCGGCAACGCCAGGCATTTCAAGGCCATTCGGGATCTCAAAATCAAAGCCTTCAAACCCGGCGCATGACATCGCATGGGGTCGTGTCAACGTGTGCCGAACTGGTCAGCTAAGAAAAAGGCGCCATGCCTCACGGCGTCAGCGCGTCTGCCAGGAACGACTTCATCAGGGACCAGGAGCGCTTGTCGGCCTTGGCATCGTATTTGACGCCTTTCGTCTTATCGCTGCCCGAATCCGGGTTGCTGAAGCTGTGCACGGCGTTGCCGTAGAAAACCATCTGCCAGTCCGCGCCGGCCTCCCGCATTTCGTCCTGGATCCCGTCCACGGCCTCCTTCGGAACAGTGGGATCATCCGCCCCGTGCAGGATCAGCACCGCGGCTTTGACTCCACGGGTTTCCCTTGGCCTGGCGGTGTCCAGCCCGCCATGGAAGCTGACGACGCCCCGCACGTCCGCGCCGCTGCGGGCCAGTTCCAGCGCCACCGTGCCGCCGAAGCAGTAGCCGATGGCGCCCGTGCGGCCGGGATCGGCGAGGGGATGTTTCTTGAGGGCTTCCAGCGCCGCTCCGGCCCGCTTCCGCATGTCGGCCCGGTCGCCCGCCTTGAGCGCGCCGGCCAGGGCCGCGGCTTCCTGGTTGTCCTTTGCCGTCTTGCCCTCCCCGTACATGTCGGCGGCCAGGACCACGTAGCCCAGCTCGGCCAGCTCGCGCGCGCGGCGTTTGGCATACTCGTCCAAGCCCTTCCATTCGGGAAACACCAGCACGGCGGCGGCGCCCTTCGCGGCGTCCTTCGGATACGCCAGGTAGCCGGCCATGGCTCGCCCGTCCGCCTGGTAGGCCAGCGGTTCCGTCGTGATTTCACCGAAAGAAGCTCCGGCGGCCAGTAAGCCGATTATCCACAAGCTATGTCTATTCATCTGAACCTCCCGTCGTTTTCCGTTAATGTACGCCCTTTTGTAGATCGCGTGCGATACCCGTCTATCGCCCTTTCGAGCGGCGAAAAGCCTGATGCGGTTGAGAGGCATATCGACCAGTCGCCCCCCCGACGAATGGTTGTTCATCGTCTGCGACGTTCGATTTCCTTGATATGGCCTTCCCGATTTCGATACTCTTCGCCTGCGGGGGGCTGTCAGCGGCGATTCCCTTTGGCCCCGCGCCAGGCGGAAAACATGATCGACAAGTCAGCCATTCTGGGAGCGGATGATCGGGGTTCAACGGAAGCAGGGTTGATGCAAGCCTGGGACCACCTGCAAGCCGGCCAGTGGGAGTTGGCCGCGGCGGTTCTGGGGCGGCTGTCCGGCCAGGCGCCCGCGGTCCGTAATGCCAGCGCCGTGCTGGCCTTGCGGCAGAACCGGGCCTCCGATGCGCTTCAACTCCTGCGCCCCCTGGTTTTTCCAGGCGACAGCGTGATGATGGATGAAAAGGCTGATCCCGCCTGGAAGGTCAATTTCTGCCTCGCGCTGCTGCTGGACGGCAACCGGGACGGTTTCATGGCGCACGTGCCTGAGTTGACCCCGGCCGACGATCCTGCCGTCCGCGTCCTGACCGGCCTCCTGGCCGGCTGGCAGGAAGCCGTGGTAAAGAAACCCGTCTATGCGCGGTTAGCCGGGCAGGCGCCCCCCCTTTCCCTGCCGCCCGGAGCGCCGCTTGGGTGGCCCGAAGCGGCCATCCGGATGGACATGTCCCCGACGGCGCAAGCCGAATCCGGCGCCGAATCCCCGGCGCTCACCAGCCCCGGCGGAGCGCCTGCCTCGCGGGAGGTCAGCCCCCGCGCCCGGGACGCGAATCGGATCATCCGCGTCTTCATTTCCTCGACGTTTCGCGACATGCATGCTGAGCGCGACCATCTTGTCACGGTTGTGTTCCCGGAATTGAGGGAACGGGTGGAGCAGCTCGGGTTCGAATTCTTTGACGTGGACCTTCGCTGGGGTGTCCCGGAAAAAGGCGCGGATGGCGAGAGGGCCAACTCCTGGGAATACTGCCGCCAATGGATCGAGCGCGTGGAGCCCTTGTTTGTCTGCATGCTCGGCCAGCGCTACGGCTGGGTGCCGGGTATCAACGATTTCAGGGATGAGACAGACCGGGCGCGGCAGGCCGCCAAGGCCCGGTCCATCACCGATCTGGAAGTGCGACATGCCGTCCTCGACGGCCGACGGAAGCGCCGAAGTTACTTCTATTTCCGGAAGACCGCCGTTCCGCCGCTGCCGCCCGGGGCGACGGAGGGGCAGCGCGCGATTTACTGCGAGTTCGTTGATCCGGAAAACCTGCAGAGGAAGCTCTCCGCGCTGAAATCGGAGATCCGCGGAGGCGGCCCGCTGACGCGCCTGTTCGCGGCGGGCAGCGGACGACCGGTGCGCGACTATACATGCCGCTGGACCGGGGAGGGGTTTGCGGATCTGGCTTCATTCGGGCGGCTTGTGCTCGAGGATCTCTGGTCCGGCATTCTGCGCGACGAGCGTTATGTCGACAAGGCGGTGTGGCGGCAGGTTCTCGGCGCGGACCCCGACGCCGATCCGCGGTACGCGGATGAAACCCGTCCGGTTCCCCGCGAGCTCTGGGAGAAGATCGTCCTTCAGGCCCGGCCTCAGCCGCTCTCGCCGTCCGAGGCGGAACGCCGGCAGGCGGATGATTTTGTCTTTTCCCGGCTGCGCTGGTTCCGGGGCCGGACCCGTGAATTGCGGCTGCTTGCCGACTTTATTGCCTCGACCGACGAAGGCGCCCCTCGTCTCGCGGTGGTGGCGGCCATGCCGGGGCAGGGGAAGTCCGCCCTGCTGGCCAAGCTCTACACGACTCTCGTCGCGCAACCCCCTGCGATCCTGATCGGTCATTTCGTGGGCGCCGGCCCGGGCTCCGCGGATCTGCGGGAACTGCTGCGCCGGCTGTGCCGCGAGCTCTATGAGCAGGGCGGGTTCGAGCGGCTGAAGCGGGATGAACTGGCCGCACTGGGGCACAAGCCCGGGCTTTCCGAGGAGCAGGCCAAGAAAAACCGTGAGATCGTCGAAAAGGCCTACGAGATCCGGCAGGACGTCCGCGAGTTGCCCGATCAGGTGCGCCTGTTTTTGGCAAAAGTCCCCCCGGAGAAGCGGGTCGTGATCCTGATTGACGGCGTGAACCAGCTAGACGCCGGGCATGATCTGAACTGGTTGCCCGCGTCTCTCGGGGCGAATGTCCGCGTGGTGGTCAGTTGCATCGACGAGAGCGGGGGTCGCGCTGCGCGCAACCTCCCAGAGCCGGGCGGTCCCGCCGGCCTGCCGGCCGATCCCGGCCCCGCGCAGCGTGTCCTCCGCGCGCTCGCCTCGCGGCAGCCGGCTCCTCTGCGGGTTCCGCTCGGGGAACTGGAGCCGGACGACGTGCGCGTGATCGTGAGCGAGTATCTCCGCGAGTATTGCAAGGAGCTTGACCCGCCGCACGAGAACGCCCTCTGCGCGATGCCCCAGGCGCGCAATCCGCTTTACCTCACGGTGATGCTGGGCGAACTCCGAGCGCTTGGCGGAAACGACATGAACCGCCTGGTCGGGGAACGCATCGCCGCGCTGCCCCGCGACTACCCCGACACGGAAAGCCTATTCCGGTGGGTGCTGGGGCGGCTGGAGGTGTTTGGCCGGGACGCCGTCGGCTGGTGGTGCCTCTACCTTGCGCATGGGCGCGAGGGGATGGCCAGCCACGAACTGGCCGACCTGCTGGTCCGGAAATTCGGCGCCGGGGCCGCCGCGACGGCCCTGTTGATCGAACGCGGCCTGCGCCGGTATCTGCATCGCCGCGGGCCCCGGCTCGACTTCTTCCACGCCCAGCTCCGCGAGGCTGTTCTTGCACGCTATGGCGGCCTGGCGTCGTCTGTCGGCGTTCATTCGGACATGGCCGACTACTTCCTAACCCTGGCCGATCCTCAGGGACTCCCCCGGTGGCGGGGGGGGAGTCCGCGCCCGTTCCGCCAGGCGCTGTACCATCTGGGTGACGCACGGCGCCTGGATGACCTGTGCGGCGCCTTGTGCGACCTGCTGTTTATCCAGGCGGCCTGTTCGCTGGGGCTGACGCACGTCCTGGTCGGCCACTACGCCCTCGCGCTCGAGGCGCTTCCGGAGTTTTCCGAAGAGCGGGCGCGGATCCGGCGGCGCGACGAGGCGATGCGGCGGTACAATCTCGCCTTGCGCGAGTATGCCGCGAAGCGGTGGCAATGGCATGACCGGGGAAGGCAGGGGCCCTCCGAGCCTGTCCCGGTCCTTCCCCGGGAAATCGAAGAGGCGGCCGTTCCCCAGCCGGATTCGCCCCGCGCCGGGCGGCTTCGTCATTTTGCCAACTTTGTGTCCGTTCATCTGGCGCCGCTGGCGGCCCGTCCGCAGGACACCCTGCCTCTGGCTTTCAACTGGTGCGAGGGGAGTCCGGTTTCGGAAGCCGCCGCGCAATCCATGGACTGCCGTTCCCGCCCCTGGCTTCGCCGGTTTCCCCGACCGCCCGCCCCGTCCGCGCGCCCGCAATGTCTGCGCCTGTTAGAGGGGCACGGCAGCCATATTGCCAGTGTCAGCCTGACCCCGGATGGCCGTCGCGTCGTCTCGGCGTGCCCCAACGACAACACCTTGCGGCTGTGGGATAGCGAGACCGGGGAATGCCTGCGCGTCATAAACGGCCCTAACGGCTATGTTCAATGCGTCTGCGCCGTTCCCGATGGCCGCCGGGCGGTTTCAGGCAACCTGGAGGCCGGCGGCAGTCGCTTTCGGTATACCCTCCGGATCTGGGACCTTGATTCCGGGGCCTGCCTGCGAACGCTCGAAGGGCACGACAACGACATCCGAGACCTCGCCGTCACCCCGGATTGCCGCTGGATCGTGTCGGGCGGCGAAGACAAAAGCATCCGGGTCTGGGATCTGGAGACGGGTGAATGCCTCCGCGTGCTCGAGGGGCACGGGGATCAGATCAGTTGCATCAGCCTGAGCCCCGACGGGCGCAGGGCGGTTTCAAGCGGCAAGGACCAGACCGCGCGCCTCTGGGATTTGGCGTCCGGGAAAAGTCTTCACACCCTGGTTGGGCACCGCGACTGGGTCTGGCGCGCCTGCTTCACCCCGGACGGCCGCCACATCGTCTCGGCCGGATCCAGCGGAACGCTTCGGGTCTGGGATGCGGAAACGGGCGAAGTCGAGCGCACCCTGGAAGCTCCCGGAGGGTCCTCCTTTTGCCTGTGCGTCACGCCTGACGGGCGCCGGGTCATTACGGGCGGGGGGGATGACAAGCGACTCCGCGTCCGGGATCTCCAATCCGGCGACTGTGTTCGCCTGCTCGCGGGGCACAGCGAGAATGTCTCGCAGGTCTGCGTCACGCCGGACGGCCGACGGGCGATCTCGGGGGCCGATGACCACACGATCTGGGTATGGGACCTGGAGGCGGACCCCCCGCAGGAGGCTGACGGCGAGGGGCACGGCAGCATGGTCTCCGGCATCAGTGACTGTGTTGACGGGAAGCATGTCATTTCGAGCGGGTGGGATGGGTTCCTTCGGTTGTGGCAGGTGGAGACCGGGCGCGAGCTTGGCGGGTTTGACGCCAGGGAACGCTTCGTCATGGACTCGGGTTTCATTGAATGCATCGCGGTGACCCGCGACGGGCGCCGGCTCGTCTCGGGCGCGACGAACGGGAAGGTGCGCGTGTGGGACTTGCAGTCCGGGACGTGCCTTCACTCGATTGACGGGCACAAGGGCTGGGACACCTGTACCCGTTTTGTTTGTTGCGTCAGCCTCTCCCCCGACGGGCGCCAGGCCGTAACCGGCGGGTCCGATGAGACCCTGCGCCTCTGGGATATCGAGGCCGGCACGTGCCTGCGGGTCCTTTCCAAACCAGACATGACCAACCGGGTGTATATGGGCCGGCTGTCCTGGATCCGGGGTGTGAGCGTGTGCCATGACGGCGTTCGCGTCGTCTCGGGCGGCGAGGACAAGCGGCTCCGGGTGTGGGACATGAGAACAGGGGAATGCCTGCGCGTTCTGGAGGGCCACAAGGATTCCGTCCATGCCGTCAGCACAACACGGGACGGCCGCAAGGTTGTTTCGGCAAGCGCCGACAAGACGCTCCGGGTCTGGGATCTGGCGTCAGGCGCCTGCCTTCGCGTCCTGGAAGGGCATGGCATGACGGTCACGTGTGTCGGGACGAGTCCCGAGGGGGGCCGGGCCGTTTCGGGAAGCGCCGACAAGACCCTCCGGGTCTGGGACCTGGAAACGGGCGACTGCCTGGCGGTCTATTACGCGAACGATCCGATCAGGGCTGTGGCCTGGGCTGCCGGTGCGGATTGCCTTGTCTGCGGAACGGAACGTTTGGGGCAGATGCATTTCCTCGCTCCGGTGAAATTTCCGCCCCCTCCGATCTGCCCGAGATAGCGCAGGCCTGCAACGGGAAACGGGGTACGGCGGGACCTAGGGACCGCTGTGAGCCGCCCGCAGCGGTCCCGTAGGTCCCGCTGTACCCCGATCACCGGTTTGGTTACAGGGATCCAGGACGGCCTTGGCGCCGCAGACAGCCTTCTCGAAGAAAATAGGCTGGCTTCGTGTCGCGTTCCCAATTATGATTTGCCAGGTCAGGATTTGGTTCTTCGGTCGAAAGAAGGAGCAGGTCACATGGATACGGAGCAGGCTGGGTTGACGGACCGGGCGGATCTCGAGCTCACCGCGGAGTTCCAGGACAAATACCGGCGCCTGACGGGCACGATCCAGCAGGTGATCGTGGGGCAGGACCGGGTCATCGAGCATCTGCTGACCGCCCTGTTTGCCCGCGGCCACGCGCTTCTCATCGGCGTGCCGGGGCTGGCCAAGACCCTGCTGGTGAAGACGCTGGCGAGCGCGCTGGGCTGGCAGTTCAAGCGCATCCAGTTCACGCCCGACCTGATGCCGTCCGACATCGTGGGCGTCGAGATCCTCCAGACCGACCCCGTCACCGGCGCCCGCTCGCTCAAGTTCGTGCGCGGCCCCATTTTCGCCAACCTCATCCTGGCGGACGAAATCAACCGCACGCCGCCCAAGACGCAGGCGGCCCTTCTCGAGGCCATGCAGGAGAACGCGCTCACGGCCATGGGGGAGACGCTGGCCCTGCCGCGCCCCTTCACCGTGGTGGCCACGCAGAACCCGATCGAGCACGAGGGCACCTACCCGCTGCCCGAGGCCCAGCTCGACCGGTTCATGTTCAGCATCCAGGTCGACTATCCCGACAAGGAGCAGGAGATGCGGATCGTGGACAGCACCACCGCCGGCGAGATGCCGGTCGTGGAGCCGTTTTTCACGGCCGACGACTTCCTTCGCATGCAGGCCCTGGTGCGCCGCGTCCCGGTGTCCCGCCACGTGACCGATTACGCGGTGAGCCTGGCGCGCGCCTCGCGGCCCAAGTCGCCCGACGCCGACGCCTACATCAAGGACTTCGTGGAGTGGGGGGCCGGCCCGCGCGCCTCGCAGTACCTCGTGCTGGCGGGCAAGGTGCGGGCCCTGCTGAACGGCCGGCCGTCGCCCTCCGCCGACGACATCCGCGCCGTGGCGATGCCCATCTTCGGCCACCGGATCATCCCCAACT
>JBIIYJ010000422.1:0-3982 GCA_044346855.1 Kiritimatiellia bacterium
ACCGCGTCCTTTTCGGTCGTCACCAGGGCGTCCACGCCGGAGCGGACGGCCGTCTCGACGAGGGCCTGGAGCTCCTCCCGGGAATACCAGTGATGGTCGGCGAAGCGCTCGCGCCGGATCAGCTCGGCGCCCTGCTTCTCCAGCTCCCGCTCGAACCCCTCGGGGGAGGCGATGCCCGAAAGCGCCGCCACGCGCATCCCGCGCAAGTCCGCGAGGGGCCGGGTGGCGTCGGTATAGACGTCCTGCAGGTGCCGGGCCTGGTGGCGGCAGGCGATGATCTCGGCGGTCGGGTTGAGGAACCGGAGGCGGGTCTCCAGCTCGGGCGGGGCTCCGTCCTCGCACTTGGTCAGGAAGATGTAGCTGGCCCGGCGGATGTTGGTAATGGGCTCCCGCAGGATGCCGCGCGGCAGCACGTTGCCGTTGCCGAAGGGGTTGCGGCTGTCGACCAGGACGATGTCCAGCCGGTGGTGCAGCTCGGGGTGCTGGAAGCCATCGTCCAGGATCAGCGTGTCGCAGCCCAGGTTCCGGATGGCGTAGCGGCCGCTCTTGACGCGGTCGGGATCCACCAGCACGGCCGTGCCCGGAAGGCGGCGGGCCAGCATGAAGGGCTCGTCCCCGCTCTCCAGCGGCTGCGCCCGGACGCCCTTGGCGTCCGCCACCACGCAGGAGGGAACCGTGTGCGGCTGGAAGAGCCGGACCAGCTTGCGGCGCCACGAAACCCCCGGCGCCCGGCGCTTGTAGCCGCGGCTCAGGATGGCCACATGGCGCCCCTGCCGGTGCAGCGTGCGGGCGAACATCTCGACCACCGGGGTCTTGCCCGTGCCGCCCACCGTGAGGTTTCCCACGCTGATCACCTGGCAGCCCAGGGTGTGATGCCGGAAAATGCCGTGGTGGTAGAGGAACATCCGGAGCTGCACGCCGCCGCCATAAAGCAGCGCCAGCGCCCGCAGCACCCGGAGCAGCATCCGCTCCTGCCAGAGCAGCAGGGGCTGGGGAATGCGGCCGGTGATGAGGTCCACCAGGTAATTTTCACCTGTTTCGCCGAAAAGCTTCAAGGCGGGATCCTCGTGGCGGGCCCGTGGCAGGACTGGCCCGGACAGACGGAGGGATTAATAACCCTGCTTGGCCAGTTCCTTCTGCAAGGCCAGCTGGAACTCCTGGACGTCGGTCTGGCTCGGGCGGTAGCCCGGCTTGACTCCCGCCAGGCCCAGGCGGCCCGCCTGGTCGAGCGACCACTGGGCCTTGACGCCGTCGCTGAACGTCACCGAACCGCTGACCAGCGCGCCCGGCTTCATCAGGCGGTCAACCTCCACCTTCACGCCCCCGCCCAGCGGCGCGGAACCGGGAAGCGGAGCCTCCTCCACGTCCTCGTCGATCATGCCGGATTCGGCCGGCGCGGCGTCGGACTCTTTCTTGATGTCCTTCACCGCGGGCTTCTTCTCCTGCACGGTGGCCCCCAGCTCGAGGATCAGGATCCGCACATCCATGTAGGTGGGGCGCAGGTCGAACTCCTTGATCAGGCGATTCTGCACATCGGAAATGCCGGCGCCTTCCGCCACCCACTTCCGGACCGCATCCTGCTGCGCTTGATTCAGTTCCAACATGCCATTCTCCTCTTTCTCCAAGCATAACCACCGGCGGAGGCTGAAGTCAAGCCGCCGCCCAGCGAAAAGCGGGAAAGTTTGTCCCACGTCCTGCCGCGTCTCCGCCGGGCTTGCGATCGAAATTGAAGCGGTGAAGCAATCGCGTGGTCGGACCCGAAGGAACGCCAGTCGCACGCAAGAGAGATTACGGTAAAGATTACGGCAAAGACGATCGATCTGGCGAGAGGGAGTGTTCAGGGTTCAGGGTTCAGGGTTCAGCGGTTCAGGGTTCAGCGGTTCAGCGGTTCAGCGGTTCAAGAAATAGCTGTCACGTCCGATTTCGATTTGACGCTTTGTATTTCGCAATCGTAGTCGTGATCGAGATCGTGATCGTCGCGGCAACACAAGCGCGTGGTCGATCACGAACGATCCGAACTGATCACTGACTACTGATCACTTACCCTGACCCCTGAACCCCGATTCGCTATCCGCTATTCCCCGTCCGCTATCAGCTATCAGCTATCAGCTATCAGCTATTCTTGAATGGTGAAGGCGTCTGTCGCGCCAAGCAGCGTCGGGTGGATTCTCACCGGCGGCCCCGGGTGAAATGCGCATTTTTCTTGTCATGGAGGGGTCGGACGTCCTATATTAATAGCCCATTATGACTTGGCGTCCGTCTGGCGGACGAAGTTTTATGTGCATCACGGTGTGTGTAGCTCAGTTGGTTAGAGCGTCAGATTGTGGATCTGAATGTCGCGGGTTCGAATCCCGTCACGCACCCCATTCTCCGTCTTTCGGCAAATCCTGATGTTGCCCAGCGCTTTCGCGTTCGTAGAATACCTTGCCAACGCGGTCGATATGTTCCCTAAGCTTCGCATGGCTCAGTTCAGCGTAAAGCGACAGGTCAATCGTGTAGGGCAGCAACAGGTCGTCCAGTGCCTCGGCAATGAGGTCCAGTTGTGACGCTGTCAGGTTTTCGCCGAAGAGGGTCAAATCAATGTCCGAGCCGGGCTTGAAGTTGCCCTTGGCTCGGGAGCCATACAGTATCGCCTTCTCGATCTCGGAGAATCGGGCGAACACTGCGCATATCTTTTCAATCGTTGTTATGGATAAACCGTATTTCATGCACCCGCGATTCGCTAATCATTCAAAGCGGAGAACTTCCCGGCCATCTTCTCGAAGGCCGGGAAGAACAAATCCATGATATCCTCCGTCACCGCGTTCGCGATGGCAATATCGTAGGTGTGCGTGGTTTTGTTGCGGGCTTCGATCATTTTCATCCACGCCGCGCCATCCTCAATCAGTCCGTTCTTGAACGCAGTCCGCGTCGCGTCTTTCGAGCCAATCAGGCCGGTGATCCCTTTTTCCTCGAGATAATCCTTCAAAACATTCCAGGCGAGTTCATGGGTGAACTCAAAACTCTGAATCAATCCCTGCTTCTCCAGATCGGACAAGTCACGCGAACGCGCCAGTTCCACTGCCGCAACGAGAGTCTGGAACGCCCTGCTGTAATTATTAAATCGCTGCTTCCATCGGATGTCAGGCATAGCTCGATTCTCCCGGCAAAAGCGTTTTGATTCTCTTTAACTGAGTAATAGTGGCAAAATATCTTCCGTGGAACAAGCCCAAGCGCACGTAATCCGCGCTAAGCTTGTTTATTAGAGAAAAGAGCTAAAACCGGATCAGGCCGGGCGCCGCCGCAATCTCCCCGCCATACGGCCGCAGATAGGTCGCATCCAGGGCCAGCCCGTGCGGCACGCCCGCCCCGTCAGCCGCCACATGCACCAGGGAAGCGTCGGTATCATAGCCGGCCCGCTCGCCCAGGCCTAGATCAAGCCGATAGTTCCATGCCAGCGAATCGCGCCGGCCGTCCGCCCACTCCAGTTCCAGCGATCCCGGCTCTACGAGTGTCGCCGGCCGGGCCGTCGCCTGCACGCCGGGCGGCGTTCCCCCGCGGAACGGAACCAGCACCGAGACGAATTCGGCCCGTCCCCCGGACATCGGCGTCAGCGAAAGACACAGCTGGGGCGCCGAAAGAGGCCGCCCCCGGTTCGGCATGTCCTCGCCGAAATCCTGGAACAGGTTCGCAACAAAGCCGCGCGGCGGGTCGGACTCGCCGGCGTGCATGACGCCCCGGGTTCCCTCGGGAACCGCCGGAAAAAGCATCAGCAGGTTGGCGTCCGGATGGCCGGTGACCAGCCGCCGGGCCATCGGATCCCACGACGCGGGCCCGGGCCCCAACTGCCAGTTGCTCTCAAGGAAAGGCGCGGTTTCCGGAGTCTCGCCGCGGTCCGGGACGCGGACGAAACTGTCGATCACCACGATGGCCTTTCCATGGATCCAGAGCAGGCAGCGATGATGGCTGACCCAGATGCCCCGCCCGAGCTCGCCGCCATTCA
>JBIIYJ010000139.1:0-13332 GCA_044346855.1 Kiritimatiellia bacterium
TACGGATTTCTGCGACGCCGCGGAAAAATCAGGCGCCGTCCGGCTGCTTGAGCGCGTCGACCGGCCGGAGACGGAATGTTTCCGGCTCCCCTTTTCCCTGGTCCAATACGCCCGTCGGCTCGCGCAATTCGCCTCATAACGGAGATGATCATGAAAAAACTGACCGGAAAAACTGCGATTGTCACCGGGGCCACCAGCGGCATGGGCCGCGGAATCGCCGAGCTCTTCGCCGCCGAGGGCGCCTCGGTGGTCGTCGGCGGGCGGGAGGCCGTCCGCGGTCACGCTGTCGTGGACGGCATCAAGGCCAGGGGGGGCGCGGCCGTCTTCGTCGGGGGCGACATCGCGCTGGTCGAAACCAACCAGCGGCTCGTGGACGAGGCCATCCGCCATTTCGGGGACATCGACATCCTGATTCCAAACGCGGGCATCCTGGGCCTCGGCGGCATCAAGGACGCCCCGCTCGAAACCTGGCAGCGCACCCTCGACGTCAACCTGAACGCGGTCTATTACCTGATCAAGCTCGCCCTCCCCCGGATGCGGGAGTCCGGCGGCAGCATCGTGGTCAACGGCTCCATCGCGGCCTACAAGGCCTTCCCGAACCACCCGGCCTACTGCGCCTCCAAGGGCGCGCTGATCGCCCTGGTCCGCCAGCTGGCGATCGACCTCGCGCCGAAAATCCGCGTCAACATCCTGTGCCCCGGCCAGGTGGACACCCCGCTGCTGTGGGAGTCGGCCAGCGCCTTCCCCAATCCGAAAACCGTGGTGCAGGACGTGGCCGCCCGCATCCCCCTGAAACGGCTCGGGACGCCCGACGACATCGCCAAGGCCGCCCTGTTCCTGGCCTGCAACGACTCGGCCTGGATCACGGGCACGGCGCTCACCGTGGACGGCGGCGTCATGACCGGCGGCTGAGCGGCCTAGTCGTTCAGGCACCGCCCATACCGCCGCACCCAGAAAAGGCCCAGCAGGCCGTTCACGGCAAACCCGACCGCCGGCAGCAGCAGGACGTTCCATTCCCGACCGCCGAGGCCGGCCGCGTGCAAGCGGTCCACCACAAAGCCCTGGGCCGTGGGCATGACGAAGCACAGGATCCCGCTGGCCACGTTCAGCGCCGCCATGGCCCGGCCAAAGCGCCGGTCGCCCGCCATGATCCCGAGGAAGACGGGGTATTCCACCGACCAGCAGAACCCGCCGGCCACATAGCCGATCGCCGCCCCCGCCTGGGTCCCCGTCAGCAGCCCGGCCGCAAACACCAGCCCGCCCAGCAGGCCCGGCGCCACCATCAGCCGCCTCCGCCACGCGCGCTCCGGCATCAGCCCCAGCAGCGAGCGCGACACGACGTAAGCCAGCCCGAACAGCGCCACCACCGTGCCCGGTAGAATCCAGCGCATGGCGTAAGACGGCCCCGCCAGGATTCGGGGGATCCAGACCTGTCCCATGGCGTCGCTCGTCCCGTGCAGCGTCGCCAGCGCCACCAGCACCCACAGTCCGCCCACCATACCCCGGCCCGCGCCGGCCTCGGCTTGCCGCGGCTCCGCCGGCGCCGGGTCGGCTTGCCGCAGCAGCCAGGCCAGCCCCGCCAGCATGACCAGCGTCATGACGCCGAACACGCCGTGCAGCGCCGCGCCGAAGGAGAGCCTGCCCGCGCCCACGGCCTTGAGCAGCCCTTCGCCTGCCAGCGGCGTTAGCATGGCGACGGACGCCGAGGAGGCGAGGAAAACCGAGAGGATCCGCCGGCGGCCGCCGGGAAACAGCACCACCAGCCCGGCCTGCGCGGAGATCAGCAGGCCGTAGTAGGCAAAGTAAATGATCCCCAGCGCGGCCATCAGGAGAATCCACCCGCCGGAGATGGCGCCCAGGGCGCAGCCCGCGGCCAGCAGCGCCAGGAACAGCCGGAAGGCCGGCCAGGGCCCGCGCGCATCCGTCAGCGGCCCGCTCGCCAGCGCCCCCGCCGCGCCGGCCAGGCTGCCAAAGGTGAGCAGCAGGGCGAACCGCGCGTTGGACAGGTCGAAATGCGCCTGGAGCAGGTCGCGGAACACCGGGAGAATGCCGGTGAAGCTGCCCAGCGAGGCCAGGGCGACCAGCACCCCCGCCAGCACGGCCCGGCGCGGGGGCTCCCCGCCCGTTTTTGTTCCTATTTCAGAAATCATCGCCTAGAGCCGCCGGAGCAGGGGGTGGAGGGCCGGAAGCAGCTGCCGGTAGGCCGCCACGCGCTCCGCGTAGACGGCGTGGCGGCGCGCGTCGGGCTCGAACACCCGGTCGCGGCGCACAAACCGGGCCACCCCCTCGGCCGCCGAGCCGTAGACGCCCGTGCCGAGCCCCGCGAGGATCGCCGCGCCCAGCACGCCGGCCTCCGTGATCGCGGGGCGGATGAACGGCACGCCCAGGATGTCCGCCTTGATCTGGAGCCACCGGTCCGACCGCGCCCCCCCGCCCGTGGCGGTGAAGGAGGAGGCGTCCACCCCCAGCTCGCGCAGCGCGGCCAGGCTGTCGGCGAAATAGTAGGTCACGCTCTCCAGGATGCACTTGAAGATGTCGCCGCGCGTTGTCCCCGTTTTAAGCCCGATCAGGGCCCCCGCCGCGTCGGCCGTGAACGCCGGCGGGCCGGTCATCTCGAAATAGGGCAGGGCGAGCAGGCGGGTCGGCTCCTCCGGCATCTCGGCGTCCAGCCGGGCGTAGATCGCCCCGCCGCTCCCGGCCTCCCTGGCGAACGTGTCGCGGAACCACTTCACGAGGGTGCCCGCCTGGTTGTACAGGAACGAGACGTACAGCCCCGGCAGCACATGGTGCTCGGTGTTCAGCCCGCGGGCCAGCATGGGACCCGGCTCGGGGAGCCGGTCATACGTCGGCGTGAGGCATTCGAACGACCCGATGCCGCAGACCGCCTGGCCGGCCTTGCAGATGCCCGCGCCCAGCGCGTTGCAGCACTGGTCGTGCCCGCCGGCCACGATCCGCACGCCCGGCCGCAGCCCCAGCTCGGAGGCCAGCGCGGGCGAAACCGTGCCCGTCACCGAGCCGGCCGCCACGCACCGCCCCAGCTTCGCGCGCGGAATGCCGGTTCGGGCGAGCAGGTCGTCCGACCAGTCCTGCCGCCGCAGATCGAAGAGCAGGGTCCGGTTGGCCAGCGAATGGCAGGCCGCCGCCTCGCCGCCGAGCATGAAGCCGACGGCGTCGCCCCATAACAGGAACAGGTCGGCGGCCTCGAACAGCGCCGGCTCGTGGGCCCGGTGCCAGAGCAGCTTGGGCAGCGTGTAGTTCGGCCCCAGGATGTTGGGGTTGATCCGGTAGAACGCCTCGTCCGAATAGGCTTCGCGCAGCGGGCCCAGGAGGTCGCCCCCGCGGGTGTCGGACGACAGGATGCTGCGGCCGACGATGCGGCGGTCGCGGGTGACGGGGAGCACGGCCTCCCCCATGGAGCTGACGCTGAGGGCGGTGACCGGATCGCCGGAGGCCCCGGCCGCGGCCTCCGCGATCACGGCCCGCACGGCGGCCCAGACCGCTTCGCTGTCCAGCTCCGCCCGGTCGGGCGCGGGGTGCAGCGTCGGGTACTCGCGGTAGGCGGAGGCAAGCGGGCGGCCATCCGCCGAGAAGGCGGTGGCCTTGCACCCCGTTGTCCCCACATCCACGCCGAGCAGGCTCATAGCCCGGTCACGTCGTAGCCCAGGTACTTGGTCATGGCCTCGACCGTCGGCGCGGCGGCCAGCCCGGCCGCCACGCTGACGTGGTGGCGGTGGCCCTGGTAGCCGATGGTGAGCAGCTTGTCCTGCAGGCCGGGAATCTTCGCCACGCCCGCGCAGCCGAAAAATTCCCGGGGCACGGGGTCGGCGGTGAACTCGCCCTCGCCCACGTAGCAGCAGACGCGGCCGTCGCGGGTGAGCAGGCTTCCGTAGGTGAAGGGGGTGGCCTTGATCCGGCCGCAGTTGCAGCCGAACGCCTTGCCCTTGCCCACGGCGTTGCTGAGGATGGCGTGGTCCTCGATGTGCCCGGGGCCGGTCATCAGCGCGGCCGGAACCGGCCCGCAGTGGAACAGGATGCACTTGTCGGGATCGTCGCCGTAATTGTTGTTCCAGTCGAGGCAGGCCGGCGCGCCGCCGGTCGCCAGCTGGAGCGCGCGCATCATGACGGCGTTGCCCACGTCCACCTCGCACGCCACGGGCACATCGCGGCCGTTCATCTCGGAGAGCAGGACGCAGGGCGAGATGCCGAGCTGCTGCTGCATCTCGACCCAGCAGCGCACGGCGAGGCAGTCGAAGCCCCCCTCCTGCACGAGCTGGTCGAGCACCACGCCGAGCCGGGTGATCTGGTCGAACGCCTTCGCCGGCGTGCCGTCCCAGCTCGTGAAGGCCTTGAGCGTCTTCCCCTTGCCGGCCAGCGCGCCGTCGGAGTCCTTCAGCCCCGCCATCCGGTTGAAGATGGCCGACAGGTCGTACGTCTCCATCGTGATGCCGTGCTTCTGCAGGGCCACCTCGTCGATGCGCACGGTCTTGAACGGCGTGGTGCGGGCGCCGATGGCGCCCACGGTCAGGCGGCGCAGCCCCTTGACCACGCGGCAAAGGCGGTCGAAGTAATCGAGCTGGACCGCGAAGCCCGGGCTCGTCGGGTGACAGGTGTGCGGGGGAAGCACGGTGAACGAGAGGCCGTACTGGACGAACACGTCCATGATGGAGAACTTGCCGCAGAAGGAGTCGCGCCGCAGCTCGGGCGCCATCTTGTCCAGCTCGTCGGGATAGGCCTGGATGAGGATCGGCACGCCGCAGTCCTGCAGCGCGGCGATCGCGCCGGTCTCATCGCCGAAATTGGGGAGGCAGAGAATGACACCCCCGTACTCCCCACGATGCTGCGCCAGGAAGGCGGCGAATTTCCTGCCCTCTTCCGGCGTCTCGACGGCCCCGTACCGGGTGGCGGCCGGATCCATCATGAGGGCCTTGTGGCCGCGCGCCTTGAGCACGGCGGTCATCTCCTCGCGGGCGCCGGCCTGGAGGGAGGCGGGGAAGAACCCGCGGTTGCCGAAAAAGACGGCGAACGTCGACTTGTTCATGCGGCTGCTCCTTGGGACAAACGGGGAATCGGGTTTCGGGGGTTCAGGGTTCGGGGTTCAGGACAAGCGCGGAGCCTTCAATGGCCAGCTCGTTCCGGATCACGTCCAGCGCGGCGAGGCGGGTGCGGGCGACCGCCTCCGAGGGCGACACGACCAGGCCGGCCTCGTAGGCCTGACGCAGAGTGGTGCCCACGTTGATCTTGGCGATGCCGTGGCGAACCGCGGCCTGGATGGATTCCTTGCGGATGCCGGAGCCGCCGTGCAGGACCAGCGGAATGCCGCCCACGGCCTCGCGGATGCGGTCCAGGTGTTCGATGTTGATGCGGGCCTCCACCTTGCGGGAGCTTTTGGCCGCGCCGCTGATCGCCCCGTGGATGTTGCCGACCGCGACGGACAGCCAGTCGGCGCCGGACTCGGCCATGAACCGCTTCGCCTCCGCGGGATCGGTGAACCCCTTGCCCGAGGCGAACAGCTCCTCGTAAGGCGGCAGCGGGCCCGCCTCGTGGCCCAGCACCGCGCCCAGTTCGGCCTCGACCGGCAGCCCGGCCAGGCGGGCCATGGCCACGACCTTTTTCGTGGCGGCAATGTTCCCTTCGAGGGGAAGGCGGGAGCCGTCCACCATGAGCGATTCGTAGCCCAGCGCGATGGCCTCGCCGATGATGGCGTCCACATCGACGGACAGGTTGTCCTCGTCGATCACGGGCACATGGTCCAGGTGAAGGCGCGTGTAGCGCTCGTCCTTGCACGCGGCGTAGGTGTCGCGGATCGCCTTGAGGCTGCCGGACTTGAATTTCATCCACTCGAGCCGGGCCACCTGGATGAGGCCGAAGGCGCGCGTTTCGCGGAGCGCGGCCACGATAGGCTCCATCATGGGCAGGTGGGGCACGTTGAAAGCCGGCACCACGCGGCCTTTCTCGGCGGCCAGGCGGACGATATCACGGGTTGATGGACGGATCATGGCAGTGTCTCCAAACCGTAAAGAATAGCCGCAAAATGCAGGAATGGCAAGCGCGAGCCCTGCGGGGATAGCGGCTCCACCCGACCGTATCGATTGCGAAGCGGCTCCTTGAAACTCTTACGGGATCAGCGCTCCTGCGGCCGCATCCACGACCCGATACAACCGATTCCCGGGGGCTTCGGGGTCATCGTCCATCCAGATCAGGCTATTGGCCGTTGTGCGCACGGGATCGTTCATGAACCATGTTTCGCCGGAGTCATCCGAAAAATAAACGCCATAACGTCGTCTGACTAAGGCGGGTGCCCTTATGATGCGCATGCCGTCATAGGTCTCCGCCCGGACGGGATTCAACTCCAGGCTAAGAGGGATGCCTCGTGCCGGCTGCAGGATGGCTGCCGCCAAAAACCGGGCCGGACGGGATCTCGCCTGTTCGCGATAATCCCGGTTGTATTCAAGGCGGACGACCGCCTGGGAGCCTGGCAGAAGGACGCAGGGAGATTCCACGATCGGGTCCCCGGTGAGCGGATCACGACCGGTCCGGTTAGTCAGCCATGCCGCTCGATCCAACCCCTTCACCCGCACCCGGACGCCATAGAGCGTGGCGCCAGTCTGATTCTCCAGGACAATATCCTGGGCTACACCCGATGGGATCTTGAACAATGCGGACTGACCGCTGATCTGGACGAGTCCGTTCGCTTTGGAGACGCTGAAGGAATAGGAGGAAGGAGATTTAGTCTCCGGATCAATCAGGGTCAGGCCCACCTGCGCGGACTGGCTCCCCCTCTTCCACTTATACCGCAAAACAAGGCACTGGTTAATGACAACGGCTTCAACGGCGTTCGTGTCCGATGAAAAGGCCGATAGGACTCCCTTGGCGCTGACCAGCTCGTCCACCGCAAAAAGCTGAATGATGTTCGAAGAAACCGGGGACTCGCATGGCAGATGGCGAAAAACGGGCATATGCGATCCTGTGCGAAGCTTAATCGTCGGGGACCAGGCGCTTAAACCGCCTTCGGGAAGGCGGCGCCGGATCCGATAATAATAGGCGACGCCCCCCAACAGGTTTGTCAGGGTTAGTTCGGAAATATTCCGGACCGGAAAAGCTTCATACCCCGGCAGGGGAAAGTGCATTATCCGGCACGCGACATTCAGCTCTCCCTCCGGAATCGATTTCTCGGGCCATCGCCACCTGGCCGTGAAGGAAGAGCGGGTTATTGCGGCAGGGGGGAGGATGCCCGTCATAACCCCCTGGTAGTTGATCGACACTGCCAAGTCGCCTTTCAAGGTGAAACTTTGCGGATTCTCAAAGGGTAATGCCGAGGGAGACATGTCGTGGAAAATCCAATCCGGATCAGGAATGGCCCTGACCGTCACCGTAGTTCCTGCGTCATACAGGGGCTGGTCCGGGTCCACGATCACCTTCCCATGCGGGGAGTTTATGGTGAGGACACAATCGTCATCCATTTCCACATAATCGATCAGGACGGGCAGGCTCTCGCCGACGACTCCGGTAAAAAGTGTTGTGCCGCAGAGCTTGTCGTCGTCGTCTTCCGCTGCAGCGACCCGTACAGTCTGATAGCCCCATCGATCAGGGGTAAATTCCAGGACGCTTCCTTCGGTTATCTCGATGTCGGGATCGCCCGACACGCGAGCGAAAAGGGCGGTGACGACATTCTTGGGCTCCCAGGGAAGCATGACGGAAAACCTGGCGGTTCCCCCTTCGGCAATATAAGGATGTGAACGGCTGATGATGAGCCGGGGAATGTTCTCGTTGAAGCAGGCCCGTACATCAAGGTTGTTTGTGACATTGGCATCCTTGCGGCCCACGGTGGTGAGCCCATCGCTCCATCCGGAGAAATGGTGGCCCCGCGCGGGTTGTGCGACAACCCGCTTCGACACGGAGCCGACGTTGACGAATTGATTGCTCCCCCCCGCGATCGTCCCGTTTTCTCCCGCCTCGTAGTGGAGGGAAACGATTGGCATGGCGAGGAGATAGGGATAGCTTTGATCCCGCAGGCCCCAGACTGACGAAAAATTCCACCCCTCATAGGATTCAGGCATGGACATCTCGTCCGTTCCTTTTCCTATCCCGCCGAGCGACGAAAGGTGGCCCGACGTGTTGGTATCCCAGTAGGACCGGGTCACCTGGCCAGTCAGGCTGCCGATCAGGCTGCCGATCAGCCCGCCGTCATGGTAGTCCGATACGGCCCCCGCGGCATAGCAAGAGTCAACGGCCCCATATAAAAAGTGACCAACGAGCCCCCCGGTATAGAATTGCCCACTCACGGCCCCCTGGGCGTAGCAGTTGGTCACCAGGCTATGGCTCAACTCGCCCACCAGGCCGCCAACCCCGCTTTTACCGCTCACGGTCCCGGACGCGAAGCACTCGCGCACAATGCCTCCCGTCTTTTCCCCGATCAGCCCCCCGGCGCTGCATCCGTCCTTGCAGTCGTTGTATTCCCAACAGACTACGTTGCCCGAGGCATAACAGACCGTGACAGTTGACCCGGAATCCGATCCGATCAACCCGCCCGCCATATAGTTGCCATAAATGGTAGCCGACGAATGACATTGGCGGATGTCGGAGTTCCGACTTGAGCCGATCAAGCCTCCCACCCGACGAAAGCTGCCGATAAATCCGGAAGAGTGGCAGTTGCGAATGGTGTTCCGATCTCCGTCCCCAAGGAGGGCGCCCACCGAATAGCCTCTCTGCATGTTGACGTTTTCAAGGCTAACGTCGGCGATGAGGGCATTCACGGCATAGCCGAAGAGCCCGAGGCCGGTGTCATCATAACGGTTGATCGTGAGATTGAAAATTCGATGGCCATTCCCAAGGAATGTGCCCTTGAAGGGCGCACTGACTGTTCCGATGGAGACGAATCCGCCATTGGGCCATAGGGCTGTTTCCGAGGCATCAATATCTCGTTCCAGGGAAAAATGAGCTTGAGCAACGGCCCCGGTGCAGGTTGCGCCCATCCAAGCCAAATGGGCTACGGAGTCGATCCGGAAAGGATCCATTTCAATCCCGCTTCCTGCTGGAATGGCGGGGACTTGAGCATGCAGACGCTCCGCAATCGGACTCAAGCCAACACAAGCAAGCATGACTGCCATGCGCAGCCGCATACATCTCCCGTTGTTAAAACAGAAACTAACAGGCCGTCATCTAGCTGTCAATAGCTCGGTTAGATACGGGGGACGATGACTGCTACGGGGTGTTTTCCGCTTTCAGCGGAATGGACCCATTGAGCACAAAAACAATAAAGCGTTCGCCGGTGACCGTGCTGATGTCCGTATGAAGGCTGACGATGCTGTACCCGACAATATCGCGGATGATGACGTCCAGAAGCGGCCGCGCTTTTTCCAGCAACTCCATCCGCACCTGCTTGATCAGCGTGCGCCCCTGCTGGCCGGGTGTGTCCGTTCGCGCCAGTTGCCGTTCAGCGGGCGTCAAGACCCCCTGCAGCCGCACCATGATGATGTCCCCCAGCAGGTACGTGCGCGCCTCTTCAGGGCCGCGGCCCATATACTCGCGTTCGAACTTAATGATGGCTTCGCTGATTTCGGCTTCGATCTGTCCTTTAGTCTTCATGCTTGATGCCCTCTGCTCCATACCTAGCATATCATGCCCCCCTGCGTCACGTGAAAACAACGTCCTGCCGCCCTGCCCGTCCACCAGGCTCCCGCCGCCGCGACGACAGCGCTCACGACGATCGGCGCCCTGTACCCGTCTGTCCAATCGAGAAGCAGCCCCCCAAGCAGCGGCCCGCCCAGGCCCGCCAACCCATACATCAGGAAAAGCAGGGGGTATATTCTCCCCACGTCGGTCACGCCATAGCGAGAGGCCACTTGAGCCGCATACAGCACGAAACAGGCGCCAAAACCGAAACCGACCAGAATCACGGCTGCCATAAACGCGACAGGGGCATACCCGGCCGCGATCAGCACGCCCAGGGAAAGACACAAAAACAGAAGCGAACACGGAATAGCCGGGTAACCAGCCCGGTCATAAATCCAGCCCCAAACGATGCGGCCCGCGGCGTTGCCGACCGCAAAAGCGCCAATGGCCGCTGAGGCCGCGTCAGGTGAAAGTCCACTTGCCATGCCGATCGGCTTGAGAATACCCACAACCAGCAACCCGGCAAATGTGCCGCTGAACATCCCCAGGCCAAGGACACGGAAGCCCGGGTCCTTGAACAGGTGCATCCCCGTGCCAAAGGGGACAACCAATCGCGCCCTTCCGGCAGGCGGTCGAAAGAGAAGAAGCGAGCTCGCGCACACGACCCCGCCATACGCACAACCGATGGCGCGAAACATTTCCAGTACGGTCCATCCGGCCTTCAGCCACGCTGTCGTCAGCGCGGTGAGGATCACGGATCCCACGCCAAAACCCGCCACCGCCACGCCCGTGACCAGCCCCTTGCGTGTCGGATACCATTGAACCGCCGCCGTGAGGGCCGCCACATAGCCAAAGCCGATGCCGGCGCCGCCCGTCACGCCGTACCCCAACGCTAACCCCGGGAACTGTCCGCCGGACGCGGAGGATGCCAGCTGCCCGCAGGCGAACAGCAGCCCGCCCAGCAGCCCCACCCAACGCGGCCCCCATGCGGGCAACAAGCGGCCGGCCAGCAACATCGAGACCGTGAACGTCCCGAAGGTCAGCCCGAAGATGAACTGGGTCTGACTGGCGGTCAATCCGTAATCCGTGCGCAAACTCGGGACAAAGACGCTCCAGGCATACACGCCGCCAAGGCCCATTTGAATAAGCACCGCGGCGGGTAAAACGAGTATGCGCTTCAACGGAACGCCCTTGGCTTCCCGCTGCTCCACGGCATGCTCCCCGGGTGCGAAGCGCGGACTCGGATCCACGCTCACGCCCCGCCCATGCTCGCCTGCACGGCCCGATCCGCTTTCGCCACCTCGTCGGACATTTGCTTGCGATAGGCGGCCATCCGTGCGCGCAACGCGCTGTCCTGAAGCGCCAGAATGGCAACCGCCAGCAGCGCCGCATTCTTGGCGCCGGCTTTGCCGATGGCGACCGTCGCGACAGGGATTCCCCCCGGCATCTGCACGGTTGACAGCAGGGAGTCAAGCCCGCCAAGATCGCTCGTGTGCATGGGAACCCCGATGATCGGCAGAAGGGAAAGAGAGGCCAGAACGCCCGCCAGATGGGCCGCCTTTCCCGCGCCCGCGATGATCACCTTGACTCCGCGATCCGCCGCCGAAAGCGCGAACTCCCTTGCGGCGTCGGGTGTTCGGTGCGCGGAAATGACCCGGATCTCATGCGGCACCGAAAACTCTTTCAGCATGGCTGAGCCTTCTTTGAGCGTATCGAGGTCGGATTGGCTTCCCATCACGATGGATACCAGCGGCTTGCTCTCCATGAGTCTGCTCTCCTTTTCTTGTTATGTCCTCTTGTTCCTTCGCCCCTGCGCGCCTCGGGCTAATCCGTCGTTCGGATCATGCCGCCCGCGACTGTTTCGTGTGTGAACGGATCCACCAGCACCAGCGACCCTGTCATGCGGTTTCGGGAGTAATCATCGCAGAAAAGCGGGCTGGAGACCCGCAACTGGACCCGGGCGATCTCGTTGATGGCGACCGGCCCGTCATTCTCGATCTTATGCAGGGTGTTCACATTCACCTTGTACGGAATAGCCTTCACAAGGGCCGTGACCTCCCGGGTCGTATGCAGGAGAAGCAGCCTGTCTCCCTCGCTCAGCTTCCGTTTCTGGGAAAACCAGCAGAGCATGGCGTCGATCTCCTGGACGGCCCGCGGCTTATTGTGGGGCTTTGCCAGCAGGTCCCCCCGGGAGATGTCGAGATCGTCCTCAAGGGTCATGACGCAACTATGCGGATAGAAAGCCTCCGCCAGCTCCGTCTCGGCCATGTAAATCGCCCTGACCCGCGAGGTAAACCCGGAGGGCAGAACCACGACCTCATCCCCCGGCTTGAACACGCCTCCCGCGACACGCCCGGCGTATCCGCGGAAGTCGTGCCACCTGTCCGACTGGGGGCGAATCACCCACTGCACGGGGAATCGCGGATCCACGTGGTTGGCGTCCGGGCCGACATAGACGGTCTCCAGGTGGTAGAGAAGGGTGCTCCCTTCGTACCACGTCATGTTGAGGGACTTGTTGACAACATTGTCTCCACGGAGCGCCGAAATCGGGATGAAGGTGATCTGGGGGATGTCCAGACGCGAGGCGAAGCGCTTGTAGTCCGCCACAATCCCGTTAAACCGGTCCTCCGACCACCCCACCAGATCCATCTTGTTCACCGCCACGACCACGTGCTCGATCCGGAGCAGCGAGGCAATGAAGGAGTGCCGGCAGGTCTGCTCGATAACCCCGTTCCGGGCATCCACGAGCACAATGGCCAGGTTGGCCGTGGAGGCGCCCGTCACCATGTTGCGCGTGTACTGGAGGTGCCCCGGCGTGTCCGCAATGATGAACTTGCGCCTGGGAGTGGCAAAGTAGCGGTAGGCGACGTCGATCGTGATGCCTTGCTCGCGTTCGGCCCGGAGGCCATCCGTCAGCAGCGCCAGATCCATGTTCTCGTCTCCGCGCTGTTTGGATGTGCGTTCGATCGCCTCCAGCTGGTCCTCGAAAATCGACTTCGTGTCCACCATCAGGCGGCCGATGAGCGTCGACTTGCCGTCGTCCACCGATCCTGCCGTCGTGAAACGAAGAAGTTCCATGTCAGAGCCGCGGTCTTTATCGTCGTCAAAAGAAGTCATGGGTTCGTCCTTCCACAGAAGGTCAAAAATAGCCTTGCCGCTTGCGGTCTTCCATCGCGGTTTCCGCCCGGCGGTCGTCGGCCCGCGTTCCGCGCTCCGTTTGTCGCGCGGCGGCGACTTCCGTGATGATCGCCTCGACCGTTCGAGCCCGAGAACGGATGCATCCCGTGCAGGTCGCGTCACCGACCGTGCGGAATCGCACCCACTCTTCCTGCGGTTCCTCGCCTTTCTGAAGGGTGATGAACGCCGTCACGGCCATCAGCGTCCCGCTACGCTCAACCACCGGGCGCGGATGCGCGAAGTAGAGGTCCGGAATCGGGATCTGCTCCCGCTTGATGTATTGCCAGACATCCATCTCCGTCCAGTTGGAAAGCGGGAAAATCCGGAAATGCTCGCCCGGATTCATCTTGCCGTTAAAAAGATTCCATAACTCCGGGCGCTGGTTTTTGGGGTCCCACTGGCCGAAATCGTCTCGGTGCGAGAAGAACCGCTCTTTTGCCCGAGCCTTCTCTTCGTCACGCCGGGCTCCCCCGATCGCCGCATCGAATCGGTTCGCGTTGATCGCGTCAAGCAAGGTGACGGTCTGAAGACTGTTTCGGGAGG
>JBIIYJ010000140.1:0-13229 GCA_044346855.1 Kiritimatiellia bacterium
CCTTTCCTGATTTCCTGATTTCCAGATTCAAGCCGTCTTTTCCAGCGGAAGTTATGTTCGTTCACGAGCACTTGAGTTACAGGCAAGATTACGATTTAGGGGGGGGGTGGTTGACAGGGGCGAACCCCTGACGTATGCTGAAACGATGCCTGTACCTAAACGATCCAAAGGCCGGGCCGGAAGCAAGGCGCCGGCTCTCCCGTTGCTCGCCACGACGGATGCCATCCTCGAGAGCATTTCGGATGGCGTCTTTACGGTGGATCGCGACTGGCGGATTACCTCGTTCAACCGGGCTGCGGAAGCGGTGACGGGCGTTTCGCGGGCCGAGGCTCTGGGCCGGCCCTGCGCGGAGGTTTTCAAGGCCAGCATGTGCGAAGCGGAGTGCGCCCTGCGCAAAACGCTGTCCACGGGCAAGCCCATCGTGAACCGGTCGGCCTTCATTGTGAACGCGGCCGGCCGGCGGATTCCCATCAGCGTTTCCACCGCCATGCTGAAGGATGCGGCCGGCCGCGTGGTCGGCGGGGCGGAGACCTTCCGCGACCTGAGCCTCGTGGAAGAGCTCCGCAAGGAGCTGTCCGGCCGGTTTGAAATCGGCGATCTGGTCAGCCGCAGCCCCTCCATGCGCCGGCTGTTCGACATTCTTCCCCAGCTGGCGGCCAGTGAAAGCACCGTGCTGATCCAGGGGGAGACGGGAACGGGGAAGGAGTTGGCGGCCCGCGCCATCCACGGGCTGAGCGCCCGGGGCAAGGGGCCCTTCGTGGCGATCAACTGCGGGGCCCTGCCCGATACCCTGCTGGAGTCGGAGCTGTTCGGCTATAAGGCCGGAGCCTTCACGGGGGCTAACCGGGACAAGCCCGGCCTGCTGGCCCGCGCGGAGGGCGGCACGCTTTTCCTGGATGAGATCGGGGAGATCTCGCCCGCTCTGCAGGTGCGGCTGCTGCGTGTTCTCCAGGATCGGACCTACGAGCCGCTGGGCGGTTCCGTCACGTTGAAGGCCGATGTGCGCGTGATCGCGGCCACCCATCGCGACCTGGACGACCTGGTCGAAAAGGGCGCATTCCGCCAGGATCTGTTTTACCGGATCAACGTGGTCCGCGTCGACATCCCGCCCCTGCGCCGCCGCAAGGAGGACATCCCGCTGCTGGTCGATCATTTCATCGAACGGTTCAACCGGCTCCAGGGGCGCGCCGTGCCGGGAGTTGCCCCGGAGGTCATGTCCGTCCTGCTCGCGCACAACTATCCGGGCAACGTCCGGGAGCTCGAAAACCTGGTCGAACACGCCTTCGTGCTGTGCGGCAACGGGCGGATCGAGCCCCGTCATCTCCCCGCGGAGTTCACCGGTGCGCCCGGGGCGGGGGGGCCGGCGCCCCGCGCCGTCACGCTGGACGAGGGCTTGCGCGCCGCCGAGGCTCGGCTCATTCTCGAGGCCCTTCACCGGAATCGGAACAACCGGCTGGCCGCGGCCCGCGAGCTCGGGCTCCACAAAAGCTCCCTGTTCCGCAAAATAAAGGCGCTTGGCCTCTCCCTGCCCGGGGAGGACGGCCGGTCCCGGGCCGCCAAAGTTCGGTAGCCCGCCTTATTCACGAAGCGTGAACAAGGCGGGGCGAGCCGCCGCCCTTGAGGTATAGGCGCGTAAATGCGACTCTTGTAATGCGTAAAGTCGTATAAATAAGACTGTAGCAGGTTGCCCGACACGTCATGTCCTGCTGTTTTCGAGCATTTTTGGCTTGTTTTCCGGTTTTTCCTGACATGGCACGGCGCCTGCTAGTCCATGAGTCGACAGGAGAACAGGTATGCGTGTGGCTTTGACGATCTGGAACGGGCGGATTTCGCCGGTGTTCGATGTGGCGCGGCGGATTTTGCTGCTGGAGGTGGAGGGCGGCCGGGAGGCGGTCCGGCGGGAGGAAGCGCTGGACAACACCGACCCCGGGCGGCTGGCCAGTTCTCTGACGGCCTATCAGCCCGACGTGCTGGTGTGCGGCGCGATTTCAAGGGGGTTGGCCACGCTTTTGACGGCTGGCGGCATCCGGGTGATTCCGTTTGTGGCCGGCGAGGTCGAGCCGGTGATCGAGGCCTTCCGCAAGGGGGTGCTGGCCCGGCCCGACTGGGCCATGCCGGGATGCTGTGATCCTGCCGGGTTCGGGCGGCGGAAGGGCGGGCGGTGCGGCCGGGGCCATTGCGCCGGCCAGGGGCGGAGCCCCGCCATGGATGAACCGAAACAAAAGGAACAGAACGCATGAAATTGATTGTAACCTCGACAGGCAGGACGCTGGCGGATCCCGTGGATCTGCGATTCGGACGCGCCCGCCATTTTCTGCTGGTGGATACCGAAACCGGCACGGTGACGGTGCATGAGAATACGCAGAACCTGAACGCGGCGCAGGGCGCGGGCATTCAGTCGGGCGAAACCGTCGCGCGACTGGGCGCCGCGGCCGTGGTGTCCGGCAATGTCGGGCCCAAAGCCTTCCGCATCCTGAATGCGGCGGGGATCAAGGTATATCTGTGCGGTGAAGGCACGGTGGCGGATGCCGTTCGCCGGTTCAAGGCGGGCGAATTGAAGGAGGCCCCTGCGGCGAACGTAGAAGGCCATTGGGCATAAATCAGTTAAGACTAAGAAAAGGAGACAGGACAATGCCAGGACGAAATGGAACAGGGCCGATGGGAATGGGGCCGATGACCGGCCGCGCGGCAGGCCCCTGCGCGGGATCCGGTATGCCGGGTTTCGTAAACCCCGTGGGGGGACGGGGATGTGGAAGGGGATTCGGGCAGGGGCGGGGAGCCGGCGGGCGCGGATTCCGGAATATGTTCCACGCAACCGGGCTGACCGGTTGGCAGCGGGCGGCGGGCGGGCCGTTGGCCGCCGCGGTCCCGCCCTATGCGGTCGCGCCGACGCGCGAGCAGCAAGTAACCGTGCTGAAGGGGCAGGCAGCCTCCCTCGAGGGAGCGCTGGGCGAACTCCGGACGCGTATCGAGGAACTCGAATCCGAAAAAGCGGAAAAGTAGTCGTTGGTCGAACAAGAGGATTTGTGTCATGCCTGGAAAAGATGGAACAGGACCGATGGGGGCGGGGCCGGGAACCGGTTCGACAGGCTCACGGCCGGCCGGACGGGGAAAAGGAGCCGGGGGCGGCAAAGGAATGGGCGGCGGTCAAGGTCGGGGGCGCATGGGCGGCCTGGGCCTAGGCGCCGGAGGCAATTGCGTTTGCCCCAAGTGCGGGAAGACCGCTCCGCACGAGCGCGGCACACCGTGTACGCAGACGAAGTGCCCGGGCTGCGGTGCGGCCATGACAAGGGAGCGTTAACTCCTTGGAAAGCCACGAAAGCAAAGCCGTATGAAGCGCGACTACAGGTACTTGTTCGGACCTGTGCCCTCCCGGCGTCTGGGTCGATCTCTAGGCGTGGATTTGACGCCGTTCAAGACCTGCACGCTGGACTGCATCTTCTGCCAGCTGGGGCGCACCCCGCACAAGACGCTGGAACGCAAGGAGTATGTGCCGACCGAACAAGTCACGGCCGAGCTGGACGCCTGGACGGCAGAAGGCGGTAAGGCGGATTACATCACGCTGGCCGGCTCGGGCGAACCCACGCTCCACAGCCGATTTGGCGACATATTGGACTTCGCGCGCAAGCGGACCGGTTTGCCCGTCGCGTTGCTCTCCAACGGCACCTTGTTCGAGGACTCCGAGGTTCGAAAAGCGGCCCAAAAAGCCGACATCGTCAAAGTGTCGCTCAGCGCCTGGGATCAAGCCTCATTCGAGCAGGTCAACCGCCCTCACGCCGATCTTCGGTTCGAGCGCGTGGTCGAGGGCCAACGCGCCTTCCGCCGGGAGTTCCGGGGGAAACTGTGGGTCGAAGTCTTCATGATCTGGGGAACGAACAGCGTGAAGCGGGACGTGGAAAAGATCGCGGCCCTCGTCGACTCCATCGCCCCTGACGAGATCCACCTCAACACGGCCGTCCGGCCGCCAGCCGAGTCGTTTGCCTTCGCGATGCCGCGAACGGCCATGGAGGAGCTGGCTGGGCTGTTCCGTCCCGCCGCCAACGTGATCGCCGAGTTTGCGGCGGACAAATCCACCGAAGTCGCGGCAAACGAAGCCACTATTCTGGCCATGCTTCAACGGCGTCCCTGCACGGCGCAACAGATTGCCGACGTGTTCGGCATGCATCTGAACGAGGTGTCCAAATATGTGGGGAAACTCATGCGCACGAACAAAATCCGGTTGCAGGCGGATGACGGCTCGCAGCCCTATTATGCCGCCGTCAAACCGGGGAGCGACTGATATGGCGATGCCCGGCCAGGCGAACTGCGTGGGGCGGAGAGGGCATAGCGCCTCCCGACTTTCGGGATGGGCGCCATTCGCTCGCCACACCGCTCAATACGATGCCTGGTTCGACAGCATCGAGGGACGACGGATCTTTGACGTGGAAACGGCTTGCATTCGCAGTCTTTTGGCTGATAGCCCTCGGCCGTGGCTGGAGGTGGGTGTGGGAACGGGCCGTTTTGCGGAAGCGCTTGAGATTGATGAAGGACTCGATCCCTGCCCGGCAGTCCTGCGCTATGCGGGGCGGCGGGGCATCCGGACCCGATGCGGAAGCGCAGAGGCTTTGCCTTACGAGAATGGCTCTTTTGGGACGGTGATGTTGATCGTCACCCTTTGCTTTCTTGATGATCCCGTCCGTGCGCTTGCCGAGTGCAGGAGAGTCTTAAAAGAGGAGGGTTCCATCCTTGTCGGCCTGGTCCCGAAAGACAGCCCTTGGGGAAAGGCCTATGCCAGGCAAGGGGCTGAAGGCCACCCGTTTTATTCGGTTGCCCGTTTTTATCGGACGCAGGAAATCATCGCGTTAGCCGCGCGTTCCGGCTTCGATTTGGACCAAGCGGCCAGCTGTCTGCCGGAAATGCCCGGCCGAGCTGTAGACACACGCCGCGCCGCTCGCGACGGAATTGCGAAAAACGCCGGTTTCGTGGCCTTGCGGTTCGGCGTGAACAAGAAAAACCGGACCGTTGGCCGGACCGCGCCAAAACCGGGGAGAATGCGGTGAATCCGGTAATCCTGACAATCGATAACATGGATGCCATTCGCGGGACCACCCTGGAAGAAAGGGCCAGATTGGTGCTGTTGACATTAGGAAAAACGGAGGACGATATCCGTCGCGCCTATCGCAAGATGGCCGTTCGCCACCATCCCGACCGGGACGGCGGCAACACGCTGCGATTCCAGCTTATCAACGAAGCTTACGAATTCCTGGTTCGCGGGACGATTCCAAAAAGACCCCTGCTGGCGGACGACGAGTTGTTGAGGCAAGTCATCGGAAGGCAAGTCGAGCGGTTGATCGATCAGCAGGCCGAATGGGAAGCGTACGAAAGACAGCACCGGGCCCAGTTCTACTGGGACTGGTGAGCAGGCGAGCCGCCCGCATATCCGCAACCGTTCAGTGTGGCGCCTGAGTCGAATGAAAGGGGAAAACAACATGGCGATTTTGGAAACCGTGAGATCACCGCCCGAGGATGTGTATTTCGGACGGATGAACGACCCGACCGCATCGGCTTCGGTCAAGGGCCTCTGTGGGGATGAGATGGAGTTCCACCTTGTTATTCTGAACGATCGGATTGCGGATGTTCGGTACTACACCGAGGGTTGCGGCAATACCCGAGCATGCGGTCATGCCGTGGCGCGCCGGGCGAAGGGCCTGACGGTCACGGACGCACTTTCGATCAGCGCCGGGGAGATCATCCGATCCGGGGAGTGCGAAACGGACTCCGGTCGGCACTGCGCGATTCTGGCTGTGACGGCTTTTTATCGGGCGATCGCGGATTATCTGTTGGCGCCTTGAATGACGGACAAATACAATGCCAGATGAAGAGATTAAGGACAAACAATGAAGATGCCCGAGATGGTGAAGGACGCATGGGGGCGGCGGGAGGGCCCGGTTGTTCTGGCGACGGCGGACGGCGATGGCAGGCCGAACGTCATTTATGTGACGTGCGTCAGCCTCTATGGCGACGACCGGCTCGTCGTGGCCGATAACTATTTCGACAAAACTCGAAGGAACATCAAAGCCGGGTCCGGGGGGGCGGTGTTGTTCATGACAAACGATAAAAAAGCATATCAGCTAAAAGGCTCGCTCGAATATCACGCGGCCGGCCCGATATTCGAGGACATGAAGAAGTGGAATCCACCTGTCCATCCCGGCCATGGCGCCGCGGCGCTGGTTGTGGAAGAGGTTTATTCCGGATCCAAGCGTCTGTTGCCGTGAACGTAAGCCAGGGAATGAAGAACAGGAGTAAGATCGGCGTATGAGAATGGCCATAGCGAGCGGCAAAGGGGGAACGGGAAAGACGACCGTTGCGGTCAATCTGGCGTGGACGCTTGCCGCGATGGGCAAGGCAGTCCAGTATCTCGACTGCGATGTCGAGGAGCCGAACGGCCACCTGTTCCTCAACCCCGGGATATCGGCTGCCGAACCGGTGTGCGTCCGCGTTCCCGTGGTTGATGAGAAGCGGTGTACGGGGTGCCGCCAATGCGCCGGGATTTGCCGGTACCACGCCATCGCCGTCCTGAAGAAGGCCTTGGTTTTTCCGGAACTCTGCCACGCGTGCGGCGGCTGCGCGCTCATCTGCCCCGCCGGCGCCATCCGCGAGGAAAATCGGGCGATCGGCATGCTGGAGAGCGGAGAGTCCGACGGGATCGCCTTTGTCCAGGGGCGCCTGAACGTCGGCGAGCCCACGGCGCCGCCGCTGATTCGCGCGGTGAAGGCGAAGGCGAGCGCGGAGGGAATCGCGATTTTCGACGCTCCGCCCGGTACCTCCTGCCCGGTGGTGGCCGCCGTGCGGGACGCCGACTACGTCCTGCTGGTTACCGAGCCCACGCCATTCGGGCTCAACGACCTGAAGCTGGCCGTGGAGATGATCCGGACCCTGGGCCTCCGCCACGGAGTGGTCATCAACCGGGCGGATAGCGGAGACGGGCGCGTGAGGGCCTATTGCGCCGCGGAGGCTGTTCCGGTCTTGCTGGAGCTTCCCGATGACCGGAGGCTCGCGGAGGCCTATTCAAGGGGGCAGATGGCCGTGTGCTGTCTGCCAGAATGGCGAGTGCTTTTTTCGGAACTGTGGAATCGTTTGGAGGAGGACCTATGCCGGTAGAACGTGCCCTGACTGCCTATCAGAAAGAACGGTTGAACTGCGCGCAGAGCATCCTGCGCGGCTTTCAAACGCATCGTGCTATTGCCGAAGACGACATCGTCAAGGCCAAGGTTCATGGCGGCGGCCGCGCCGAAGGGGGGCTGTGCGGGGCCTTGTACGCCGCCCTCCAGCTGGTTCCGGAAGCGGAAGCGCGCCAGCGCGTGCGGGAGGCGTTTGTGGCGGCGGCGGGAGCCGACACGTGCCGGGAGCTCAAACGCACGGCGCGCACGCCCTGCGTCGCCTGCGTGCGCATCGCCGCCAGCCTGCTGGTTGATCATGGCCTCGCGCCGCCCGCCGGCGCGAACAACCCGAAAGACGTGTGAGATGAAGGAAATCGTCATCATCAGCGGCAAAGGCGGGACAGGCAAGACGAGCCTGACCGCCTCGTTCGCGGCGTTGGCCGGAAACGCGGTTCTCGCCGACTGCGACGTGGACGCCGCGGATCTGCATCTGGTGCTGGCGCCCACGATCCGGCGCCGCGAGGCGTTCCGGTGCGGAAACGAGGCGATGATTCGGCAGGCGGATTGCATCGGCTGCGGCGCCTGCCTGGCCCGGTGCCGGTTCGACGCGGTGCGCAAAACGACCGGAGGCGCCGGCGAGGCGACGTTTTCCATTGATGCGACAGCCTGCGAGGGATGCGGGGTGTGCGTCTGGTCATGTCCCGTGAAGGCGATCGATTTCCCCGAGCGGATCAGCGGCGAATGGTTCGTGTCCGACACGCGCCACGGCCCGCTGGTTCATGCGCGGCTGATTCCCGGCGGAGAGAATTCCGGCAAGCTGGTCAGCCAGGTCCGGGAAGCCGCGCGGGCGATTGCCGTGGAACGGAAAGCCGGCCTGATTCTCGTGGACGGGCCGCCGGGCATTGGCTGTGCCGTGATCGCTTCGGTGACGGGAGCCTCCCTGGTTGTGATTGTGACCGAGCCCACCCTCTCGGGCGCGCACGACCTGGGGCGGGTTCTCGAACTGGCCGGCCACTTCAAGATCCAGGCGGCCGTGTGCGTGAACAAGTGGGATTTGAACGCGGAGATGACGGAGCGGATCGAACGCGACGCGACGCGGGCGGGCGCCGTGCTCGCCGGCCGTGTCCGTTACGACAAAGGCGTCACGCGCGCGCAGTTGCAGGGGCTGGCGGTCGTCGAGACCGACGCCGGTCCGCTTGGCGACGATATACGGGCTGTCTGGAAGACGCTGATTGAACAGAAAACAACGGAGCGGTAGCAAGACGGAATCATCATGGTTCACGAGATCATAGATCAACTTAAACGGCATGCGCCTTTCACGGCTTTGGGAACGGCTTCGGGCATCGTATTCATGCTGCTCCTGTCGTTTTCCGAGGTGCCGCGAGACGTCTCCGAAATGTTGTTCTGGGGTCTTCATCCGTTGCATATTCTGGTGAGCGCCATGGTGACGACCGCCATGTATCGACTCCATTCCCGGGGGGGGGTATGGCTCACCGTTGTTATTGGATATGTGGGCTCTGTTGGCATTGCCACGTTGAGCGATTCAATTGTCCCGTTCGCGGGAGAATGGTTATTGCGACTTCCCCATCGAGGGGTTCACATCGGGTTTATCGAAAAGTGGTGGCTGGTCAATCCTCTGGCCCTGGTCGGGATCGCCATTGGATACGTGTGGACGCGCACGCGTTTTTCGCATGCCGGTCATGTGTTCATCAGCACCTGGGCCTCACTGACCCACATGACGATGGCCCTGGGTTCTCGCATCGAACCCGCGATGCTGCCCGTGATCGCGGTCTTCCTCTTCCTGGCCGTCTGGCTTCCCTGCTGCGCCAGCGACATCGCGTTCCCGTTGATGTGGGTTCGTCACAACCAGGATGCCGATAGCCGGGGCGTCCAGGAGGACCTGCACCCGTGAATGCGATGGCTATGCGACCTGAAGTTCTGCCTTTCTTGGCGGGAACGGTTCTTCTTTTCGGCGTGGTTGCCGGCGTCCTGCGATGGAGGGGATTTGCCGGCAAGAAGGCGTTTTTGGGTTCGAGCATCCTGGCCTGTCTCGTCGTGGCTTACCTTCTGTATTTTTTCAGGGACCCCGAACGCACGCCTCCCGGAGAAGGGGATGTCGTTGTCGCTGGCGCGGATGGGACCGTGGCCTCCGTCACGCCCGTCTACGAGGGGCGGCACCTGAAAACGCCCTGCGTACGAATCAGCATCTTCCTCAGTTTGTTTGACGTGCACGTAAACCGGGCTCCCATTTCCGGGACGTCCACTTTTCTTGGCTATTCCCCGGGCAAGCGCCTGTTCACCTTTCAGGAGAAGTCTTCCGACGTGAATCAGCACAACACGATTCTGATTGTCGGCGAAGGGACTCGTTGCCTGGTATGCCAGATCGTGGGCCCGGTCTGCAGGCGGGTCGTGTATTGGCCGGCCCACGACAAGCCGGTTGAAGTTTTCATGGGCGAGCGCATCGGCATGATGAAATTCGGCTCGCGGCTGGATATGTATTTTCCGGCTGGTGATGTGACGGTGCTTGTGACGCCGGGCGCCCGGGTTCGCGCCGGCGAAACCGTGGTCGCCCGCCTCAATAGGGTTCAGCCCCCCACCCTAGGAGCTGCCCGATGAAAGCAGTCGTAAGAATCACGGTTTTAGCCGACAATACGGTTGTCGCCCGCGACGCGCGGGGGGAACATGGTTTGGCGTTCTGGATCGATAGTCCCGGGGCGCATCTGCTGTTCGATACGGGCCAGGGACTGGTGCTGGCCGACAACGCGCGCGCCTTGCGCGTGGACCTTCGCACGGTTGACGCAGTGGTCCTCAGTCACGGCCATTACGACCATACGGGCGGACTGGCCGGCATTCTCCGCGATACGAAGGCCCCGGTGACTGTTCATGCGCACCCGACTGCGCTTCTGCCCCGGTATCGGGTCGGGGAATCGACTCGCGATATTGGCATGTCCGCGGCATGCCGGGAGGCTGTCCTCGGAGAACGCTGCCGGTTGAGTCCTTCCCGGCGCCCGGTGGAAGTCGCCCCTGGCGTATGGACGACCGGCGAGATCCCTCGCCGGCATCCGGAAGAGGCGATTGACGAACCCTTCTGCATGGACCCGAAAGGGCACGCGGCCGATCTTTTGCCGGATGACCAGGCGCTCTTCATCCATACCGAGCAAGGCATGGTTGTTCTCCTGGGCTGTGCGCATTCGGGTGTCATCAACACGCTTGATCATGTTCAAGAGCTGAGCGCCGGAAAGCCGGTTCGCGCCGTCATGGGCGGCATGCATCTCGGGTCTGCAACGGCGGAGCGATTGGCGTGGACGATCCGGGAGTTGCGGCGGTTCGAAAGCCGCCTTCTGGCGCCCCTGCATTGCACGGGACCCAAGGCCGCGGCCCGGCTTTGGGGGGACTTCCCGGATGCCTGCCGGGCGGGCGGCGTGGGGTCGCAATTCGAATTTTGAAAGGAAACGGGACTATGGGACACAATCAAAAATGCAGTCATAAGCCGGAGGCGTCTGCCGAGCCGTGCGCCTGCGGGAGCCGGCCTCAGCCGGGCCAGGAGAGCGACGGCGAGAAATCAGGGCAGCGGTTGCTGGCCGATCGGATGGGGTTGATCCGGCACAAGGTCATCGTGATGTCCGGCAAGGGGGGCGTGGGCAAGAGCACGGTGGCCGCCAACCTGGCGGTTTCGCTGGCGCTTGCGGGGAAACGGGTCGGCTTGCTGGACGTGGATATCCACGGCCCCAGCATTCCCAAGATGCTGCGGCTGGACGGGTCGACCGTGCAGACGAAGGATGGCGTGCTCCAGCCGGTTGAGATAGCGGGTGTCAAGGTGATGTCGATCGGGTTCCTGCTGCGGGATCGGGACGATGCCGTGATCTGGCGGGGGCCGATGAAAATGAGCCTGATCACGCAGTTCCTGACGGACGTGGCCTGGGGCGAGCTGGATTATCTCGTCATCGATTCGCCCCCCGGCACGGGCGACGAGCCGCTTTCGGTGTGCCAGCTCATCACGGATCCGGCTGGCGCGGTCGTGGTGACAACGCCGCAGGATGTGGCCACCGCCGATGTCCGGAAATCCATCAACTTCTGCAAGCAGTTGGATCTTCCCGTGCTCGGCGTGGTTGAGAATATGAGCGGCTTCGTCTGTCCGAAATGCGGGGAGGTGACGGATATCTTCAAGAGCGGGGGCGGCGAGTGGATGGCGGCGGACATGGCCGTTCCCTTCCTCGGCCGGATTCCGATCGACCCGTTCGTGGGCAAGGCCTGCGATGACGGGAAGCCGTTCGTTTATCATTATAATAAAACAGAAACAGCCAAGGCGTTCGAGCGTGTGATCGCACCTATTCTCGCGTTGTCTGACGGCGATTCAGCGCCGTCATCCGATCCCCAAACCCGACAAGAAGGAGACCGTGTCATGAAAATCGCCATCCCGCTGGCCGACGGAAAACTCTGCATGCATTTCGGCCATTGCGAGCAGTTTGCCTTGCTCGCCATTGACGAAAAGACGAAGAGCATCGCCGACAAACAGCTGCTAACGCCTCCGCCGCACGAGCCGGGCGTTCTTCCGCGCTGGCTGCACGAGCAGGGCGCCACGGTCATTATCGCCGGGGGCATGGGGCAGCGGGCGCAGTCGCTCTTTGCCGAGAACGGCATTTCGGTGGTGGTGGGCGCGCCCGCCGAAACGCCTGAAAAACTGGTGGCGTCATACCTGGCCGGAACGCTGGTTTCCGGCGCGAATGTCTGCGATCACTGACCGGAAGCAGACACCATGGACGATCCTCAGTCGCACGTGCACGCCCAGTGTCTTCTTTGCGGGGCCGACCATCCGCGGGGAATCCGGCTGGCGTTCACCACCCTTGCCGACGGGCAGGTGGAGGCGCCGTTTGCCTGCGGCCGGCTCTACCAGGGATATGCGGGGGTTGTTCACGGGGGTGTCATCGCCGCGCTCCTGGACAGCGCCATGACGAACTGCCTCTTTGCGCAGGGTCGCGTGGCGTTGACCGGGGAGCTCGGCGTCCGGTTCCTCGCGCCGGTGCGGGTGGAGTGCCCCGCCGTGGTCCGCGCCAGGCTGGTGGAGTCGCGCCCCCCCCTGTTCCGGATGAGCGCCGACCTGTCGCAGGAGGGCGTCGTCAAAGCGCGGGCCACAGCCAGGTTCATGGAGGTGAAAACGCCCCTGCAGGAGGCCCTGTCAGGCGCAAAATAAGCTTGCCTGACCGCCAGATAATATGTACGTTTACTATGTAGTAATAATTACTAATAACGAAGCCGGAAACCGACCAAACCGAAAGGACATGCATCATGACCGAACCGACTGCGACGAGATTACCGTTGATTGGGGAGAAGGCGCCTTCATTCAAGGCGGAGACGACGCAGGGGCCGATCAATTTCCCCGATGACTACAAGGGCAAGTGGGTGGTGTTTTTCTCGCATCCCGCGGACTTCACGCCGGTGTGCACGACGGAGTTCATGACCTTCGCCAGCATGCAACCCGAGTTTGAGGCGCTGAACTGCAAGCTGCTGGGTCTTTCGATCGACAGCACCTACAGCCACATCGCGTGGCTTCGGACCATCAAGGAAAAGATCGACTACAAGGGCATGAAGAACCTCGAGGTGATGTTCCCGGTCATCAGCGACCTGACGATGGACGTCTCCAGGGCCTTCGGCATGCTGCAGCCGGGCGCCAGCAACACGCAGGCGGTTCGGGCGGTGTTCATCATCGACCCGGAGGGCAAGGTCCGCGCCCTGATGTATTATCCGCTGTCGAACGGACGGAACATGCAGGAGGTCAAGCGCCTGTTGATCGCCATGCAGTATTCCGACCAGTTCAAGATCGCCACGCCGGCCAACTGGCAGCCGGGCGAGGACGTGATCGTGCCGCCGCCGGGCTCCTGCGGGATGGCCAAGGACCGCATGGCCAAGCCGGATCCGGATGTGAAGTGCCTGGACTGGTTCATGTGCCTGAAGAAGTGCCCCGCGAAGTAATGACGTGTTCTGTTGAGTCGGACGGCGGATCGGATAACAACGAAAGAAGGTAAGATATGGGAACTAAAGGCTAACCGGGCGGCTCAGGTCCCGCCGAGGAAGTCGTAGCTGATTTTCCTC
>JBIIYJ010000424.1:0-3916 GCA_044346855.1 Kiritimatiellia bacterium
GTAGCGCTTGCCCTCGAAGTCCGTCATCGGCGGGGTTCCGTCCGCCGCCGGCGCGCGCAGGGCCTCGGGAATTTTCGCGTACAGCGGGGCGGGCAGCAGGAGGCCGCCGTCGCGGGCGAAGCCGGCAAGGTCGCCGCTCACCGCTTGTTTCAACATCGGGTACAATTCGAGGTCTTGCGGCGGCAGCGTCGCGAAGCCGTTGACCGTGAACACGGAATCGTCGGGCAGGCGGCCGGCCAGCACGCGCCCCTCGGCCGCGGTGGTCCAGGAGCGGATGTAGCCCGGCCCGGCGTCCTCGAACAGCAGGCGGAGCATGGCGACCGACTGGGGGTCGAAGAACTTGCCGGGGGCCGAGCCCACCTCCACCTGGGCGGGGCCGGAGGAGGGGCCCACCAGGACCAGGCGGATGCCGTCCTCGCTGCGGAACGACCCGAAGAACAAAATGGTGAAGGTGAGCAGCAGGATCGTCAGCGCGGTCAGCGCGGTGCGCAGGGGCCGGCGCCGCATGGTGGCGATGCCGAGCGAGATGGCGGCGGCGATCGTGCCCTGGGCGGTGCGCGTGCTCTGGTGGCTGGCCGTGGCCACCCCGTGCAGCTTGCGCACCTCGTACTCGAACTTGCTCCACATGAGGGCGATCACGAGGCTGCTCAGGATGATGATGATGAACGCCAGCAGCACGACCAGCGGGAAGGAGGTGAACCGGAAGGCGGGGTGCACCAGGTAGAGGATCGTGAAGACCGCGCCGAAGCAGAGGGTGAAGCCCAGGATCTGCAGGTAGATGTTGGGGGAGCCGGAGACGACCCGCTCGAAGGCGAAGCTGAACGGGATGGCGAGCAGCAGCAGGATGATGACCGCCTTGATCAGGTCGTTGGTCACCGTGCGGACGGGCCCGTAGACCCGCTGCGAATAGGCCATGGAGGCCAGCCGCAGCGCGTTCGCCAGCGCGGGGTGGTCCTCCCGCTGCGCGGCCAGGTCCAGCAGTTGCTCGGCCCGGGCGTGCAGCCGCTCCAGGGCGTTCTCGAGGATGTTGTGCTTGCGCAGGTTGTTCAGCCGGCTCTCGTCGAGCATCCAGACGTCGCGGGCCGAGCGCGCGAGCCCGTCCACGATGCCCGGATCGAGCTCGTAGCCCGTGCCGGTGGGGACCGCGGGCGTCCCGTTCAGCAAAAGCTGCGCATCCTGCATCAGCATGTAGCCGCGCAGCCGGCCCGTGTAGACGGACAGCAGGTCCGAGCCCAGGCTCAGGTTCAGGCGCTTGGGCTTGCTGGACGTGTTCGAGTCCCAGAATTTCACGGTGTTGTCGGCCACGATCCCGGTCGGGGAGCGGATGCCGGCCACGCGGATCCGGGAGCGGACGTCGGAGAGGACGATCTGGTTGTTGGCCTCCGGGAAGAACCAGGAGGGCTGCTCCCAGTTCCCCGCCATGCCCAGGGTGCCGTCGGCGTGCCGCTGGCTGATGGCCGTGATCCGGCCCTGGCCGTCGTAGAGCGCCGACTGGATCAGGTACCCCTGGCCGCGCACCGCCATGATCGGGAACGTGCCCGCCTTGGAGCTGGATACCCAGGCGCCGCCCCACGAGTCGGGCGTCGGCAGTGGGTTGATCTTCCGGTTCTGGATGAAGACCGGCGCGTCCGCGATGGGGGCCCCGGCCTTGGACCGGTCGTCGTACTGCCGCGTGAAGCAGCCATCGTACCGGCCTGACTCGGACCAGGCGGGAATGTTGAAGACCAGCGCCGCGTTCAGCCGCGCGGGGATGCGGACCCGGCTCAGGTCGGGCTGGCGGACCAGCTCGCGGCAGAAGGCGAGGGCCTCGGCGGCGTGGGCCCCGAAGGCCTCCAGGTCGGGCTCGGGCTCCGCGGGCGGCAGCCGGGAGGCGGGCGCGACCCCGATGCTTCCCAGTTCGAGCGCGAAGGACACACGGCCGCCGATGCCCGCGGCCGAGGGGCTTTCCAGCCCGGAGACCAGGCCGTCGCAGCCGGGGTAATTCGTCTGGGCGTAGTCCTTGATCCAGCGGGTGACCTGGAGGTTGGCGATGCTGTTCGGGGTGACGTCCGGGCCCAGGATGGTCCAGCGCCGGGGGTCGGGCCGGATACCCCAGACGACCAGGGCCACCATCTTCCTGCCATTGAGCTTGGCGGCCAGTTCCCGGTGGCGTTTCAGCAGGTCGGTCTCGACGGCCTGCTCGTCAAGCCGGGCGCGCCAGCTGTCCCGGACGCTGGAGACGATCCGGGAGTAGGCGCTGCGCGTCCCGGGGTCGGCATCCTCGCCTGGTTCCGTTCCCGCCGCCAGCCATTTGCGGGCGTTGTAGAGGGAAACCTTGTTCGTCTCCGCCTCGTTCATCCGGAGTTGGGCCGGCCCCATCTGCAGGTCGCGGGACTTTTCGGCGGCGGCCAGTTCCTCCTCCAGGCGGGCCCGTTCCTGGGCCGCGGCCTCGGGGGGCAGCCCGCCGTTGTCCTTACGCTGCTGGACGAGGCGCACCTTGAGCCGGTCCACCTGGCGCTCGAGCAGGTTGACTTCGCGGCGGGATTCGCTGAGCTCGTAGACGGAGCGGTTGTACATCAGCTCCGCCGCGTTGAGCACCTCCTGCCGGGCCAGGTCGGACGAAGGGGATTCGATTTGTCGGTCCTTGACCAGCGCGTGGTTGGCCATGGCCGCCTGCTTCGCCTCGAGGAGCGCGCGCTCCTGCACCCGGTCCGTGAGCATGCGGGTCAGCGAGCCGGGCACATCCTCCTCCGAATAGGCGTCGCGGGCGAAATGGAAGGCGTACTGGCCGGACTGCTGCTGGGCCTCGTTGTCGAAAAAGGCCACGACCGCGGGGCGCGCGGGCGGTTCGCGCGCGAGGGCGGCGGCGGCCTCGACCAGCGCGGCGGCGTTGGCGGCCTGGACCGGGTTGCGCGCCGAGAAGGGAAGGGGGCCGAAGGTGTCGTAGTGGCAGGCGAGCATCGCGAACTCGCCGGCGGGCGCATCCTCCCGGCCGGGCAGGAGCACGAAGATGTTCCGGCCCATCACCCGCTGGAAGCCCATGCGGGAGAAGAGGCGCACCCGGGCGCCCGCCAGGAGCCCCGCGTCCTTCGCGGCCGCGTGGGGGAGGAAGAAGCGGGGCAGGTCGAAGTGGGAGTAGAGGTTCTTGGCGCCGCCCTCGTCGTAGGCCTGCGCCTGGCCCGCCTCCTCGCCCACGAAGACGATGGCCAAGGCGCCGGCGCGCGCCGCGTCCTGCCACCGGTCGCCGCAGTTGAAGTCCATCACCGCGATGCGGTTGCGGAGCGACTTGTTCCTGAAATCGGACACCGTGCCGCCGGCCAGGTAGACGGCTTCGGCCTCGAGCCCCTCGGGCGCGGTGACCGGCAGGGCGAGGCCGTTGGGGCGCAGGGGCTGGAGCGGGGTGCGGCGGCCGTCGCGCTCGACGTAGCAGTCGCCCTCGGCGAGGCGGAGCTGGGTGACCTCGAAGGGCTGCTCGACGATCAGGCTGGCGGGCACGCCGGCCTCCTTGAGGCCCGCGAGGATCCGGTCGCCCGCGGCGCGCCCCTCGGGGGTGCCGGCCAGGCGGTGCGGCAGGGCGAGCAGGGAGGAGGCGGTCCGGGCGAGGCGGCCGGTATCGATGGAGGCCTGGGCGGAGACGGCGGCGGCGAGGGCGAGCAGGAGGAGGGCGAGCTTTTTCACGGGTGGCCCTCCACTTCGACCTGGCCGAGGCTGATGGTCAGGTCCTGGCGTTTGGAGACGCGCTCGATGCGGCCGTCGCGGAGCCACATGACCCGGTCCGAGACGTTGAGCATCCGGTGGTCGTGGGTCGAGCAGATCACGGTGGCGCCGCGCTCCTTCTGCAGCCGGACCAGCAGGTCGTTGATCTCCTGGCCGGTCTTCAGGTCGAGGTTGGCGGTGGGTTCGTCGCAGAGCAGGATGGAGGGGTCGTTCGCCAGGG
>JBIIYJ010000425.1:0-3908 GCA_044346855.1 Kiritimatiellia bacterium
CAATTCCGGCGCCGGCTTTGGGCGGGGGAGGCGGGGGCGGGGGGCGTTCGCGGACGACGATGACCCGCTCGTTGGGCCAGCCGAAATAGGGGCCGCCATACCAGTAGCCGCCCCGGGGACTCCAGTAATCGCAGCTGTTGTAAATCGCGTCCTCCCGGACCGCTTTGAGGTAAGTTTCCTGCATGTAATCCAGCGGATTTCAATTGATCTTTCCAGGATGAGGCTTTATCGTCATAACGTTATCATTCCGACAGGAGGCCGCGACGATGAGTGACCCGGTGGCATTGACGGCAGAGGATGTCCAGGAGGCGCAGACGCCGGCCTGGGCGCGAGAGGAGACCCCGGAGGCCTTCCGGCCGTTCCTGGGCAAGTTCGGTCTTCCCGATTCCTGGCGTAACCGGCCCGGGCCCCTGGGCAAGAAGGTGCTCGGCATCGACCGCTGGCAGGCCAACCGCTTCATCGTCTGCCGCCCGGAGACCGAGGCGTTCCTTTACGGCTTCTACACTCCCACGCAGGTCCGCTACAAGCCCGGGCTGCTGCCCGCCTTCGAGAGGCTCGCTGGCGCCGAGGTCAGTCGTGAGAAAACGGCCCGCGACAAGGCGACCGTCTTCGTCACCCGCACCCTGCCGGCCCTCTTCCCGCACCCCACGGTCCCGCCCGTGGGCCCGTTCTGCCGCACCGACCGGGCGCTGGACGACGAGGCGCTGCTCGCCTCGGGGGTCGGCTTCTGCAACGAGCAGGCGCGCGTGTTCATCCGCCTCTGCCAGGCGTGCAACATTCCGGCGCGGCTCGTGTTCCTCTTTTATTCCGACAACGCGACGGGCCACACCACGGCCGAATTCTGGACCGGCTCCAACTGGGCCCTGGTGGACGTGAGCTGGTACACGGTCTTTCCGGGCCGCGACGGCGCGCTGATGAGCGCCCTCGAGTGCCACGGCCGCTCCGTCAACCGCGGCCTCATGGCGGATGCGTATTACACCCGGATGGCGCAAATCCTGGAACTGGACGACGAGGCGCTGGCCGGCCGCTCCGTGCCGGCGGTGACGGCCGACCGTCCCGCGGCGCTCAACCGCCGGGCCGCCGAACTCCGCGCCTACGTGCGGGAGCGTTTCAATAAGGAGTACCTGGCCGGCCACCTGGACCGGTTCGGGATCTTGAATTATCCGCTCCCCGCCTGGGGCGGCGGCATGGCCGGGGCCTGAGGGCGAGCGAACGAGAAAGGACTTTTTCATGAAGCAGTTGACGATGCTGACGGCGGGGCTGGTTCTGGCAGCGGGCACGGCCGTTGCCATGGACGTGGTCAGGGACGGGAAACCGCTGGCCGGAATCTGGTTTGAAAAGGCGGCCACGAACGCCCTCGGCCTGACGGAGCAGAAGGCCGCCGAGGAGCTGGCTGCCATCGTGAAGCGGATGTCGGGCGCGGAGCTGGCGCTACACGGCGTGGAGCCGGGGGCGGCGCCCGCCATTCCCGCCCCGGCCGTGGTGCTGGGCAAGCTGGCGGACCGGCAGGGGCTTGGCATGAAGCTTGGCTCGCGCGCGAAGGATGGGTTCCGCCTCGCGGAAAAAGACGGGCGGCTGGCGATCGCCGGCGAATCCGGGCAGGGCGTCTACAACGGCGTGATGAGCCTTTTGGAGATGTGGGGCTGCGGCTGGTACACCCCCGGCGAGGTTGGCGAGGTGATTCCCCGCAAGGCGACGCTGGGTGTTGCGGACAAGCTGGACCATTCCGAGGTCAGCGATTCGATCAACCGCCGCCTGTGGTACGGCGGTGCCGGCAACCGGGTCACCGGCGGCGAGCAGACCCTGGCGCCCTGGCGGTTCCGGAACAAGGGCTACATCGAGTGCGGCAGCTGGAGCCACGCCTGGGGCGGGCTGGTTCCCAAGGAGCTGTTCGCCACCAAGCCCGAGCTGTTCAGCGTCAAGCGGGGTCAGCGGAACCCGGGCCAGCTGTGTACGGCCAACAAGGAGACGGTGCGGCTGGCCGCGGAGACGCTCCTGCGCAAGATGGAGGCCAATCCCGGCCAGACGGTCTTCCCGGCCGGACCGAACGACGGCGGCGGGCTTTGCGAGTGTCCGGCGTGCGCGACGATGCACACGCCCGGCTACGTCGAGTATACGACGGGCAAGCCCTGCTACTCCGACGCCATTTTCAAATTCGCCTCCGACATCGCGGATATCACGGCGAAAACCTTTCCGGACAAGGACCTGGGCATCCTGGTCTATAGCGAATACTCGCGCCCGCTGCTGAAAATCGAGCGGCTCAACGCGCGGGTCTTCCCCATGATGGCGCCCATCCGCCGGTGCCGCATCCACGGGCCCGGCAATCCGATCTGCCCCTCCTCGCAGATCTACAAGGATGAGATATTGGCGTGGGCGCGGACGTCCAACGGCAAGCTCGGCTTTTATCCCTACAACTACAACCTGGCGGACACGCTGCTGCCGTTCACGAAGTTCGATTACTACAAGCGGCTCATCGCGACGGTCAAGGAGGCCAGGATCAGGGAACTGGCGTGGATTCCGGAATCCATGGACAGCTGGACCACGCACGCGCCGCACCTCTACCTCACGCTGCGCATGCTGTGGAACACGGACATCGACGTGGATGCGGAGCTGGAGCGTTTCTTCAACGGCTTTTACGGTCAGGCGGCCGGGCCCATGCGGGATTACTGGCTGCGGATCGACGCGGCCTACGCCACCACCCCCGCGCATGTGGGATCGTCCTACGGTCAGCATCTGGTCTGGACGCCCGACCTGCTCAAGGCGTGCCGGGCCGATATCGAGCGGGCCGGCAAACTGGCCGCCGATGACCGGGAGAAGAAGGCGGTCGAGCTGGCGGCCGCCGGGCTGCGTTGCGCGGACCTGTACATGGCGATCTGGAACGCGCTGGGTGGCTGCGACTTCCCGACCGCCGCGAAGGCGCAGGGGGAGCTGAAGGCGTTCATCGCCGAACGGGCGGCCATCACCAACCCGCCCTCCTGGTTCCATGAGCGCTATGCCTACGGCTATTACGAAACCTTCGTCGGCCGCCCGGTGGAGGCGGGCGCCAAGATCGTGGCCGATGGCGGAACCATCCTGGTCCGTTTGCCGGACGTCTGGTCGTTCAGCAAGGACGAGGCGGCTGCGGGCGTCGCCGAGGGCTGGTGGAAGCCGGAGTTCAACGATACAGGCTGGACGAACCTGGCGACCTTCTCCAAGTCCTGGTGCGACCAGGGGCTGGACAACTACCTGGGCGAGGGCTGGTACCGGACGCGGTTCGCGGCGCCGGCCGATTTGACGGGCGACCTCCGCCTCTGGTTCGGCGGATTCGACAACAACGTGGACGTCTACCTGAACGGGCAATCCCTCGGCGAGAAGAAGGGGTTTGTCAAGCCGGCCGAATACGAGGCTGTCGGCAAGCACCTGAAGGCGGGGGAGAACGTGCTCGCCGTCCGGGTCGCCGCCGGCAGCCTTGCCGAACTCGGGACCGGCGGGATTATGATGCCGGTGATGATCTACCGGGCTGGCGCCACGAACGGGCCGGCAAAGCCGAAAACCGGCAAGGGCGTGGAGTACGAAATGTGATGGGGAAGAGGGGGGGGAGAGGGTTCAGGGTTCGGGGTTCAGGAAGAGGGTTCAGGGTTCGGGGTTCAGGAAGAGGGTTCAGGGTTCGGGGTTCAGGGTTCAGGAAGAGTGATCAGTTATCAGTGATCAGTGATCGGTGTCGGACCAGTCTGACCGGTCTGACCGGTCTGACGTTTTTAGCCTGAACCGCTGAACCGCTGAACCCTGAACCCCGAACCCTGACCCCTTTACAGGAGAATCGACTGATGAGCAACGATTGTCTGGCGCGCGGAACCATGCCGGAGACGACGGGTGCGGACCGCGAGGGGCATGTGGTGCTCGGCGCGTTGCCCCTTAAAAAGGGACAC
>JBIIYJ010000141.1:0-13107 GCA_044346855.1 Kiritimatiellia bacterium
AATATGGCGAGGCGATTTTCCGATGATGAGGGGCGACGACGAGGAGGCGTGGACTCGTGTCCCGACTCCTCCAGTCGGAGCCCCTCAGCGCGGAAAAGCGCACGCCAGATTCCGGCCGGAACGCCGCACCCCCGCTGGTGAACCCGCCTGACCTTAGCGAAGAAGGCCAACCAGGAAAAAAAGGGGGGCGCGGCACTTGGCCGCGCCCCCCTGTCTTGCGTAACCGGGATGGTTTTACCGCCCCCTGTTACCCCAGGATAGCCTTCAGGTCCGCGTCGGGCGTGGTGATGGGCTTGAGCCCGAACTGGTTGACCAGCACGTCCAGCACCGCGGGCGAGACGAACGCCGGCAGGCTCGGGCCGAGCCGGATGTTCTTCACGCCGAGGGCCAGCAGGGTGAGCAGGATGCAGACGGCCTTCTGCTCGTACCAGGACAGGATCAGCGTCAGCGGCAGGTCGTTGACCGTGCAGTTGAACGCCTTCGCCAGCTCCACGGCCACCACGATCGCCGAGTAGGCGTCGTTGCACTGGCCCATGTCGAGCAGCCGGGGCAGCCCGCCCAGCGTCCCGAGCTCGAGGTGGTTGAGCCGGAACTTGCCGCATGCGAGCGTGAGGATGACCGTGTTCTTGGGCGCCTTCTCCGCGAACTCGGTATAGTAGTTCCGCCCCGGCTTGGCGCCGTCGCAGCCGCCCACCAGGAAGATGTGCTTCAGCGCGCCGCTCTTCACCGCATCGATGACGGTGCCGGCCACGCCCAACACCGTGTTGCGGGCGAAGCCGGTCGAGAGCGGCTTGCCGTCCACCGACTGCTTCCAGCCGCCCAGCTCGAGCGCCTTCTTAATGACAGGGCCGAAGTCCTTGACCCCGTTCGCCCCGTCCGGAATGTGCGCCACGCCGGGGAACGACACCACCGAGGTGGTGAACAGCCGGTCGCCGTACGTCTTGGGCGGCATGATGCAGTTCGTCGTGTAGAGGACGGCGCCGGGGAGGTCGGCGAATTCCTTCTGCTGGTTCTGCCAGGCCGTGCCGTAGTTGCCCTTGAGGTGCTTGTACTTGCGCAGCCCGGGATAGCCGTGCGCGGGCAGCATCTCGCCGTGGGTGTAGATGTTGATGCCCTTGCCCTCGGTCTGGTCGAGCAGCTGCTTGAGATCGAGCAGGTCATGCCCGGTCACCACGATGAACGGCCCGATGTCGCGGGCGGTCGAAACCGTGGCCGGCGCGGGATGGCCGTAGGTTTCCGTGTTGGCCTTGTCGAGCGACGCCATGCAGGCGAAGTTGACCTTGCCGAATTCCATGATCAGCCCCAGCCAGCCGGCCACGTCGTGGTCCTTGCCGATTTCGCGCAGGCCCTTGTAGTGCCAGGCGACGACCTCGGGATCGCGGACGCCCAGGGCAGCGGCGTGCCAGGCGTAGGCGGCCATGCCGCGCAGGCCGAAGAGCAGCGTGGAGCGCAGCGAGACGATGTCGGGGTTGCCGTGGAACAGGGCCTCGGGCGCGAACTCGGGGGCCTTGCCCAGCTTGGCGGCGGCGGCGCGGACGTCGCGGATCAGGTCGTCAACACGGCCGCCGTCGAAGCTCACGTTCGTGACGGTGGCGAACAGGGAGAGCATGACAAGGTCGTCGGTGGCCTTGTCGGTCGCCTTGCCTTCGGCGGCGCGGGCCAAGCCGATCAGGGCGCCGGTCAGCAGATCCTGCTTGCCCGAAACCTCGGGCTTCTTGCCGCACACGCCGCTCTGGGTGCAGCCCTTGCCGCCGGCCGCTTGTTCACACTGGAAACAGAACATGTTCTCGCTCATCGTCTCTTCTCCTGCTGGTTTTAGGTTGTTGCCGTCTTCTTCGTCTTGATCGTCTTCGTCGTCGTCTTGGAAAGGGTGGTTTTGGCCGGCCCGGCCAGGCCCGACCAGTCGGTCGCGCCCGCCATGGTCTCGAGGGTGGCGCCGGAGAGGGTCTGGCGGAGGCCGCGGTTGAGCTTGGTGATTTCGCGGCCGAGGGGGCAGCAGCGCGTGGTGCAGATGCGGGGGCTGAGCAGGCAGCGGTCCTCAAGGAAGGGGCCGTCGAGCGCCTCGTAGACCTCGAGGAGGGAGATGCCCGCGGGGGGCTTGGCGAGGCGGGAGCCGCCGCGGGGTCCGCGGACGGATTCAACGAGGCCGGCGCGGCTGAGGGCCTGCATGACCTTGGCGAAGTGGGCTTCGGAGAACCCGAAGAGGCGGCAGACCTCGGTGGAGCGCGCCAGCCGCGCCGGCTGCTGCGCCAGCCACAGCGTCGTGTGGATCGCGATCGACGCCGCTTCCGACATTTGAATGATTCCCGACATGCTTCGTCTCCTTCCGTTAATCTGGTACTAGAATACCTGAATAGGAGGTTAATGCAACAACTTTTTAACTTTTTTCGCTATCAGCTATTAGCTATCCGCTATTCTCTTCGCCTATCGCAGCATCAGCCTGAAAAAGGCGCACGTGTTCGTCCCCCACGGAACGGAGATGCTGAACGGCCCGGCCGGCGCCGCATTCGTCTGAATCGGGACCCACACCACCGGCGGCGCCAGGCTCGCCGCCCGCTCCGTCACCAGGTTGCCGGGCGCCTCCGTTGTGCCGGTGAAGGTGAACGACGACCCGCCCCCGGAGGGAGCAATCCCCGTGAATTCTAAATTAGGGACAGAGACGAACAGGTCCTGGGCGCTGTCGATCATGGACCCCGGAACCGCGCCCAGCCCCAGCAGGTCCAGCGCCAGGTTGGCCGCATCGCCGTTGCGGACCGGCTGGCCCCCCGAATAGGACGGGTTGACCGCCGCGCCCGGCGCCGTGCGGGCGCCCGGATTCAAGGCATACAGGTCGGCCCCCGGCTCCACCCCCGCCCCCCAGGCGTAGAACGGGATCGTGTAATCCAGCGGATTCGTCGTGTCGCCGTGGGTCGTGCCGTGCCCGCCGTGATCCGCGGTCAGGATGACCGTGGTCCTCCCCCGCAGCCCGGGATGGCTCTCCGCAAACTGCAGGATCTTGCCGATCTGCGTGTCCACCAGCTTCAGCGTCGCGGCGAAGGCGCTCGTGGTGTTGCTGGACCAGCCGGAGGCATGCCCCGTCGCATCCGGGTCCTGGTAATGGAAGAAAACGAAGTTGAACGGATTCAAGGTCATCCTGTTGGTGAAGTCGGACGTCAGCGCCGCCGCCGAGATGCCGGCCACCACCTTGTCATAGTCGATCTTGTCCCGCCCGTTGTCCGCCCCCGTGACGTCCGCCGCGCCGCTGACGGAACTGTAGGATTGCTGGAACAGGCTGAATTTCGATTTGCCCGACCAGATGCCGGTGCGCAGGCCGTTGTCATGGGCGACGTCGAAACCGCTGGCGACGTACGATCCCTTGTTGAGGGCGAGGGTGTCCGTGGGCGCGGGATCGGTGTTGCTGGACCAGTTGTGCCCGGCCGCGCCGCTGACGCGCCGGCCGGTCATCATGGTCACGTGGTTGGGCAGCGTGACGGCGTAATTCGCGTCGTCGCGGGCGTTGAGCGTGCCGGCTCCCTCGGCCTGGAACCGCTTGAAGGTCGTGAGTTCGTTCGCCAGCCCCGCGGCCAGCAGGGGCTTGACGTATTCCGAGCCCATGCCGTCCACGCTGATCACGATCACGAACGGCCTGTTCGTGTCCGCCGCCGCGTTGAACGCGGCCAGCGCAAGCAGAACGACCGGCACCCAAAGCCGTTTTCTGATCATGTCGGGCATGGCATTGTCTCTCCGCATCCATTGTATCGCGTCCAACGAGCCCGGACAATGCTTATCGCGCCCCTTGCGAAGCACTCCCGCAGACGGGCATTTGATTTTATGCGAACAGTCGTTTATCATTCACCCTGATATAACGTGGAAAGATCACTTGGCATGAACAGGCGCGATTTTCTAAAAGTCCTGGGGGGCGGCATGGCGGCCCTGTCTCTCCCCCAGATGGTCGGCGGGTGCCGCGGAGGCCATTTCCGACCCAACATCATCTTCATCATGGCTGATGACGTAGGCTTGGGCGAAATCGGGTGCTGTGGCGGTGCCTATAAAACACCCCGCATCGATGAGCTTGCCAAAACCGGGGTTCGATTCGAGTATTGTTACGCCATCCCTCTTTGCGGCCCGTCCCGATGCGAAGCCTTGACTGGGCGATATCCCTTCCGGACAGGGCTGAACGGCAACACCATTGCGGAAGCCATCCAGCCTGACCGGGAGGTCATGATCCAGACGGCCTTGAAAAAGGCCGGCTATGTCACGGCCCAGGTTGGGAAATGGGGGCAGATGAGCTTTGGCCCGAAAGAGTGGGGATTTGATGAGCACCTTGCTTTTTCGGGAAATGGAAAATATTGGGGGAAACAGGACGAATTCTACACGTTGAACGGCAAGCGCCAACCTTTGACGGAGTCGCAATACCTTCCGGACATCATGCACGGGTACATCGCTGACTTCCTGGCCCGGAGCCATGAAAAGCCCTTTTTTCTCTATTATGCCATGTCCCACATTCACAGTCGCCTTGTTAGGACGCCGGACTCCAAGGCAGGTGCGGACAAGGTGCAAATTTATGCTGATAACGTCGCCTATATGGACAAACTCGTGGGAAAACTCATAGACGAATTGGACCGCCAGGGCCTGCGCGAGAAGACAATCGTGGTTTTCACGGGAGACAACGGCTCAAATCATTCCACGGTTAACGACCGTCTCCTGGTAGGCGGAAAAAGGACTTTACTGGAGGGTGGCAGCCGAGTGCCCTTAATCGTAAATTGGCCCGGAAAAACGCCCGCTGGGCAAGTTCGGCAGGATTTGATCGACTTCAGCGATTTTTTTCCCACCTTCATCGAACTCGGGCGCGCTTCGCTTCCCGAAAAGGTCGTGATCGACGGCGTCAGTTTCGCGGCCCAGGTGCGAGGCCAGCCAGGCAAGCAGCGCGAGTGGGTATATGTCGAGTTGGAGGGAGAGTCTTACGTCCGCGACGTCCGTTGGAAGCTCACCCACGACGGATTGCTCTTCGACATGAAAGATGCGCCTTTCAACGAGATTCTTGTCCCGTTAAATGTCACCGACAAAACTGTTCTGGACGCCCGGAAACGCCTTCAGGAGGTTCTTAGGACTCATCCCGCCATTCCGGCAACGGGAGACATGTCCACGCCCAAGTGGCAGCGAAAGCGGAAGGCGATAAAATAATGGCGTTTCCGGGTTTGTGCTAGGCTTCGGGGTCTCAAGGCCGGGCGTCACCCGATCCCGTCAAACAGCACGGTGGACAGGTAGCGCTCGCCCGCATCCGGCAGGATGACGACGATGATCTTCCCCGCAAACGCCTCCTCTTTCGCGAGCCTCAGCGCGGCGGCCGCGGCCGCGCCGCAGGATATGCCCACCAGCAGCCCCTCTTCCCTGGCTAGCCGCCGGGCGTACAGGACAGCCTCGGCGCCGTCCACCTGCTCCACCCGGTCCACGATGGACAGGTCCAAGGTATCGGGAATGAAACCCGCGCCGATCCCCTGGATCTTGTGCGGCCCGGGCTTCAGCTCAAGCCCTGCCAGCTTCTGGGAAATGACCGGGCTCTCCCTGGGCTCCACCGCCACGGACAGGATCTTCTTCCCCTTGGTATTCTTGATGTAGCGAGACACCCCGGTGATCGTTCCGCCGGTGCCGACGCCGGCCACCAGCACATCTATCCCTCCGCCGGTGTTGTTCCATATTTCAGGCCCCGTCGTCCGCTCGTGAATGCCGGGATTGGCCGGATTCTTGAACTGCTGGGGCATGAAATACCGGCCGGGGTCGCTCGCCGCCAACTCCTCTGCCTTGCGGATGGCGCCCTTCATCCCCTCGGCCCCGGGCGTCAGCACAAGGTTGGCGCCGAACGCGGCCAGCACGCGCCGCCGCTCGAGGCTCATCGTCTCCGGCATGGTCAGCGTCAGGCTGTAGCCGCGGGCCGCCGCGACATAGGCCAGTGCAATGCCGGTGTTCCCGCTGGTCGGCTCGACGATCTCCGCCCCCGGCTTCAACAACCCCCGCTTCTCCGCGTCCCAGATCATGGCCGCCCCGATTCGGCACTTGACCGAGTAGGAGGGGTTCCGCCCCTCCACCTTGGCGAGCACGGTCGCCCCGGCGCCCTGCGTCACGCGGTTCAACCTCACCAGCGGCGTGTTGCCGATGGATTCGGAATTATCCTCGAAAATACGGCTCATGGTCTGTCCCTTTTCCCGTTGTTCAGATTCCGCTCCCGTCCTTGAACACTTCCGCCACGGCTTCCACCGTGGCATCCTCGTCAGGTCCGTCGGCCACGATCTGGAGGCGGGTTCCCTGCCCCGCCCCCAGCATCAGCAGCTCCATGATGGAACACGCATTCGCCGGCGCGCACCCCTTGCAGCGGATCTGAACCGTCGACTCGCGATCCCTCGCTAGCTTGACCACGCTCGCGGCCACCCGCGCATGCAGGCCGTGCTCGCACCTGACGATGATGTCCCGTGTCCTCATGTCACCCCTTGTCCGTTTGCGCCAACCCGAGCGGACGCCTCCTCACACGGTGAGTGTGAGCGCCTGATCGATGTCGGCCTTGATGTCCTCCACGTCCTCCAGCCCGATGGACAGGCGGATGTAGTCCTCCGTCACGCCCGTCTCCTTCTGCTCGGCGGCCGTCAGCTGCTGGTGCGTCGTCGAGGCCGGGTGGATCACCAGGCTCTTCGCATCGCCGATGTTCGCCACGTGCGACAGCAGCTTCGCCCCGTTGATGAACGTCTTGCCGGCCTCCAGCCCCCCCTTGATGCCGAAGCCCACAAGGCCCCCGAACCCCTTCTTCAGGTATTTCGCTGCGATCACGTGGCTCGGGTCGTCCTCCAGCCCGGGGTAAGTCACCCAGCTCACCCGCGGATGCTGCTTGAGCCACCGGGCGATCTCCAGTGCGTTGGCCGAGTGGCGCTGCTGTCGCAGCGGCAGCGTCTCCAGCCCCAGCAGGAACTCGTGGGCGTTGAAGGGGCTGAGCGCCGCCCCGATGTCGCGCAGCAGGGTCACGCGCACCTTCAGGATGAAGGCCACGTTGCCAAGCCCGGGCACGTTGCCCAGCGCGTCCCAGTAGACGAGGCCGTGATAGCTCGGGTCGGGCTCCGTGAACTCCGGGAATTTTCCGGTGTTCCACTTGAACCGCCCCGAGTCCACGATCACGCCGCCGATGGAGGTGCCGTGGCCGCCGATGTACTTGGTCGCGGAATTGGCCAGGATGTCGACGCCGTGGTCGATCGGCCTCACCAGCCCGATGCCGACGGTGTTGTCCGCCACCAGCGGGATCCCGTTCTCGTGCGCAATCTTCGAGATCGCCTCGAAGTCAGGAACGTCCAGCTTCGGGTTTCCGATCGTCTCCACGTAGACCGCCCGGGTCCTCGGCGTGATCGCCCGGCGGAAGGCCTCCGGGTCGCGGGAGTTGACGAACTTGACCGTCCGCCCCAGCTTGGGGAAGGTGTGGTGGAACAGCTGGTAGGTGCCGCCGTAGAGATTGTTCCCGGAAACGATCTCGTCGCCCAGCCGCGTAATCGCGAGCAGCGCATACGTGATCGCCGCCTGCCCCGAGGCCACGCCCAGGGCGCCCGTTCCGCCTTCGATCGCGGCGACGCGCTGCTCGAACACGTCCGTCGTCGGGTTCATCAGGCGCGTGTAAATGTTGCCGAACTCCTTCAGCGCGAAGAGGTTCGCCGCATGCTCCGTGCTCTTGAACACGTACGAGGTGGTCTGGTAGATCGGCACGGCGCGCGAGCCGGTCGCCGGATCGGGCTTCTGGCCCGCGTGCAGGGCCAGGGTATTGATATTCGGTGTTGTCATGGTCGTTTCTCCTTGTTCACTGGTTTGCTCAGGTGTTTTTCAAAATGCGTATTGCGCGCTTAGCACCACGCCATCGCCCAGGCCGACTTTGGAAGACGACTTCTCATCCCCGGCGTTGACATAGGCGCCAGCGAGCGTCAGGTTCTTGTTCGCGAACCAGGCGAGGTGGACGTCCCAGTAGTCGGCGTTCTTGAAGCCGTCGAACGATGCGCCCTGCTTGTATTCGAAGCCGACCGCCGCGCTGGAAACGGGCAGCACGTCGATGTTGGCGAAGACCGTCGTGTCATAGTCGTCGTTGAAGCCGAACACGCCGGTCACCTGCTCCTTCGTTTCGAGCACGCCCCCCGATAGCAGCACGGGCCGGGGCAGCTGGGTCACCAGCTTCGTGGCCACCACGTAAAAGTCGAACGCCGACTCGTCCGACCCCGACGCCACGGGATCGGTCGTTTTCCAGAGGCTGCCCGCCGAAATCGCCGGCACAAAGGCGTTCCCACCCTGGTTTTCCCGGATCAAGTTGAGCTTCGCGCCCACGTTCGATTTCTTGATGTTCTCCGCCGCCGGGGCAACGAGCTCATAGCCGTATGAGAGTTCCAACCGCCCGAACAGCGTCTCCGCCACGCCGAAGGCGGTCCAGTCCACGTCCACGTCGCTCAGGCTGACGTACCAGGCGCCGAACTGCGGCTTGCTGAACGGGCTGGTCGACTTCTCGTCCGCATTCTGTCCCGCGGTGTAAGCCAGGGGATTGAACGCCACGCCCCCGGCTCCCTGCAGGTTGTTGAGCGGAACCCCGCCCTGCGCGGCGTGAGCCAGCGCCAAGCCGGCGATTCCCGCGATCCAGACATTCTTACCGACCGTGCTGCGATTCTGATTCTTCATGATGCCGTCTCTCTTTTCTTTTCTTTTTTCACTATGACTGGTTTGCCGAAAAACAAAAAACCCACCAACCGTATTCCGGTTGTGGGCTTTCCTGCTGAACTGATTCATCCTGTTACCGCTTAATCAGGCCGCAAAAACACCCCCTTCCGGACGTGCACACCCGCAACAACACATGCACATGAGCATGCTGCCGAGTTCATTTGCCGTCCTGTTTGCGTTCCCGATCACGTTTCGCTTGCCCCTCTCGTTACATGAGTAATTCGATCAACTTGGTAAAGTATTGCAGGGCGTCCCGAATTTGTAAATAAATTTTTAACTTTTCAAATCCTGGGCCGGGCTCTGGGTCCTGCATCCGGCATCGTAGTCGTGATCGAGATCGTGATCGTGATCGAAGCGTCAATGCATGCGCGTGGTCGATCACGATCGCGATCACGATTGCGATCACGAAAGAAAAACGGCGAGGGGGGCTGGCGCGAAAGGCCACTCATCGGTCCCACTCATCCCTCCCACTCATCGATCAGGCGAAGAGTCGGCGCACGAAAGAGAGATTAGGGTAAAGATTACGGCAAAGATGATCGACCGGGCGAAGAACCGGCGCGTTAAAATCGCTGATAGCTAATAGCGGATTCGAAAAAAAGAGGGGCGACGTTTCCGCCGTCCCTCTTCGCTGCTATTGCTGTAGTCGTGATCGTGATCGCGATCGCAACACCGATCACTGATCACTGGTTACTGATCACTGATGACCAATCACTGATTACCAATCACTGATTACTGATCACCGATCACTGATTACTGATCACTGATGACCGATCACTGGTTACTGATCACTGATCACCGATCACTGGTTACTGATCACTGATGACCGATCACTGATTACTGATCACCGATCACTGGTTACTGATCACTGATCACTGATCACTGGTTACTGATCACTGATCACTGGTTACTGATCACTGATGACCGATCACTTCTTCGCTTCCAGCCTCTTCTTCACGTACGGCACCAGCCCGCCGGCGGCGATCAGCTCGCGCATGAAGGGGGGGAACGGCGCCGCCTTCCACGTGCGGCCGCTGGCCTTGTCTGTGATCACGCCCGTCTCGAAATCCACCGCCACGCTCGCGCCGTCGGCGATCGCCTTGGCCGCTTCCGGGCACTCCATGATCGGCAGCCCGATGTTGATGGAATTCCGGTAGAAGATGCGGGCGAAGCTCTCCGCGATCACGCACGAGATGCCGGCCGTCTTGATCGCCAGCGGCGCATGCTCGCGCGAGGAGCCGCAGCCGAAATTCCGGCCGCCGACCATCAGGTCGCCCTGCTTCACCTTCTTCGGGAAATCGGCGTCGATGTCCTCCATGCAGTGCGAGGCCAGCTCCGCCGCATCCGACGTGTTCAGGTAGCGCGCCGGAATGATGACGTCCGTATCGACATTGTCGCCGTACTTGAAAACCCTGCCTTCCGCTTTCATCGCCGCTCCCTTCATGACAGCACCTCCGACGGATCCGTGATCCGGCCCGTCAGGGCCGAGGCCGCCGCCACCGCGGGGCTGGCCAGGTACACTTCGGATTCCGGATGACCCATACGCCCCACGAAATTCCGGTTCGTCGTGGCCACCGCCCGCTCGCCCTTCGCCAGGATGCCCATGTGGCCGCCCAGGCAGGGCCCGCAGGTCGGCGTGGACACGACCGCGCCGGCGTTGATGAAGATTTCGACCAAGCCCTCGTGCATCGCGTCCAGGTAGATCTTCTGAGTCGCGGGAATCACGATGCAGCGCAGGCCCTTCTTAACCTTGCGGCCCTTCAGGAAGGCCGCGGCCGTCTGCAGGTCGCTCAGCCGCCCGTTGGTGCAGGAGCCGATCACCACCTGGTCGATCGTCACACTTCCCGAATCCTTCGCCAGCCGCGTGTTCGAGGGCAGGTGCGGGAAGGAGACCGTCGGCTTCAGCGCCGTCAGGTCCACCGTCATCGTCTGCTCGTAGACCGCGTCCGGATCGGCCGCGAACTCCGTGCCGCCCTTGTGGCCCACGGCCTTCAGGAACGCGCGGGTCTGGGCGTCCACCGGGAAAATGCCGTTCTTGGCGCCCGCCTCGATGGCCATGTTGGCCATGCAGAGCCGGTCGTCCACCGTCAGCGCCGCCAGCCCGTCGCCGGCGTATTCCATCGACCGGTACAGCGCGCCGTCCACCCCGATCTTGCCGATGATGTGCAGGATCACGTCCTTGCCGCTCACCCACTTGCCGGGCTTGCCGGTCAGCACGAACTTCATGGCCGCCGGGACCTTGAACCAGGCCGTGCCGGCCGCCATGCCGGCCGCCATGTCGGTCGAGCCCACGCCCGTGGAGAACGCGCCCAGCGCGCCGTAGGTGCAGGTGTGGCTGTCGGCGCCGATGATGACGTCGCCCGGCCCCACGAGCCCCTTCTCGGGAAGCAGCGCATGCTCCACGCCCATCTCGCCCAGTTCGAAATAGTGGGTGATGTTCTGGTCGCACGCGAAGCAGCGCAGCACCTTGCACTGCTCGGCCGCCTTGATGTCCTTGTTCGGGGAGAAATGGTCCGGAACCAGGGCGATCTTGTCCTTGTTGAACACCCGGCCCGAGCCGATCTTGGCGAACTCGCGGATGGCCACCGGCGCCGTGATGTCATTCCCCAGGACGAGGTCCAGCTTCGCCTCGATCAACTGGCCCGGTTCAACCCGGTCCAGGCCCGCCGCGCGGGCGAGGATCTTCTGCGTCATCGTCATGCCCATGCCCTGTCTCCTATGCGTGTGTCCGGTTCTTTTCCTGATCCCGGATCAGCTTGTACTCGATCGAATCGACCAGCGCGAACCAGCTCGCTTCGATGATATCCGTTGAAACTCCCACCGTCGTCCAGACCTCGCGGCCGTCGGTCGACTCGATCAGCACGCGCACCTTCGAGGCCGTCGCCGCGTTGCCGTCCAGCACGCGCACCTTGTAGTCCGTCAGCCGCACCTCGGCCAGCGTCGGGTAGAACCGCTCCAGCGCCTTGCGCAGGCTGCGGTCCAGGGCGTTCACGGGCCCGTCGCCCTCGGCGGCGGTCATCTCCGTCTGCCCCTCCACGCTGACCTTCATCAGGACCGAGGCGCCCGTCTCGCCCGGCGCGGGCCGCTCGCCCAGCAGGCGGAACTGCTCCAGCACGAAGAACGGCTTGTAGGTGCCCAGCGACTTGCGCATCAGCAGGTCGAAGCTCCCGTCGGCCCCCTCGAAGGAATAGCCCTCCTGCTCCAGTTCCTTGAGGCGCGCCACCAGCTTGTCCAGCACCGCGTCGCCCTTCTGCACGGCCGGGTCCAGCTTGCGCAGCCGCTCCAGCACGGCGCTGCGCCCCGCCACCTCGCTCATCAGGAACCGGCGGGCGTTCCCCACCGACTCCGGAGCCACATGCTCGAACGACGCGCTGCACTTGCGCACGCCGTCCATGTGCATGCCCGCCTTGTGGGCGAAGGCCTTGCGGCCGACGTACGGCAGGTCGTCATACAGGATGATGTTCGCCACCTCGGCCACGCGCCTCACGAGCGGCGTGAGCAGGGCCATCCGGTCCGGCGGGATGCAGTCACACCCGCACTTGAGCTGGAGGTTGGCCAGGATCGTGGCGAGGTTGGCGTTGCCGCAGCGCTCGCCGAAGCCGGCCAGGGTCCCCTGCACGTGCAGGGCCCCCGCCCGGACCGCGGCCAGCGAATTGGCCACCGCCAGCCCGGAGTCGTTGTGCGCGTGCATGCCGACCACGACGCGGCCCTTCACGTGCGCCAGCGCGGCCAGCGCCGCCTGGACCCCCGCCGTCACCTCTTCCGGAAAGGCGCCGCCGTTCGTGTCGCACAGGCAGATCGTGTCCGCCCCCGCCTCCGCCGCCGTCACCAGCGTCTTCAGCGCGTACTCCGGGTCAGCCTTCCAGCCGTCGAAGAAATGCTCGGCGTCGTAGATGACGCGCGACACCTTCGTGCGCGCATACGCCACCGTGTCGCGGATCATGGCCCGATTCTCGTCGAGGGTCGTCTTGAGCACCTCGGTCACGTGCAGCGACCACGTTTTCCCGAAAATGACCGTGACCGCCGTCCCGGCCGACAGCAGGCTGCGCACCTGCCCGTCGTCCTCCACGGCCGTATTCGGCCGGCGCGTGGAGCCGAACGAGCAGATCACGGAGGAGCCCAGGGCCAGGCCCTTGACCGCCTCGAAGAATTCCAGGTCCTTGGGATTGGAGCCGGGATTGCCGGCCTCGATCAGAGGAATGCCCAGTTCCTCGAGGGTCCTGACCACCGCAAGCTTGTCCCGAACCGAAAACGAAATGCCCTCGGCCTGGGCGCCATCGCGCAGGGTCGTGTCCAGCAACTCGATTTTTTCGTTTTGTTTCATGACAATGCTCCAATCCCGGTTCAGGGGTTCCGGCCGATCCGGCCGATCCGACTGATCCGGCCGATCCGGCCGATCCGACC
>JBIIYJ010000426.1:0-3895 GCA_044346855.1 Kiritimatiellia bacterium
CCCCCCCAGGGCTGCACGAAATGCAGCAGCGCCCGGCCCGACCGGGCGAACACGGGGCAGGCCGTGTAGACGTCGAACAGCCCGGCGCGGTGCAGCATCTCGCCATACTCGACCAGGCGGGCCATGATCAGATTCCCGTACCCCCCGTCCTCCTCGGGATAGCCGTTCGCGTTCGCGGTCACGTTGACGGAGGCCTCGTAGCGCAGGATCAGGTCGGCCAGCAGGCCTTCAAAGTCGTCCGGCACGCCCGGCTCGCCGCGCAGCGCCAGCGCCTCGGGCAGGGCGACCAGCAGGCTCATCAGCGTGATGTTGCCGCCCGCGCTCTTGAAATAGTTCACCCGGGCCGCCTCCAGCCGCGTCCGGATGTCGATCACCCCGGCGCGGACCACCTCCGCGCGGTCCTCGGGCGTCCAGTGCTCGTGCAGCAGGTCGAACGCCAGGGCCATGTTGGCCAGCCGGATGCCCGCCCGGCTCTTGATCGGGTCCGCGACGCACAGCGCCCGCAGGATCGTCCGGAGCTGCTCGACGTAGTCGGCCCGGTTGTCCAGCAGCGCGGTGATGGCCATGTCGTCCACCGCGAACATCAGCCGGGCCGACAGGGAGCTCCAGGTGCCGTTCCCCCCCAGCCACGTCGAGGGCTCGGGCGCGGCCGCCAGCTCGGCGAAGAGGCGGGCCGCCTTCCCGCGCACCGCCAGCCGGATTTTCCGGCCGTCCCCGATACGGGTACAAGCCCGCAGGGCGGCCACGTCGGCCGGCCCCAGCAGCACCCGGGGGTGGGCCTGTTTCGCATACAGCGGCTTCGCAATTCCATACGCCAGGTTCATGGCTCTCTCCGTTTCACGCTGACTTCCCGCTCCGAGCGGACATACACCACCGGCCGGTTCGTGGCCGCCATCACGAGGGCCACGCCCTCGCCGGCCCCCCCGGCAATCCAGGCCGCCGCGTTGGTGATCACCGGCAACGGGGCCCCCTCGCGCGCCTGCACGTCCAGCCCGCCCGCGGAGGCCAGGCGGACCAGCCCGCCGCCGCCGAAGACCAGGCCGCCGCCGGCCGGCTCGACCCGGACCGGCTCCCTCTCGGCCAGCAGCGCGATCCCGTTGAGGACCGCCACATGGCCGGCCACGTAATTCGTGGCCGCCAAAGCGCCGCTGATCCCCCCGCCCACGACGGGATCCGGCTCGCCGGTCAGCAGGTCGAACCCGCCGAACGCGGGCCGGTCGCTCACGTCCTTGTAATAGCCCGTCGCCGCAGCCGCCGTCACGCCGGAGATTGTTTCCGTTTCAAGCAGCACCGGGCCGGCCAGCAGCGCGCCCGAGGCCGGCCCAGCCGCTTCCGCCAGATGGCCGCGCAGGGCCAGCACATAGTCGCGGGAGGCGTTTTCAACCCCGTCGAACACCACGACGCCCTTGAACCGGGCCGGATCCCGCCACACGGCCAGCACAGGGCCCTCGGCGGCGGCCAGCAGCGGCTTGGCGCGCGCCCCGGACAACGCCCAGGTGCAGGCCACCTGGCCACCCTTGACGCCCAGGGCCCCGCCCGCCCCGCTCAGCGCCAGCGCCTTCAGCCCGCGGCCCGCGGCCGGCGCCTTCGCCATGCGGACCTCCCCCGCCCACGGCCACGGCGTCTTCAGCTTGCCGGCCAGGTTCTCCGGTCCGCCCCACTCCGCCTCCGCCTCGAAGCCGCCCTGGATGTAGAGCAGCCCGTCCGTCTTCTCCAGCCAGGCCGTCACCGCGGCCGCCACGGCGGCCGGCTGGGCGCCCGGGTCGCGCACCATGATGATCCGGTACGGCGAGAGGTCGATCTGCGATACCTCCTTGAAATCGCTCAGGAAGTCGAAGGCGTTGAGCAGCGCCATGCCCGGGACCACGGGGTTCGGCGTCGGCGGCGTGACCCACACCGTGGCGCCCGGATAGACGGCCAGGGCCGGGTGCTGCCGCTCGGGCAGGCGGGGCAGGCTCTTGCAGACCCGGGCGCAGTCATACACGTATTGCTGGTAGAACAGGAAGCCCCGGGCGAACGCCTCCTTGCGCTTATCGATGCTGTCCCGGGCTTCCGCCGACCGGTCGCGCCCCTGAACCAGGTCCGCCAGCCCTTCCAGCTCCCCCTCGTCGGGCTTGTCGCCGGCCAGCAGGTCGGCATCCGGGGCGGCGGCCTTGGGCGCCTTGGGCGCGGTCAGCTCCTCCTCCGCCCCCTTGAACGCGAACGCCACGCCCTTTTTCAAAAGGTCGCTGTCGCGGCCGATATCCTCGACCAGCACCTGAACGCCGGACATCGACATCCGGTCGCCGGAGAAATTCGGGTCCACGAAGATCCAGACGCTGAACCAGCCCGTGTCCGCGCCCGCCAGCCAGGCGGCCACGGAGTCGGCGTAGCAGCGGATGCGGCGGGTGGCCATCGGCTGGGCGGGCACCTGGAGGTTGCGCTTGACCGGGTTCATCTCGTAGCCGCCGATGCCGAAGCTCAGCCAGATGACCGGCCGGCCGGGCCAGAGGGTCTTGATCCGCCGCACGAGGCTGTAGGCCGACAGGCGGCTGTCGCACTTGTAGTCGTAGATGCCCCCCACGTCGAACTTCCAGCGCCTGAGCCCCGCGGTGGCGGGCTCGCCCGGGAGGAAGGTGCAGACCTGGAGGCCCGGCCGCTCGAGGGCGTAGCGGAGCTTGACGTAATCGTAGATCATGTTGAACCCGTCCACGCCGCGCTCGTAGGCCCAGCTCTGCCACGCCTGCCGCTCGGGGCCGGTCAGCGCCTCGGGGTTCCCGTTGACGCGGGAGGCATCCACCTTCAGCTCCTCGCAGAACAGCCGCCAGCCGTCCTTCCACAGGCCCTCCGGATCCATCTTCATGGTCTCCTCGCCGAACACCAGGCCGTCGATCAGCGGCAGCGTCTCGGCCGGCAGGGCCGCGTCGATCTGCAGCCAGAACCGGTCGCGCTGCTGGCGGTTGAGCGTGACCAGCCCCGGGTGCCCGACCGTGGAAATCCGGACGAAGAAGATCTTGCCGGCGTCGTACGCCCGCTTCCAGTGCGCCAGGTCCGTCGGCAAACTGAGGCAGTAGTAGGCGTCGAAGGGCGACTCGGGACCGTACTCGCCCAGGCCGCACATCCAGGCCAGGTTGCGCCGGCCCGCGACCGGCCGGGCCGGCGTACCCATTTTCGGCACTGGCTGCCCGCCGGCCCGGGCCAGGGCGGCGGCGAGGTAGGCGCGCACGGCGGGCTCCGGGGCCGCCAGGGCGCGGAGGGCCGGCTCGTCGGCCGCGGCCGCCTGCCCCGCCAGCACGGCCGCCGCCTGGAGGCGGAGCCATTTGTGGCCGTCGCCCCGCAGCGCGGCGAGCGCCAGCGGGCGGGCCTTCTCGGGGGACCGGGAGGCCAGCAGGGCGAGGGCCGCCGCGCGGGTGTAGGCGTCGGGGTTGGAGGCGGCCGCCGACTCGATGAGCGCGGGGGCCCAGGGCGCGCCGGCCGCGGCCAGTTCGTCGAGCAGGCGCAGGCGCCGCGCGGGATGGGCCACGAGCAGGTCGAACGCGGCCGCCTCGGACTCGCCCGCGGGGCGCAGGGCCGCCAGCCGGCGGCAGGCCTCGTTCGCGGAGGCGGTGTCGGGATCGTTGGCCAGCTGGATCAGCCGTTCCTTCGGCAGGTCGGCGGGCAGGATCGCGCGCCCGGGCCCGGCGTTGGTGGCGGCGCGGGCGTCGGCAACCGCCTTGATCACCTCGGCCTCGGGGTGCTTCTCCAGCCGGGCCAGGGTCTCCTGCGCCTCCTTCTGCGGCAGGCGGGCCAGGATGCGCAGGGCGCCCAGCATCTGGGGGCGGGTGAACACGCCGCTGGCCCAGGCGCCGCCGGCCGACGGGACGGGCGCGGGGGCGGCTTCCTCCTTGGCGTCCAGCAGGTCGTCCAGCGCGGCGCC
>JBIIYJ010000427.1:0-3890 GCA_044346855.1 Kiritimatiellia bacterium
GAAGGCGGTGCCGCCATTCGTGTCGATGGCGACACGGTCGCGGGTCGCGATGTTGGCGCCGGTGAAGTTGGCGGAGAGGCAGGCGCCGTTCGAAATCACGAGGGAGGCGACATCCAGGACATTGGAGAAGACCACATTGACGGAGGCCCGGATGTAGACGTTGTCGTTCGACCCGGGAACCTCGTCCAGGGTCCAGTTGGACGCCGTTTCCCAGTTGCCGCCGCTGGCGCCCTTGTAGAGGTTGTCGCGCAGGGGGGCGTCGGGCTCGAAGACGGCGGTCATGATACGCGGCTTGTTGCCGGGAACAGCGAGTGTGGCCGCGAATGTCTGTCCGTCCGCGACATCGCCGGTCCACTTGTAGAAATGGTAACCGGCGTCGGGCGTCGCGGTGACGGCCAGCGTCGCATCCTCGTCGCACCACCCGCCCGCCGCGCTGACGGAACCGCCGGCGCCGGCGCCGAACGCCAGCAGGTTCTGCTCCTTCCAAACCCATTCGAGCGTCGGATTCACATAGGCGGTGCTGTGCGTGTAGGCGCAGTTCGTGCCGGAACCATGGGCGATCCGTTTCCCGTCGCTGTAGAGGCGCCAGCCGGTGCAGCGCAGGCGGCTGGCGGGCGTCTCGTTCGCATACGCGGCGTCGGCGAGGAGGGTCCGGCTTTCGGCGTTCGTAAGCCCGGTCACGTAGCCGTAGTCGGGCGACGGGATTCCGAAACGGGACGGGTACGCGTCGATATCGAGCGAGGCGGTGTCGCCCGTGCCGTCGTCGTGACGGAAGAGCGTGCGGGATCCGTCATCCGAGGGAAAGAAATAGCGGTAGCCGTAGGGCGAGGGAATGTCGGCGTATTGCCTGGTGACACCGAAACCGAACGTGCTGGTCCACGTGTAGGCGGTCGTCGCGGGAACGGGACCGGCCGTCGCCGTCGTGCCGGAGAAGAAGCGAAATTCGATCGCGTGCCAGCCGCGGGTCGGCATGATCATTCCCGACCGGGTCAGGGCACTCGCGCCCGTGACGTTGAAAACGACCTCGCCATCCACCTTCACCTGCAACGGCGCGTTCATGTACGCCCCGAAACGATAGGCGCCGCCGTCGAAATACATCTGGCCCCAGTAGACCCAGGTGCGGTTCATCGTCCAGATTGGCGTGTCGCTGGCCGTATAGGTACCGCTGGCCGCGTTGCGATTCGTGGTGCAATGCGGCCCCGGGTAGACCGTGTACGAGCCCGGATAATCCACGGTATTCAATGCGGCCGAATTGAGCTGGCCGCCAAACAGGCCTGCCTGCCAGCGCGCCGGCGATTCGGCATGGCCCCACTGAGCCGCGGTAAGGACCAACATGGCCCCTATGACCATGGAACGTTGCGTGTCCGTCATTGTCCCTCCTTGTACCTGGGGTGTGATCGCGGTCGGCAATCCCCAATCTCAATATTAATATCATAGGTCCGACGACACGCTAGCGCAACGGTCAAAAGGTGATATTCGTTATCATTTTCTGTGGGGTGGCCATGAAAGAATTTCAACCGTTCGAACGCGGAAAAACCAGAAAGCATGGGGACCGTTTCCCGCTTTCCTGCTTTCCTGATAGAACGTTGCTCGCTCACCCTCCTGATTGACAACCGTTCCGAGTCCGAATATCGTTGTCAAGGTTTTACCGGAGGGTTCGAGCATGCGACCGATTGGGATGATCGCCAAGCGCCAGAGAATTGCGTTGTTGCTGGTTTCGCTGGCTTGTTCCGCAATTCCGGGCGGCGCATGGGCCGATTCCCGCGTCTGGCTGGGAGGCAACGGCGACTGGTTCACTCCGACCAACTGGGTTCCCGAAGGGCTTCCCCAGGCGGGGGATTCGGTTCAAATCGGCGGCGGATCGCTGCTGTTGACCAATGTCACCCCGGAATTATCCGCGCTCTCGATCGGGAATGCCACCTTGACGTTTTCGAACGCGGTCGCCCTCCTGCGGGCGGCCAGCGTCTCCCTCAACGCGAACGGGATCATGACGCATGCGCCGGTTAACAGCGCCATCACCCCCTTCGAGAGCAACCGCGTGGCGATCGCATGCGTGGATCTGACCATCGATCCGCAGGGCGCCATCAACGTCAACACCCGGGGGTATCGCGGCGGCAGCGACGGCCAGGACGGGCAAGGCCCGGGCGGCGGATCCGGCAGCACGTCGCACTCGGCGCAGTATGGCGGCGGCGCAGGATACGGCGGGCGCGGCGGAAACGGCAATTACAACTCGGTTCGCGGAACGGCCTACGACACGGCGGAGAACCCGGACAGACCCGGCAGCGGCGGCGCCCGCAGCGGCGGCGCGGGCCACGGCGGCGGACTGGTGCGGATCGAAGCCGCCGGCGCCGTGACGGTGAACGGCGCCATCCAGGCCAACGGCGGGAATTGTTCGCATGCGAATGGCGGCGGCGGTTCGGGCGGCGGCATTTTCATCGAGGCCGGCGTCTTCGGCGGAACCGGGCAGATAACGGCCCACGGCGGCAACGGCGGCGCCTCCAACGGCGGCGGGGGCGGCGGCGGACGCATCGCGTTGCGTTATGCCGCCATCGGGGCGTCCGTCCCGGAACTGGCGGCGCTGCCCGGCCTGGGCGGGGCGGAGAACGGATTGATCGGCTCGCTGTCGTTTCCGGATACGGCCCTGCAAGACCGGTTCTCCGCCATGTCGGGCCTCATCCATATCCAGACCAACCGGCTGGTCTTTCCGGGCTCGCTGCTGATCGACAACACCCACCCCGGATTCGCGCTCTCGTCCGGTGAAATCCGGATCGAGGGCCATCTGACGCTGACGAACGGCGGCTCCCTGCATCTGCAGGCCTCCCCCGTCTCCCAGCCTGCCCATGCCGGCGGCCGACTGGTCGTCACGGGTGACCTGACAGTGCCCACCGGCTGCACGGTGTTCGTCTATTCGCACCCCACCAACGGCGGCAGTTTCCGGCTCCAGGTCGGAGGCTTGATCGTGGACAACGGCGGCGCCATCAGCGCCAATGGACTCGGGTTCCAGGGCGGGTCGTCCGTCCGTCGCAACGGACACGGTCCCGGGTACGGCCTCTATGCCTCCTCGCGCATAAGCGGTTCCGGCGCCGGTTACGGCGGACAGGGGCAGCGCAACTATTACAACGACTCCGGCCATCGGGGAGCCATCTACGGGAAACCGCTGGCCCCGATCGAGCCCGGCAGCGGAGGCGCCTCGGCGAATGTTCCCTATGTCAGCAATTTCGGCGGCGGCCTGATCTGGATCGAGGCGATGGGCGCGATTGTCAACAACGGCCGCGTGAGCGCCAACGGCGAAAGCCTTTCGGCCCTGCATCGCAGCGGTGCTTCAGGCGGCGGGATCCTGCTGACCGGCAACCGGTTTTCGGGAGGCGGAGTCCTGTCGGCCAACGGCAGCACGGCCGACAACCGCGGAGGCGGAGGCGGCGGCGGCAGGATCTGCGTCTGGGTGCCGAGCCTGACGGAAGAGGCCATTCTGGAGATCGCGCAGGACATCCTTCCCCGCGAATCGACAGTACAAGAAACAATTCCCTGGGGTGGAACGGCCACCGTGGCCTTCGGCTCCGGACATGCTCAATCCGCAACCGCCGAATCCGGCACGATCCGGTACGGACTCGTTTCAATCCGAAAGGGAACCGTCATCCTGATTCGCTAGCGCGTCCAACATTACCCCGGATCAGACACCCTTCACTACGAAACACGCGAAAGGCGCGAAACGGGGAAAACTCACCACGGATTACACCGATATCACGGATAAGAGAAAGCAAAGAGGGGGCGCGAAGCGCGCCAACAAATCCGGAGCGGCATCGGCTTTCATTCACCTGATGATAAGGCCAGGGCGATTTTAACTACGAAACACGCGAAAGGCGCGAAAAGGAAAACTCACCATGGATCTC
>JBIIYJ010000428.1:0-3881 GCA_044346855.1 Kiritimatiellia bacterium
ATGGCCCTGCTGCCCAAGGAAGTGCCCCAGGTGGAGGGGTACGAACTGGCGGCGTTCAGCCTGCCGGCGGAGCAGGTTGGGGGCGACTACTACGATTTTGTGCAGGTGGACGGCGACCACCTGGGCATCGCTGTGGCCGACGTTTCGGGCAAGAGCGTCTCGGGCGCCATTGTCATGTCCGTCTGCCGGAGCATCCTGAGGCTGGAGGCGCGCGGATGCCTGAGCCCGGGCGTGGTGCTCAAGGCCGTCAACCGGGCGATGTCGGGCGATATGTCCGAGGACATGTTCGTCAGCATGGTGTACATGATCGTCAACCTCCGAACGCGCGAGGTGACGGTGGCGAGGGCCGGCCATATGGAGCCGATGATCCACTCCGGGCATGGTGGCGGGGTACGCGTTATCGCCTCCAAGGGCATGGCCATCGGCCTGGCGGACCCAGACACCTTCGAGGCGGCCCTGGAGGAGGGCGCCGCGCGACTGCAGGGGGGTGACTATCTGACGGTTTACACCGACGGGGTGACCGAGGCGCAGGACCGGAAGGGGCAGGAATGGGGCCTGCACAGCCTGGCCGAAGCCGTTGGTGCGGTGGCCCTCGAGCGGGGGTCGGCGAGCGAGGCGGCGGACCAGGTGCGGCAGAGGCTGCTGCAGTTTACGGTCGATCTGCCGCAGCACGACGATATGACGCTGGTGGTGCTTAAGGTGAAGCCTGAAGGGCGAGCGGGAGAATGATGAAGGACAAGCGCAAGAAGACGGCGACGGAAGTGACGGCGGAGGCCGCGGCTGCCCAGGGAGGTGCCGACGGGGTGTGCCCCGTTCCGGCCGAGGGGCAGGAACCAGGGACGGAGGCTGGGCCTGGGGTGGACGGGGAGGCCGCGGCCGTTCGGCGCGTGGCGGAGGTTGAGGACCGGTTGCTGCGTTTGCAGGCGGATTTCGACAACTACCGCAAGCGGATGGCCCGTGAACGTGAGGAGCTGTGGCGCCAGGCGCACGGCGACGTGATCGGCGAATTGCTGCATGTGATTGACCACCTGGACCTGGCGCTGGCCTCGGCCGCCGACCACCAGGCTCCGGCCGTGTTCGTGGATGGGTTCCGCATGGTTCGCGACCAGTTCATGGCCTCCCTCCAGAAGTACGGCCTGAAGGCCGTCGATGCCGAGGGCCACCCGTTCAATCCTCTGGTGCATGAGGCCGTGGCCCATCTACCGTCCGACGCCGTCGCCGAGAACCATGTGCTGGTCCAGACCCGCCGTGGGTTCATGCTCGGGGACCGCCTGCTGCGGCCGGCTCAGGTGGTGGTCTCGAAGGGGAGCCTCGGGGAGCCGGCGGCTGGATCGCCTTCCGAACCTGGTGCCGGCGCGCCATCCGCGGCCGGCGTTTCCGAGACTAAGCAGGGAGCATAAGAACGTGGCTGCGAAACAGGATTACTACGAATCGCTGGGGGTCAGCCGGAGCGCGTCGGCGGACGAGATCAAGAAGGCCTATCGCAAGCTGGCCATGAAGTACCACCCGGACCGCAACCAGGGCGACGTGGCCTCCGAGACCAAGTTCAAGGAACTGTCCGAAGCTTACGAGGTCCTCAGCGACACGGAGAAGCGGGAGAAGTACGACCGCTTCGGGCATGACGGGCTGCGGTCTTCCTTTGGTCCGGGCGGGTTCGACTTCTCGCGCGACTTCACCCATTCGGCCGACATTCAGGACATTCTGGGCAGCCTCTTTGGCGGCGAGGGTGGGGTTTTTGAGGAGCTCTTTGGCGGCGGCGGAGGGGGCGGCCGTCGACGCGGCGGCCGCACCGGCCCCCAGCGCGGCTCGGACCTGCGCTTTGATCTGGAGATCGACCTCGAGGAGGCGCTGTTCGGATCGGAGCGGGAGGTCACCATCCCCGTCTCCATGGCGTGCGAGACCTGTGCCGGGGCGGGCGTGGCCGCCGGTTCCCGCCGCGAGACCTGCGAGCAGTGCGGCGGTCGGGGGAGCGTCGTGTCCGGAAGCAGCTTCTTCCAGGTGCGCCAGGCCTGCCCGGTGTGCGGCGGAGAGGGGCAGATCGTGCGGCATCCGTGTGCGAAGTGCGGCGGCAGCGGCCGCGAGAAGACCCGCAAGCGCCTGCACCTGAAGATTCCGAAAGGCGCGGACACCGGCCTGCGGCTGCGACTCGTCGGCAAGGGGGATGAAGGCGTCCGGGGCGGACCCGCGGGCGACTTGTACGTCGTGCTCCATGTCCGCAAGCACGATCTGTTCGAGCGGCGGGGCGACGATCTCTACTGCGAAATTCCCGTTCCTGTCGAAACCATGGCGCTGGGCGGGGAAGTCTCGGTGCCGACAGCCGATGGAATGGCCCGGCTCAAGCTTTCCCCGGGCACGCCGTCAGGAAAGATGTTCCGGCTGCGGGGCAAGGGCTGCGAGAACGTGGAGGGCGGCGGTCGCGGGGACCTGCATGTGCGGGTGGCTCCCGAGGTTCCCGCCCGCATGTCGAACAGCCAGAAGAAGCTCTGGCGGCAGCTTGAAGAAGAGCGGACCGAGGACGGCTATCCCGTCGGGCACGAGTTCCAGAAGCGCGTCGATTCCTTCCTTGGCCGCCGCGACGCTATGGGCAAACACTGACGCCATGCACCGCTGCCTCGTCAGTTCGGACGATCTCCGCCTGGAGCGCGTCCGGCTTCCCGCCGCCGCCGCGCACCACGTGGGACATGTGCTGCGCGCGCGGCCGGGCGACCGCATCCGCCTGTTCGACGGTCACGGGAGCGAGGCCACGGCCGAGGTGGAGTCGGCCTCCGGCAGCGAGGTCGTCGTGCGGGTGGTCCAGCGCGAGGCCGCCGCGCCGTCATCCGGGCCTCGAGTCGTGCTCCTGCAGGCCATGCCCAAGGGGCGCCTGATCGAATGGATCATCGAGAAGGCGGTTGAGGTCGGAGTCGACGCGGTTATTCCCGTGGTGGCGACTCGCTCCATCAGCCGCCCCGACGCGGAACGGGCGGAGGGGCGGGTCGAGCGCTGGCACAAGATCGCCGAGGGGGCGACGCGGCAATGCGGTGGCACCATCGTGCCGGAGGTATCGCTCCCCTGTCCGCTATCCGCGGCGCTGGACACCGCCGGTCCGCTGGATCTGCTGCTGGTGTGCTGCATTTCCCCCGATGCCCTGGAGTTGGGCCCCGTGCTGAGGACGCAGCTGGCCGGGGTGAAGACCGTGGGCATCATGATCGGACCGGAGGGCGACTGGTCGCCGGAGGAAGTGTCCGAGGCCCGCCGGCGCGGCGGGATCCCGGTCACCTTCGGCGGGCACGTGCTGCGCGTCGAGACCGCGGCGATCTACGCGCTGTCCGCCGTGGCCTACGAGCGGCGGTTTCTGTAAGACGAGGGAGCAAGGGTTCAGGGTTCCCGAACGCAGTGAGGGATCTCACTTCGCGTTCACGGCCCTTTCCAGATCCCTCACTGCGTTCGGGATGACGGTCACGAGCGAATCGAGGACGAGGGAATCGCCGTCCGCCGTGCAACCACTTTGGCCCGGGCGCATCTTCGAGTTCGCACGTTGAGGGTTTGCCACCGCCCCGGCCCTTCGGCGGGCGTCAAAGGGATCGCCTGCCCGCTTGTTACCGCCCTAGCGGACGCGATTATCGTACCCGTACGCGTTCACGACGTGCCGGAGAATTCGTGTACGTGCACGGGCACGCGTACGGCAAGGCGGACGGTGCCGCTGCCGGATCCTGGTCCCGCACCCGTGAGCGTTAAGCGTTACGCGTTTCGTCTCTTTGATGACAAATCTTTGTCAATGAAGATCGTAAAGAAGAAAAGAACGCCCCCTCCTGAACCCTGAACCCCGAACCCTGAACCCTTTCTCTCTCCCTGTCAGGGCGATTCCGTCGGCAGGATGGAGTCGGCGTCTCCCATGTCGG
>JBIIYJ010000429.1:0-3871 GCA_044346855.1 Kiritimatiellia bacterium
TTCATTGAGTGGTTTTCCCGGTGAATCTTACTCGGTTAACCACCGGGGCGACAAAAGCCAGCCATCATTGTAAATGAGAGCTATCGGTCACTCAGCCTATTTGGGCTGCTTAAGTCCGACAGGCTCCTTGCGGCGCCCGCAAGTCCGGCGCATCCACACGGCGGGCTTCGCAAGCGAAGCCCCTACATCAGTCGCGTTCCAGATGCCCGGTGTAGGGGCGCTGCTTGCGGCGCCCGCAAGTCCGGCGCATCCACACGGCGGGCTTCGTTCCTGATGCCCGGTGTAGGGGCGCTGCTTGCGGCGCCCGCAAGTCCGGCGCATCCACACGGCGGACTTCGCAAGCGAAGCCCCTACATCAGTCGCGTTCCAGATGCCCGATATGTACGCAAGGCGCCTGCCTGTGCGCCCATCTGCGATTTGCTCATCCTGGCGCGCAGCAGGGTTGGCATGGCGCTTTTCACGCACACGCAGCCGCTTCGCTGGAGCCGTACATGGCGGATGAATAGACCTTGCCGACGCCCTGCGACCGGAACGCGCCTCCCGCGAGCTCGCTTTCAAACCGCGCGAACTTGGCCTTCCACGCCTTCCGGAGAATGCGGATATGCTCGGGATCGTGCGTGATCGCCGCGCTGTGCACCAGCGTCTGGATCGTGACGCCGGCCTGGCCGACCAACTGGGACGCCGGACAGGAGGTATACCGGAAGTCGGAGTGGCGCTCGTCCCACGTGTCGTTGATCAGGAAATCGACATATCGCTTCAGCGAGTCCGGAATGCGGGCGTCGCCCGTCAGCCGGTAATACTGGCACAACCCGTTCATGCGCACGCAGCCGATGAAGCCCGCCTCGCCGACATGCTTGCGCGTCTTGCAGAAACAGTGGCCGTGCCCCATCTGGTAAAGCCACCCGCCGCTTACGGGATCCTGCTCCGACAAGGCGTCGCCTGCCAGCAACTTCATGGCGCGAAGCAGGGTCCTGGACGGCTTGATCTCATACGCCGGCGCCAGCGCCAGCATCGTCCACCCGTTCACGCGGCCGCTGTGGTCGCCGTTCTTGAAATACGGATACTGGCGATCCAGAACCAGCCTGGCCAGGTTGTCCCCGACGGCCAGCACGGTATCCCTGAGCCAGGGATCGCCCGTCAGGAAGTAGAGCCGGGTCATGCCGCGCGTGAACACATGCCCCAGGTTGTAGGGATCCAGGCACAGGTAGGGGCGCCTGTTGCCCCGGCCGACGTCGAACGAATTCAGCAGCCGCCGGATGCGCGGGAGGCTGTAGAACCCGCCCACGTGCCCGACGCAGTGCTCGTGCATCATGCCGGGACGGATCGGATAGTTTGGATTACCGAAATTGGAAACAAAATAGGTTTTCAGGTCGTCGTTCACGAAATGGATGGTGTCCACCTCGCAGGTGTGGCGCGCGGCCGCCTGACCGGTGTGGAAATACCGCGGATCGCCCGTCCGGGCGAACTGCGTCAGCAGCACGTTGCTGGTGTCGTATTCATGGTTGCCCCAGTTCACGTGCCGCTCGCCGAACCAGTCGCCCCAGTTCATCTCGCCATAATCCCGCTGGTCCCCGATGCTGCGCTGATACCCTTGATAAAGCTGCTCGGCCCAGCGGTCGTACGCTTTCATGCCGGGCGCGCCGGCCGGGGCCACGTCGCCCCAAACGCCGGCGGAAAGGGCGATGGCCGGATCGGGCACGACCGCCGGCGGCTCGCCGGCGAACCGGGCCAGGCGCTCCCCGCCGCCGTCCAGGTCGAGCCAGATCTCCCAGCGCCGCATCTGCCCGGTCCGCAGGCGGTAGGCGTTTTTGTCGAACAGGTACTGGTATTTGTACCAGGGCTCCATGTGCGAGAAGGCGCCATCGTCAAACGGCGGCAGCAGTTCGATCGCGGCGCCGCTCCCGCCCAGCGTCAGCCCCTTGGGCCACTGCTGCCAGAAGTCGCGCAGGGCCAGCGCAACGCTGCCCGCGCCGTCGTTGAACTCAAGCCAGCCGGGCGCTTTGCCTCCCGTCCCCGCGCCAGGCTCGAGGCGATACTGGCGGTCGTCGACCTGGAACAGGCGGACTCCCCGGTCATCCGCCAGGCTGCCCTTCCAGGAGGGTCGTCCGCCGATCGAACCCGATTGGATGGGGGCGGTCGGGTGAACGTGAAGCGTCAGACTGCGGATGCGCTGCATCATGCCCTGCTCGGCGTCCACGAGCAGGAGCGGCTCGAGCCGGATCCGGTTGAGGCCGGCGTAGACCGTGGCCCTGAGCCGGAACCCGAGGACGCGCTGATCGTGCGAGGTGCAGAAGGCGCCGCTGACAACGAGCGAGGCGCGAAGAGGACCCGCGGTTTCCAGTTTGGCCGACTCCGTGACGGCACGGCAACTCCGGCTGCGGCTATCCGTGAGGCTCATGTCGATCCGCAGCCGGTCCGACAGAGTCAACAGGTCGCCCGTCCGCAGCGCGACCGTGCCAGTTTGAAGGGAGGGACTGGGCCCGCGGCGGGCGATGACGGGGTTCGCCGGCACAACCGGCGCGCCGGATGCCGCCCGGGCCAGAGTCAGGGTTCCATCCGTCGCGGCCTGGAAATCCACCAGCAGCCACTGGGCGCTGCCGTCCTCCCAGCTCCGCAAGACGTCATACTGAAGCGGAACAGGCTTGCCGGCACGATCGAGCAGGGAAAAAACCGATCCGGCTGGCGCCTTCCCGCGCGGAATGGGGATGCCGCCCGTAACCGGGCACAGCCCTTGAAGAGCGCCCGTAGCCTTGACGGACAGGGTCATGATTTTGGAGGCCATGGGTTTCCTCGTTAATGACTGTTGCTGTTACCGCCGCCTTCCGAACGGCTGCGTTCCGATCTTACTCAAACGGTACCGAGATAGCATTCTGCCAAGCCGGAAACTCGTCCAGGGCGGCTAAAGGAACATCAGCACTCGAACGAGCTCGCGCGTTCAGGACTGCGAGAAGGGCCCGCAGCAGATCCACGGATAAGGACTTGAGTTTGGGCTGAAGAGCGTCAATGAAGTAGCCGATGTCCCAATAGGGATCAATGTTGGTGAATACAGGCAAGGGATCGCGGGCAAAATGGAACTTCAGCCGTCCGAGAAGATCCGCCGCGAGTTCGCATCCGCTTGCTGAAAGCAATTCCATCACGTACCGGAGGAATGTGATGCGCGGCGTGAGGTTCTCGTAGGGCTTGAATTTGGACAGCTCGTTTCCAGCCAGAACTTCCCGGGCCTGCTCCAATTTACCGAGGAGCACCAATGTCAGAACTAAATTATTGCTTCGATGGATGACCAGCGGATGGCTTTTTCCGAAAACTTTGATACTCCCCGCAACCGCGTGACGATCGACCGGTTCGGCCTCGGCGGCGAAGCCAGTCTTGCGCAGTCCGTAGGCGTGCTGGCTGAAGGCCCGCAACGTCAACGGGTGATCCGGGCCGAGCGTGCGTTCACAGCCTTCTCTCGCACGTTTTAACAGGGTGTAGGCAGCGGCATAATCGCCTTTTTTCTCCAGAAGGCCGGCCATGGTACCGACGCAAATCAGGGTTTTAGGATGATCCGGACCGAATCCTTCCTCTGCGTACTGGACCGCCTTTCGAGTCAGGATTTCAGCTTCCTCCATCTGCCCCTTTCGCTCCACCAAAAGCCCGAGGTTGTTCAAACTCTTGGCAAACGAACCTTTGTCGGCCTTGTCCACTCGCGCCTCGAAAATCGCGATCGCTTGACGTTGAAGCGTTTCGGCTTCGTCTACCCGGCCCTGCGCATCAACCATCATGGCCAGATAATTCAAATCCTCGGCAACCCGGAGGCTCTCAGGACCGTCAAGCGCTTGCCGGATGGCCAAGGACTTCCTGCAGGCCGCCTCTGCCTCCTCATTCCGTCCAA
>JBIIYJ010000430.1:0-3853 GCA_044346855.1 Kiritimatiellia bacterium
GAACTACTTCAAAAAAGGACGCTCTTCGGGAGGCGGATGTCAAAAATAATGAATTGTTCAACCAAAAGTTGGGCATTGCTGACGGGACGATAGCGATAGCCAATCTCTTCAATCGGTTCACAGAAGCGAAGCGGGGGCGGGTCAAGGTGAAGACGCTCAAGCGGCTTGAGACGACTATTGCTAGTTTCGCTGGTTGGCTCGCATCGCATCACCCTGAATGTATTCAAGCCCGTCATTTGACAGCCGACATCATTCGTAGGTTCCAAGCGGATAGAAAGGATTGCAATTTGAGTCTGCGGAGCGTCAATAACGACATCATGAACCTCCATACCGTTTTTCGATGGGCGATGCGAGAAAGTCTTCTCGCTAAAAGTCCCGCAGACTATTCCAAGAACGGTAATGTTGACCGTTTCAAAGTGCCTCGGTTTGCGCCAGCCGTCTACTCGGATAGCGAGGTCGAGGCGATGATTGCGCTTGCCGAAGCTGGGGGAGATTTGTTGACCCGTGATTTGATTGTCGTTTTTGCGGGAACGGGAATGCGGTTTGAGGAGTTGGCGCATCTGAAACCCAGCAACATTATCTGGAATTCCGTTGTCCCTGAGATTGAAATTAGGGCGCAGAAAGACTGGTCGCCTAAAGACCCCTTCGAAGTCAAACGCATCCCGATGTTGCCAGAGGTCGAAGAGGTATTCCGTCGCCGATGCGCAGAGGACTTTGCGGACAGCGAATATATCTTCAAGAATATGGTTGGACGCAAAGTCCATGTCAACCGTTCAAGGGAACGGCTCCAGAAGCTCTTTCCCAAGGTCGGAATCGGTGATGACAGGCGGCTCCATTGGCATTCATTCCGAAACTACTTCATCATTCGGTGTTTGAAGCGGGGCGTTACGGTAAATGCCATCATGCAATGGACGGGTCATGATTCAGCGTCGATGGTTCTCCATTACGCAAGGGCGATGAACCATCAGGATATTCAGTCGGAGTTCGAGAAATTGACCCAGAAGAGGGGAAAATCAGGGGAAGTCGAAGTGTTGGTCGCTGAAAAGAGCTGATTTATTGGGCTTTTTGAATGGAATTTGGAGCGGGTGACGGGAATCGAACCCGTGTGACCAGCTTGGAAGGCTGGAGCTTTACCACTAAGCAACACCCGCGGAGGAAGTCAGAACGCGTTTATACTGCCGTGAAGGGGGTGATTTGTCAAGAGTGGCACTTTTTTTTCTTGAAAGGGGCGGGGCGGCTGGCTAGATTATTTTCCAGACATTCCCGAACGGTCTCTGCGATCAAGCAGAAGGACCGATTATGACTGATCCCGTAGCGAACGACACCCGTAAAGTCACATTTAACGACCGTCTGGTCTTTTATCATCCCACCCAGGCCGGGAGCGGCGCCGCGATGCGGCTCGCCTTCCGCCTGCGCCGTCCGGAAGAGGAGCGCGACAGCTGCTTCTTCCTTGAGATGGCCAAGCAGAAGACCGCCGCCACCCGCAACCCCGAGGGCGGCCGAACCGCCGCCACGTTCGACTGGCAGAACCGCGCGGTGGTGAAAATCGACTTTCTCGACGCCAGCGAAATGCTGACCGTGCTGGAGGGGAAGGCCGAGGGAATCCGGGGCGGGAAGGGGTTGTATCACGATTCCGGGGATTCCACGACCATCATCGGGTTCCGGAAAAATGCCGACCCGGCGGGGTATTCGCTGGATATCTCCCGCAAAAGCAAGGCCGAGGGGAAGGATGTGTTCAAGGGCTATATTCTTCTTTCCGAGGCCGAGGGGATCGGGATGAGGTGTATGCTTCAGCAGGGCCTCGGGATCCTGGCCCTGGCCAATCTTGTGAGCCGGCTTCTCTATCCGGTTGGCTCGCTGTAGACAAATAAATCACGACCCCTCGTACTCGTACTCGATTCGGGGCGGGTATGAGGGGCCTTTTGGAGAACGAGAGATGTTCGATCACGAGAAACTGGATGTTTATCGCGTTGGGTTGGCATTTACAATCTGGAGCTATAAGCTATGTCAGCAGTTGAAAGGAATCGAGCGTTTCACCCGCGATCAGTTGTTAAGGGCATCCCAGTCGATTCCATTAAATATTGCCGAAGGGAATGGAAAATTGCCGTCTCCAGATCGTCACAGGTTTTTTCGGATTGCATTGGGCTCTGCCTTGGAATCGGCAGCGATATTGGATGTTCTGCAGGGATGTGAAATGATGAGCGAAGATGAGACGGCTGTAGGGAAGGCGCAATTGGTTCGCATCGTTTCAATGTTAACGAAAATGGTCGGGCTCTGACATGAATCGAGTACGACGTACGATCAGAGGGAGGAGGACCCCCTCGTACGCGTACTCAGTCCGGGGCGGGGTTGAGGAGCCTTTTATGCCGTTGCGAGATGGGACAGTTTTGTGAAAATGGTGGGGCTCTGGCATGAATCGAGTACGACGTACGAGTACGAGTACGACGTACGATCAGAGGGAGGAAAGCCAAACACCTTGCAACCGCTGAATGGCGGAATACGGATCACTCGCTTGGCACACCGCGCGGACGACGGCAAAGTTTTTCGCCCCGGCCTTCAGCACAGTCGGCAGGTTTTCAAAATCAATCCCTCCAATAGCCACACACGCCAGGGGAGACGCGGCCACGATTCGTCCCATCCGCTCCAGCCCCACGGTTGGATCCGCAATGGCTTTGGTGGGAGTGGCGAACACCGGGCCGACCCCGATATAGGACGGCATGACCGCCGGGGCGGCCGCGGCCTGCTCGGGGTTGTGGGTGGAGAGCCCGAAAAAGCGCAGTTGCGGATGCCGCTCGCGCGCAACGGGGATCGCCATGTCGTCCTGTCCGAGATGGACCCCGTCCGCCCCGGCTTCCACGGCCAGTTCGGGATCGTCGTTCAGGATGAACCGCGTCGCCGTTCCCCAGGTCACCGCCGCCACTTCCCGCGCGGTCCGCAGCACCGCCTCCCGCGGCTGGTTCTTCATGCGCAGCTGGAGATAGCGGATGTCAGCCCGCACCGCCGCCTCGGCGCAGCGGATGTAGCCAACGACCGGATCGGTCATGACCAGGTAGAGGCCGAAGGATTCGGGCAGGGGATTGAACATAGTCAATTGCCTTGTCTGTCTGCGTGCGCTTCAGAGTCGGACTGGTCGGACTGGTCGGACAGGTCTGACCGGTCCGACTGATCGGTGCGCGTTACTTTTTCAAATCGCTGGCAATAAGCGCGGCCATTTTCCGGCCGCTTTTCAGCATCCCGCCGAAGATGGGGCCCATGCGGAAGCCGCCCTGGACGTTGTTGGCCGCCATGCCGCAGGCGTAGAGCCCGGGAAAGAGCCGCTTGGTGTTGGTCACGGTGGTGATCTCGCCGCTCTCCATCCACATCGGCTTCTCGCCCAGGATGCCGCCGGTGGGGGAGTCGATCTTGATCCCGGCCTTTCCCACGGCCTTGGCAACCACCTCGCTGGGATGGCCGGTGCCGTCGGCCACCGCGCGGGCGGAGATGACCAGGGGATCGACGTGCATCTCCAGCCTCACCACGGGGGTCCAGTTGACCACCACGCCGCAGACGCTTTCATTGTGGAACACGATATCCTCGACCTTCACCGCGTTGAAAAGCGCCGCCCCGGCCTGAACGGCGCCGAAGATCAGCCCCGAGGCCAGTTCCACCGCATCGCAGGTCCGGTAGCCGTTGCCGGCATCTTCCGTGCGAATGCCGAAGTCGGCGAGGATCGGTACTGCGTCGTCCTGGACCACGACCTCATTCATCAGCATGCCGCCGCCCCAGACGCCGCCGCCGGGGGCCAGCTTGCTTTCGAAAATGGCGACCTTGAAGCCTGCCTTGGCCAGATCCCGGGCGGCGACGAGGCAGGAGG
>JBIIYJ010000142.1:0-12929 GCA_044346855.1 Kiritimatiellia bacterium
CGAACCGCATGCTGGAGGCATACAGTTCGTCGTCGGACGCCCTGGCTCCGGTCGGAGTGGGCTCGGCGACCCGGTACGAGATGCGGACGGCCCGGTCGTTGACCTTGGTGAACATGGGCATGGAGTAGCCGTTCGTGCTGGTGATCTTCGTCAGCCCTCGGGCCACGATCGTTTCAACCGTGTTGGTCCGTTGCAGGTACAGCTTGCCGTCGCGGGGGGAGTTCGGCAGGTTGTAATAGGTGAAGCGGCTCGTCTCCCCGTTCGGGAAGCGGAACTCGACCCAGTTGCCGAGGTTTTGGTCGATGGCGGAAATGGAGGAGGCGTTCCTGACATAGGCCTCGATCTTCCCGCTGGTGCGCATGGCTTCCGTCTGGGACCAGGCGATCTTGGCGCACAGGTTGCTTTGTCGGCCGGTCCAGAGGAAGGTGGTCATGACGACTATCGTGACCGCAGTTCCGACCGCGCTTGCGATCATGACCTCGAGTAGCGAGTATCCGCGCTTGGAGGGGACGGGACCGATGGCGTTCATAAGCGGCCTGCCTATTCCGTGATGAGCATGGAGAATGTGTTTGTCATCTGCTTCTGCCAGAGGGGCGATCGGAAAGCGACTTCGACGTGGACCTCGGCATAGATCCCGCTCGACAGCCCCACCACTTCCGTCCCGGACCCGTGCCACGTGACGCGCGGCGACCGCACGATTTCGTACCCCATGGAGCTGACGTTGGTCTCGGTCCGCCACAGGAACGAGGGTTGCCGCAGGTCGTCGAGCGAGTAGGAGTTCACTTCCTCTAGCAGCTCCTTTCCCCGCGAGCGGGCTTCCGTCGCCAACCGGGAATATTCGGCGTAGCGCCGGGCTGTCCACCCGATTTGATAGAGGCCGATGCAGATGGCCGTCGCGAAAAAAACGGCGATCAGCACTTCAACCAGCGTCAGGCCTTGGCGTTTCCTTGTCATTTGATCAATACCATATGCAAGGATCGTGCCAGCCTGGGTAGAATGTCGAAATCACCCGTCAGTAGGGTTGAAATACCTTATCATTACCGAAAAAGGGATGAGAAAAAATGTTACTAAAATGACTTCGTGCGCACAACAGGCGTGATGACAACAGGTTGGGAATGGACTAAAAGGGGCGGCCGGTTGATTTGTCCCAGGGGTCCTCCGGGTCGTCCGCCTCGCCCGGGGTTGGACCGATCTGGCCGGTTGTGATGTAACGGTTCATGGTCCGGCGGGAGATGCCCAGCAGCCTGGCCGCCGCCGACTGGTTGCCGCCGCAGCGTTTGAGGGCTTCGGCCAGCAGCAGGGGGATGGCTTCCTTGAGGGTGGGCAGTTCGGCTTCAAACTGAAGGCCTTTCCCGGCCCGGATTGCGGCGCCCGGTTCCGGCTGGGCTTCCGCGCGGTCCATATGGTCCAGGAACGTGCGCAGGGAAAGGACGCCTTTCTGGTGGCGGGCGACCGCGTCATGGACCATGGCCCGCAGTTCGCGGACGTTTCCGGGGAACGCAAAGCCGGAGAGGTAGGTGAAGAGTTCCTTCGGGGGCGTGGGACGGGCTTTATTGAGGGCTTTCGCCGCCTCATCCAGGAAGGCCTCCACCAGCAGCGGGATGTCTTCGGGCCTCTCCCGCAGCGGAGGCACATGGATCCAGTGGGCATAGAGGCGGAAGAAGAGATCCTCGCGGAAGAGGCCGTCCCGCACCCGGCGTCTCAGATTGCAATTGGTCGCCGCAATGATCCGGCATTCGGCCCGCCGGGGCTGGTCGCTTCCCAACGGGAAATATTCATGCTCTTGAATGAGGCGGAGCAGTTTGATCTGCATGTCGGGCTTGAGGTCGCCGATTTCATCGAGAAACAGGACGCCCCCGGCCGCCTCTTCGACGAGGCCGACCCGGGGCAGCGAGGCGCCCGTGAAGGCGCCCCGGGTGTGCCCGAACAGGGTGTCCGCGAAGGCGGTTTCATCCAGCCCGGCGGCGTTCACGGTCACCAGCCGCCCGGCGCTTCCTCCGGCGGCATGGAGCGCCCGGGCGATCAGTTCCTTGCCTGTTCCCGTTTCGCCGACGATCAGGACCGGCTCCCGGGACTTCGCGATGGCCTCCACATAGAGGAAGATGGAGGTCATGGCCGGCGATCGGGTCAGAATCGAGGCGAAAACGGCCGGGTCGGTCAGGTCCCGCGCTTGCGCGCGTTCCTTCAGTTCGCGGTTTTCCCGCTTCAGGCTGCTGACGTCATAGGCGCGCCGGAGGGTGACGAGCAGGCGGTCCATGTCCAGCGGCTTCGCCAGGTAATCGTAGGCGCCCGCCTGGATGCAGCGCACCGCCGAGGCCACTTCGTCGATGGCGGTGATGACGATCACGGGCAGGTCGGGCAGCCGCTCTTTCAGCCGGGCCAGCAGTTCCTCGCCTGACAGGTGCGGCATGATCAGGTCGAGCAGGATTACGTCGGGCCCGACCTCGAGCGCCAGCGCCAGGGCGTCTCTCGGGTCCACGCAGGTCGCCACCCGGCTGAAGCCGGAGTCGCGCAGCGCCCGTTCCATGCTTTTGAGGATGGCGGCGTCGTCGTCGACCATCAGGATCGACAGGGAGGAGGGCGGATCGGGAAGGGGGGTCATGAAACCTCCTTGCGCACGGGGGGCGGGAAGTCCACGATGAATTCGGAGCCTTCGTCCGGGACCGACCGGATCGAGATGGTGCCGCCGTGCGCCTGGATGATTTCCCGCGAGATGGCCAGGCCCAGCCCCGTCCCGCCCTGGCTCCGGCGGGTCGTGAAGAAGGGCTCGAAGATCCGGTCCAGATGCTCGGGGAGAATGCCGCGCCCCTGGTCGCGCACCGTTACCCGGGCTCCCCCGTCTGTCCCTTTTTCAGATACAATGACGATGGGGCCCCCCGACTCAGGGCTGGCCTGGCAGGCGTTTTCGACGAGGTTGATGAGGACCTGCGAAAGCTGCTGCTCGTTGCCTAAGAGGGTCGGGGAAGGGTCGGCCAGGGAGGCGGTCAGGGTGCAATTCGCCTTGGCGAGCGTATGTTTCAGAAGCTCGCTTGTATTCCGGATCAGGCCGTTCACGGCGATCAACGCGTCCATCTTCTCGGACGCCGGGCGGGCGAAGCCCTTCAGGGAGGCGGCGATGGCCGCGATGCGCCGGGTCGCGTCCCGGGTTTCCGCGAGCAGGGCGGTGATGTCGGCTTTCAGCGCCTCCCGCTCAGCCGGAGGCGTTTCGGCCGCGAGGGCCTTGTCGAGCCGCCGTTGGAGGGCGGTGAGGTTGAGCCCCACCACGGTGTTCGGGTTGTTGACTTCATGGGCCACGCCGGCCACCAGGGTGCCGAGGGCCGTCATTTTCTGGGCCTGGATCAGGTCCCGCCGGCGGGATTCCGAGGCTTGCTGAGCCTGGTCGAGCGCGTTCAGCATGTCGTTCAGGCAGTTGGCCAGCTCCTTCATTTCCCCTTCCTGCATCGTTTTCAGCCGGAGTTTGAGGTTGGCCCGCGCCGTGACGGCGGAGACGCCCTGCTTCAGCGCCTCGACCGAATTGGACAAGTGCTGCAGCACCCAGCGGTCCACCAGCCAGAAGGCGAAGAGGCCGATCGCGGCGCCGCTCAGCAGGATCCAGCCCGTCAGGAAAAACTGCCCCGATATCCCGTTGGCCAGGATGCGGCGGGCGATCGATGTTTCGAGCAGCAGGGAGGGCGCCCCCGACAGGTCGCGGAGGATGGCGCGCCCCGAGATCCGGCCGAGGGACTCGGCCTGGATCTCCAGGGGCGCCGCTCCCGGCGGGGCCGATTGAGGGTGAACATCCCGTGCCAATGGCGGCTGGGACACCAGTCGGACAGGTTGTCCAGGCGCCGGGCCATGACCAGTGTGCCGCGGGCGGGCCCCCCGTCGCTGCTGGTCAGGATGGGCGACGCCGCCAGCATCCAGATTTCGGTCCCGATGGGCAACAGGCCGGAAAGGGCATTTGGTTCGTTGCCGGGGGCGCGCAACGCCGGCAGCCTGACCAGCGATTCCAGCAGGAAGGCGTGGACCGGTCTTTCGGTTCGGGATAGGAGGTCGTAGCCTTTGCTGTAGACAAGCGACCCCGTCCTGTCGAAAAACGCGATCGCGCTGAGGTTCAGCGACTGGAACGTGCCGTCAACAAGGTTCGCGTCGATAAAGGCGCTGTTCGTGTCGGCCATGAACTGGTAGGCATCGTCCCAGCGGGCCCAGTCCAGCGTGATGTCGGCGAACTGCTTCTCCTCCGACGCCAGGAAATGGCGCCCGCCTTCGATCGCTTCGCGGACCAGCTCCCTCTCAAGTGCAAGGGCGTTCGACAGCAGGAGCCGGGTCGAGATGTAGGTCGCCAGGATTGTCAGCGAAAGAATGAAAAGCGCCATGATGACGATAAAGCGCATCCGCAATTTCATTTTCGTCACCTCGGGAGAAGGGCTTTGCCACGCAAAATATCAGCTTATCCCATTTTTCCCGATCGGTCAATGAGTGCTGGCCCGTCATTGGATTGGCGAAAAGGAACTCCAGGTTTGGGGGGCGAGGGACCACTGCGATTTCCGGGAGATGCCGCGCTGGAACCCGACCGGGTGGGGGAGGCCCGGCACGATCACCGTTCCATCGCGCACCCGCTCGTCCAGCGTGATGTCCAGCCGGGTCCGGTACAGCCCGTTGCCCGTGGGCCGGTTGAGGCGCACCTGGTTGCCCGCCGTCATGTTTCCGTAGACGCTGATGAAGCTCTGGTCCGCCGTGTTGAGGTTGTTGTCCACGAAGTCGTTTTCGGCGTACAGCAGGGCGTGGATGCTGCCCCCCGTGCCGAACTGGGAGTCCCCGATGAAGATGTTTCCCGTGTTGGTCGGGGAGGACGGGTTTTTCAGCGCGATGAGGCAGAGCACGTCGGACGGGTTGTTGACGATGGTGCTGTTCATGTTGGTGCGGACCAGCCCCGCGGCGTAATCGGCGTTGTAGTAGAATTCGTCCGAGATGGTGATGTTCCCGTTCGCCACGATCGTGATGCGCGTGCCGGCCTCGCGGAAGCGCAGGCTGTAGACCTGCGGATTGTGCAGGTAGACGTTCCCGTCCACGAAGTAGAGCTTGCCGTTGTCCTCCGCCCGCACGTCGATATACATGGGCGCGGTGTAGCTGGTGCCGTCGATGGACTCGTCCATGGCGTAGCTGTTGTAGGAGGAGTCCGAGGGATCCTCCAGGAAGTAATCGTCCAGCCGCCTGCCGGCGGTGTTGGTGATGACCGCGTAGCTCCGCCCGTAGATCGTTTTTCCCCCGCTCGCCGCGGAGCCGGAGACCGGGGGGTTGCGCACGAAGATGTGCTCGGGCCGGGAGGCGTCCGTAATCGCCCTTGCCGTTCCGTAATCGTCCGCCGTCACGGCCACGTCGTGACCCCAGCGCGACAGGGCCTTGGGCGGTTCGGGCAGGTTGCGGTTCACGGAATAATACATGCTGGTCAGGTTCGGCGGATCGATGGGCAGATCCCGGCCCGTCGCCGGCTTCTGCCCCGGCCCCGGAGCGGGCATGCCGGAAACGGTCCCCTTGGCCTGGGTGCCGTAGTCGTACACGCTGTTCCGGTCGTCGACATACGCCTCGCCGGGATCATACACGCCGTTGCGGTCCTCGAAGGGCTCCCCCGAGGGGTTGAAGGCCCCGTCGCCGACGTCGACGAAGGACTCCGCCGGCCAGGAGGAGCAGGAGAAGGTCCTGCCGTCCGAGGCGTAGCTGGTCCGCCAGCTCCAGGAGCTGTAGCTGTAACGCCAGTAGCCGCCCGCGGGGTCGTATTTCCCGTTGACGCGCTGGCTGTGCGCGGAATCCTCCACCCACTCCTCGCCCGCGTCGTACCGGCCGTTGCCGGCGTCGACCACCGTATCCACGCCGGCGTTGTAGACCCCGTTGCCGTTGCGGTCGATAAAGGTGTCGCCCCCGTCGCGCTTCCCGTTCCGGTTGCTGTCGGTGAAGGCTTCCCCGTCGTCGTAAACCCCGTTTCCAATCGTGTCCACAAAGGCTTCTCCGGAATCGTAATGGCCGTTCCCGTAAGCCTTGCTTAAAGTCGGCAGCTGGCTGTTTTTATAGGTGTCAAAGTCTGTTTTCGACAGTGGATTCGTGAACGTCCGGGTCGCATAGGCGTTGGTATACAGCTCGTCGGGCTCCCAGACCCCGTTCCGGTTGGTGTCGGCCAGCTGCTCGGGGAGCCGCAGCGTGGCCGTGCCCGTCAGCTCCACGGCGCCGCCGGAATAGGTGTCGCCCCGGACATAGTCGGACCCCTTTCCCGTGCCCCCGATTTTCAGGGTGTAGGAGGCCCCTTTGCTGTTGCCGGCGAAGAGCGCGTGGTTGTAGATGGCGTGAAGGCCATCAGACCCTGAAAAAGGTACAACATCGGACTGCGCCAGGGCCTCGCTGCCGTTGTAACGGCCCTTGGATTTGATCGTATAGACGCCGTTCGACAGGAGGAGCCGGGTCGTGAAGCCCCAGTCGGGGAAGGCGAATTTGCAGCCCTCGGAAAAATAGCGCTGCGACTCCGCGTAGCCGATGGCCCCGTCCCCATCCCGGTTCAGCTTGATCACGGCGGCGTGGATCCCGGCCTCGGCCAGGAAGACGGCCCGGTCGAGGCAGTAGGTCCGCTCGCTGCTCCAGGCGAAATGCAGGACGGTGGTGAAGAGGGAGCCGATGACGAACGCGGCCACCCCCAGCATCACCACGGTCAGCAGCAGGGCCGAGCCGCGCCGCCGGCCCCGGCCTCTTCCCCTGTTTCGATTGCAGTCCGGCGATGGCATGGCTACTCCCTCGCGTTCCGAAGACAGACGGCGAAGCGCGCGCAGGAGGCGTAGGCGCCGTCGTCGGCGGTGAGCCGGCCGCCCGGTCCGAGCGACGCTATCCGGAACGCGATCCGGACTGCGCGGTCGTTGACGCGGGTGAACAGGGGGAGGGAGTACCCCTCCGGGCTGGGGATCCGCGTCAGCCCGCTGGCCAGGATCCGCTCCTCGCCGTTGCGGACGAGGGAGAGCCGGCCGCTCCTGACGGCGCCCGGCTCGTTCGTATAGCTCAGCCGCGCCAGGCTGCCGTCCGTGAACCGGACTTCAACCCAGTTGCCCTGGCTTTCGTCGATGGCGACCAGGGCGCGCGCGTTGCGGAGGTATCGTTCGAGCTGGGCGCTGGTGCGCCGGCTTTCCGTCTGGGCGCTCGATATCTTGGAGCACAGGCTGGTCTGCCGGCCGGCCCACATGAAAACGGACATGACCGCGGCGGCGATCAGGGTCGACAGGGAGCCCGCAATCATCACCTCGGGCAGCGTGAATCCCGCTCGCGATCCGGCCGGCCGAAAGGCGCCGATCATGAGATGCCTCCTTTCACTGGACAAGGGTTGAAAACGTGTTGGTCGTCACGGCGTCCCAGAGGGGCGACCGGAACGCGATGTCGATATGAATCTCCGCATACGCCCCGCTGGCCGCCTCCGTCACCGACTGGTCCCCGCCGTGCCAGACCACCCGGGCCTGCCGCACGATGGGCGCGCCGGTGTAGCTCGCGTTGGTGTCGGTGCTCCACCAGTAGGAGGAGGCCCGGAAATCCTCGAGGTCGTAGGACAGGATCTCCTCCAGCTTCTCCTTGCCCAGGGCCCTCGCCTCCGTGGCCAGCCGCGCATACTCGGCGTAGCGCCGGGCCTGCCACCCAACCCGGAACAGCCCCGCGCCGATGCCCGAGAGGACCGTCAGGGCCACCATCATTTCGACCAGCGTCAGCCCCCGGGACCCGGACGGGCTGCGGACGCGCCACCCATGTCGCTGCGTGTTCAAGGAATCCCTCCAATCATGATGCCCAAAGTGTTCCCCGCCCGGCCCGGTGCGGCCATCGGGAAAGCGCCGCAAAATAGAGGCTGAATTGACTGAGCGCGTCTAAGGGAAAGCGACAGCCGACTCGGGGCATCGCCTGAGCTTTGAGGTGGACATCGCTCCGGCGGGTCATTAGGGTATCGGGAAACAGGGGGACCCATGCGCACGCCCATTTTACGCCTGGCCAGGCCGGCCGCGGCCGCTCTCGTCTTCCTGCTGGCCGCGCGCGCCCCCGCGGCGCATCGCGACCTGCCCGACCCCGGGTTCGGCTTCCGCTCCTTCTACGTCACCTGGGGCGGCACGACGAACGCCGTCTTCGAGTCGTTCCTGAAAGAGGTCCGCCCCGAAATCGTGCAGTGCGGCTTCTACGGCCCGCTGTTCCACGGGTACGCCGACGACCCGAAATCGACCGGCTACCCCATGCAGCTGCCCGTCCCGGGCCAGCGCGAGGCGCTGGCCGTGCAGCGGGGCGTGAACCGCAAGATCCACGGCCTGGGCCTCAAGGTCGTGGGCCACTTCCAGATGGTCAACGTCATCGCCGACCCCGCGCGCACCAACGGCTTCCTGGCCTTCTACGACCGCGGCTGGCCGGCCTCCGACCTGGGGCCCCGGCCGCACCCCGACGTCCGCGAGCTGCTGATGCGGGACGTTGGCGGAAACGTGCTGTCCAACGTCCACTACGTGACCTACGTCGGCCTCTGCTGGAACAGCCCCTTCGCTCGCGAACTGCTCAAGCGCATGCTCAGGCTGGCCGTGGTGGACGGCGGGCTCGACGGCGTGATGGTGAACTACAACTACCGCTGGAAGTGCGCCTGCCCCCATTGCCAGGCCGGCTTCAAACAGTGGCTGGAAGGCCGGTATAAACCGGACGAGTTGAGCGCGCAATTCGGCATCACCAACCTGGCGGACCATGTGTTTCCCGCCATCGCCGGGGCCATCCCGGGCTACTGCGAATCCAACGCCGCCCCCCTTGACCGCGCGGCCCAGCGCTGGGCCGCCGTGGCGTTCAAGGCCGCCTTTGACGAGATCTTCATCCGCTACGGCCGCACGCTGAAGAAGGACCTGATCGTGGCGACCTGGAATCACCTCGGCGATGTGTCGGTGTCGGAGGAGCGCGCCTACCTGCCCCTGGACCTCTGGGGGCGCGGCGAGAACTATTTCTGGTACAGCGGCGGATACGGGCCGACCAAGCTGGCGGAGGGCAAGCTGGGCGACGGCTGGCTGGATTGCCTGTACCTGCGCGAGTTCGCGCGCGGCAAGCCCTTCATGCTGGGCAAGTACGAGCCCGTCCGCCTGCGCAACTGCGTGGCCGAGGCCCTGGCCACCGGCGGGAGCGGCATGGGCTTGTACATGGACATCGCGGATCCGGAGGGCTACAGGGCGCTGGCTCAATACCTGACCTTCCCGCGCCGGTTCCCGTTCCTGTTCGAGGAGCTGGAGTCCGCCGCCGACGTCGCCCTGCTATGGCCGCGGGCGGACGTGCAGGGGGGCAACCGCGAGGCGGCCGCGGCGTTCCGGGACGCGGGCAGGCTGCTGAGCGAGCGCCAGATCGTAATGGACGTGCTGACCGACGGCCTTGCCGATTCGAACCGTCTCGCCCGTTACAAGGCGGTGCTGGTGCCGGGGCCTGCTGTCCTGCCGGCGGACTTGCAGGACCATCTGAATGCGTATGCCCGCCGGGGCGGGGCCGTCCTTCGCGTGGATACCAATTCCGCGGCCGACCTGGCCGGGAATCTGAAGGCGCTGTCGGGATGCTCGGTCGAGGCGCCCTGGACGGTGAAGGCCATGCTGTGGAAGGGGGACGGCCGGCTTGTCCTGCACCTGGTGAATTACAACCGCGACGAGGAAAAGGCGGCGGGCCTGCCGAAGAAGCCCCGGGCGGAATGCCCGGTTCCCGCGACCAACGTCGTCTGCCGCCTGGTGCTGCCCGCCGGGGCCCGCGTGAAGACGGTGCGGCTGTTCCAGCCCGAGACGGCGAAGCCGCGTGACCTGCCGTTCGAAAGAGGGCCCGCCGGGGTGTCCTTTGTCGTTCCCGAATTCGAAGTCTACGGGGTTGTCGAGGTCCGCGGGCGCGGCGTGCGATAGGCGTTTTGCGCCAGGCATTTGCATGAGGCGTCGCAGAGCTCCGCCCTCCGTATGACAATCGAGCGACAGTCGTCCGGAGGGGCGAGCTCCGCGAGCCCTCATGTGCCAGGTTTGCGCCAGGCATTCGCATGAGGCGTCGTGGAACTCCGCCCTCCGTATGACAGTCGAGCGACGTTCGTCCGGAGGGGCGAGCTCCGCGAGCCCTCATGTGCCAGGTTTGCGCCAGGCATTCGCATGAGGCGTCGTGGAACTCCGCCCTCCGTATGGCTTTCATGGCAAGCCCCGCGAGCCCTCATGTGCCAGGCAGGTGACCCGGCACGTCCAGCGCCCGCAGGCGGGGGCCGGTGCCGAAGAAATAGCGGCCGGCGGCGAGGGCGCCGCCCGCCTCCGGGCCTTCCGACTCCGCGCGCCACAGCAGCTCGATCTTGCATGTTCCCAATTTGACCCTGTAGATCCCGGACCGGGTGGCCCCGTAGAGGTAGTGCGCGTCCCGCTGGAAGCTGACCTCCAGGGGCCAGCCGGCCTCGGCGGACAGGTCGGCCTGGCTGACGATCCGATGGCGCAGGGTGTCGAACAGCACGAGCTTGGCGTCCAGCGCGTTTTCCGGGGCCACGTGCACCACGGCGTAGGCCAGCCCCTGGCCCGCGTATTCCAGGTCCATGACGCCGATGATTTCCAGCCCGAGGTCGGTCCGCTCCCGCTCCTGGTCCTGCTCCGGATTCCAGAACACCAGCCCCGCCCGCTCCGCCTTGGGCCGGGTTCCGCTGCCCCCGTGGATGCAGAAGCCGACCACGAGGGATTTCGCCTCGGGCACGTAGGTGAGGGAGTAGGGGCTGCACGCCGGCAGCAGGTCGCGGTGGGCGCCGCCGAACGTGTCGGTCCGCGGATCGTACCACGACAGCGTGCCGCCCCACATGCCGTAGTCGGGCACGGAGGCCACCCAGACCTTGCCGCCGGGCCCCGCCACCATGTCGCGCGGCCGGAACGCCACCCCGTCCATCCGGCCCAGGACGCAGGGATTGGACAGCGACGGGTGGCCGAGCGCGACGGGCCAGCCCAGCCAGCGCAGGGGATCGAGCTGGCGCGGCAGGGGCCGCAGGCCCGGCGGCGACCCCTCCAGGCGCCCGAAGGTGTAGGGGCGGGAGGGGTCGTAGACGCTCAGGACGCCGTGGGTGTAGGCGCAGGAATAGAGCTTCCCGTCCAGCCAGTCCATGGAATAGGTCTGGCCGGAGCAGACCGAGTTGCTGCCGTGGTCGGTCAGCGTGTTCCCCGCGATGTCGTAGCTGAAGAAATGGAGCGGCAGGGCGCTGGAGCCGTAGAGCTTTCCGTCCCGGCCGGGGCGGACGACATAGACCCCGCTGCCGCCGGCCTCGAACTCAAGGCGCAGGGCGCGGCGCTTCCCGCCGGGGCCGGTCACCTCGATCGTCCGGTACAGGTTCAGGTAGTGCTGGTTGCCGTCGATCCACCGGAAGGTGGAGCCGTCGGGCAGCGGCGCGGCCGCCGCGCGGGCGGGCCGCTCCGCTACCGGGACGGCCGCGCCGCCCTGCAGCCGGAGCACGCCCTCGTGGCTGTCCACGTACAGGAACCCGTCGGCCCCCTTGTACAGGTCGACGCGGCCGGTTCCCGACTGGGTGTCCGCCACGGGGCCGACCGTCCGGTGTGTTCCCGAAACAGGGTCAACCAGCTCGACGTGCGGCCGGGCCATCTTGACCAGGCAGGCCACGGCGCCGTCGTCCCCGCACTGGGCGTACAGGTACTGGTCCGTTTCGTCCAGGCGGCCAAGCTGCTCGAGCGACCCCGCGCCGGGCCGGTAGCGGGCGAGGTGGCAGCGGCCGTAGCTCCCGATGTAGAGGCTGCCGTCCGGCGCCTCGGCCAGGCTGCACGGGAAGACGTTTTCCGTGGGGTGGAGGGACCCGAGGTCGGCCACCGTTTTGGTGACGGGATCGAAGGCGAGCAGGCTGCCGCAGCCGCTCGCGCCGGGGCGCTCGGGCTTGGAGGCCGCCATGAAGACCTTTTTCCAGCGGCTGCTCCACAGCGATGGCCGTGCGCCGGTGAAGCCCGCGGGCGCGCTGAAGCGCTCGCAGGCGCCCGTCTCGGGGTTGACCTGGAGCAGGAAGAGGCCGGCGCCGGATTCCTGGCCCATCACGGTGTAGAGGCAGGGCCGGCCGGCGCCGTCCTCCCCGGCGAAGGGGGCGGTGGCGATGACGCCCTGGACGGGAATGCCGATGTCGTGCGGAGTCGTCATGATGGTCCTTTCATCCTGGCCAGCAGGCGGTCCAGCAGGTCCAGCGGCAAGCCCACCACGGTGGAGGGGTCGCCCTCGAGTTTTTCGACGATTGACAGGCCGCCCTCCTGGAGGGCGTAGGCGCCCGCGCAGAACAGCGGCTTCACCCGTTCGACGTGGCGGCGGAGGCGGGCGTGGCTCCAGGGCCGCAGGGTCACCTCGGCCCGGTCCTCGCCCGCCTCGAAGCGGGGCGCCCCGCCGGGCGGCATGAAGGCCACGCAGAGTGCGGAGACGAGCGTGTGGGGGCGGCCGGCGAGATAGGCCAGCATGGCGACGGCGTCCTCCTCGTCCCGCGGCTTGCCCAGGATGCGGTCGCCGCAGAAGGCGATGGTGTCGGCCGCCAGCACGAGGGCGCCGGGGTGACGGCGGACGGCGGCCTCGGCCTTGAGCCGCGCGAGCCGGCGGGCGTGGGCCGCCGGATCCTCGCCCGGCGCGGGGGCCGGCTCGGGAATGCCCGTCGGATCCTGGATGAAGTCGTAGCCCGCCGCGAGCAGCAGCTCGGCGCGGCCGCGGGAGGCGGAGGCGAGGATGAGAGGGTGGGGCAGGTTCATGGTAGGCGCCACTATAAGGGGCGGGAGAAGGAGGGTCAAGTGGCTTCGGGCCGGGGACGGGACGGGGAAGCGGAGAGGCCGCGGCCTCTACGCTTCCCGTCCCGCCCCGGCCCTGCGCTGTGGGTGAGAAGAGTTCATTCGCATGTAATACTCGCGAGTGGCGACTGAATCCTAATCGTAATCTTAATCCTTCTGAACTCAGCCGCG
>JBIIYJ010000431.1:0-3830 GCA_044346855.1 Kiritimatiellia bacterium
GCTGACGTGGAAATCACATTTCGGGAACTCGAACACGCGGCCGTGGCGGTCGCCCTCGCCCCAGACTTCCAGGAGCGCCTCGGCGAAGCGGCGGGTTTCCTTCTCGTAGTCGCCGTAGACGACGATGGATTCGTTGTGCGCGGCCAGGTCCTTCTCGACCGTCTCGTCGTAGTAGAGGCCGCCCTTTTCGCCATTGGCCAGTTCGCGCAGCACGAGGCGGCGGGAGCCGTCGGCCTCGCGCACGAACAGGTCCATCAGCCGGTTGCCCGAGGCGTCCTTGTCCTCGCGCAGAACCTCTTCGAGCTCGACCTTCTTGCCGCCGGCCCGGCGCAGCATGTAGTGGCCGCCGGGGCCGATGGCGGGCACGGTCTTCATGTAGCGCGGCACGCCGGTGTGGATGTTGAAGTCGAGGAAGAGCGTCTGCCCGCCGCGGGAGAAGGCGTTCTGCGAGCCGTTGAAGATCAGCTCCTGGGCGATCTGCTTGTACTCGCGGTCGGTCAGGTTCTCCAGGTAGGGCCCGTACATGATGTTGATGTAGGCGAGGCCCAGGGCGCCGGCGTAGTTGGCCTGCATGGAGGCCAGGAAGGTGTTGATGTGGCCCGTCAGCACCGAGGCGCTGCGCGCGGGCTTGGACTCCGTGTTCAGGTTCGCCAGGCCGCGCAGGCCGTACTTCTTGACGTACTCGACGGAATGGGAGGAGCAGTAGACGCGGTGGGGGTAGCCCAGGTCGTGCAGGTGGATCGCCCCCGTGTCGTGCGCGCGCTTCACGTCCTGCGTGAAGATGGTGTCCAGCGCCCACTGCTTGAGCACGAGCTCCGCGATGCCGAGGTTCACCGCCTCGGGGTTGTTGTTCACGATGTTGCTGTTCTCGTTCGACTTCGTGAACATCAGCTTCTCGACCAGGTCCTTCGGAATGGCGTAGAGCGACAGGTCGCGCAGCTGGGCGTGGTAGTTGCGGTCCTCCAGCTCGTTGTTCACCATGGCGCGGATCAGGGCCGTGTTGATGGTCTTGATCTGGCTCGAGATGATGCGGTTCTCCACCGCCTTGGCGATGCTCTCGGCGATGTCCAGCGACAGGTCCGTCTTGTCGACCAGCTGCTTGACGATGCGGACGCGGTCCCACGGCAGCGTCTCGTTGCGGGAGGTCGACTCGACCAGCAGCAGGCTGGCGTCGGTCACGTCGACGTTCGACTTTTCCTTGGAGGCATGCGGATCGCGCACGCGGATGCGCTGGCGCGCCATCTCGCGCTGCTTGCGGTAGCGCTTGTAGGCCGCCACCACGGCCGTCTGCCCGGCCTCGGACATCACGATCTCCACGAGGTCCTGCACGTCTTCAATCTGGGGAATCCGCTTGGCCTTGTCGTCCGGATAGACGTAATACTCGCTCTGGGGCATGTCCAGCTGGCGCAACACCTCGTCCGTGATCCTCACCGGCAGGGTGTGATCGAACGCCGTGTCGCCCTTGCGCGACACCTCTTCCGCCGCCCGCTGGATGGCCGTCTCAATTTTCGTCCTCTGGAAGGCCACCACATGGCCGTCCCGCTTCCTGAAACCATCGAATATAGCCTGTTCCCCTGACATGAAAAACTCCTCCTCGCCCGTGAATTTCAAAAAATCTCAGCCTTGCCCCTGCCCACTCGCAAGGCTTTTTGCCCACACGCAACTTAACACTATATCTTGTGGGTTAAGTTAGCGTCAACCCCCTAATGTAGTAAAAAAAACCAGACCTCGCCTGACTTTTTCTCCCCGTTGATTTTGCGGAAACCCTGAAATCGACCCTTTTCCCCCTCCGGGACGACCTAGGAAAGAACCGCCAACAAGGGGTCATCATCCGCACTTGGAGGGGTTTCGTCAAGGGCGAAACCGGAATCCCCGGGCGGCGGGGTTCCATTTGCCGTTATTCACGCCGAAAAAAACGATTTTTCAAATGGGCGGCTCCGTTGAAAAAATGTAAAAAATCATCCGGCCCCCGATTGACCCGGATCGCTTTTTTTTACTGTTGCACTGAAACGGCCCTTCTTTCTACACTAGGGGCGGAGTTTGAGAATCCTCATACGCAGGAGACGTTCCCATGAATCGCGCCCGTACGCTCTGTCTGACCGCCGCCCTTGCCCTGATCGCCGCCTCGCCCGCCTTCGCCCTCTGGGGCAAGGCCACCACCTCCACGGAATCCGGCAACGCCAAGATGAACCTGGGCGAATACAAGGGCATCAAGCAGGCCATCGGCTGCAAGGAATTCGAGAACGAGGCCGGCTGGCACGGCGCCTGGGAACTCGGGCACAATCTCACGGTCATGCTGGAATCGGCGCTCTTCGACTCGGGCCGCTTCGTGATCGTGGAGCGCGAGAAGCTCGGCGCGGTGCTGGGCGAGCAGGACCTGGCCGCCAGCGGCCGCGCCGCCAAGTCGAAGGTCGCCCAGACCGGCGCCATCCGCTCCGCGCGCTACATCGCCTCCGGCGCCGTCACCGAAGTCTCCGAGAACCAGTCCGGCGGCGACGGCGGCATCTCCTTCAAGGGCATCCGCCTCGGCGGCGGGAAGAACGAGGCCCAGATCACCGTCATCGTCAAGCTCATCGATACCACCACCAGCGAAATCGTGGCCAAGGAACGCATCGTGGGCAAGGCCGGCGGCACCAGCCTGAACGTGGGGCTCTCCGTGGGCGGGCTGAATACCGACATGGGCGGCTTCAAGAAGACCCCCCTCGGCCAGGCCGCCCAGGACTGCATCGTGAAGGCCTCGGAGTTCATCGCCAAGAAAATGGAGAGCTTCCCCTTCGAAGGCAGCGTCATGAAAGCCTCGAACGGCAAGGTCTACATCAACCGCGGCGCCGAATTCGGCATGGAACTCGGCCAGGAACTGGTCATGGCCACGGAAGGCGACGTGCTGACCGATCCCGATACCGGCGCCATCCTCGGCAAGGAGGACGGCGTCACGATCGGCAAGCTGAAGGTGAGCAAGGTCGACGCCAAGCTGTCCGTCTGCGATGTGACCGAGGGCGAAAAGAACCCGCCCCCCGGCACCCGCGTCACGGCCCCTTAGGGCTAAGGGACGACGGGCCCCTCGCCGCGCTTCTTGCGGCGATCGTCGAGGAAAATGCGGATGCGCGCCATCTCCTGATCATGGCAGATGGCGCATAATCCATGCGAAACCCAGTTGAGACGTCCGGGCTTGACGTCCATCCACTCCCCGCACAGGGAACAGCGCACGTACATCAATTCGCCGCTGTCCTCGTCGGGCGCCTTCAAATCAGAATCGGACATTAATTCCCCTCAGGAGAGTTTTTACACTATACCGCTTCCCCCCGCCGGCGCAAGCCTTTTGATTTCCGCCGATTTAGCATTGACCGCCCCTGCCGGCGGAACCACAATACCACGCTCAACCCCGGAGTCTGTCATGAGCCTCAGCCTCGTCATCCTGGCCGCCGGCATCGGAAGCCGGTACGGCGGTCTCAAGCAGATCGACCCCGTCGGCCCCGCCGGCGAAATCGTGGTCGATTATTCCATCTTCGACGCGCGCCGCGCCGGGTTCGACAAGGTCGTCTTCGTCATCCGCCGCGACATCGAAAAGGACTTCCGGGAGGCCATCGGCCGCCGCATCGAGTCCCAGATCGCCGTCGACTACGCCTTCCAGCGCCTCGACGACCTCCCCGCCGGCTTCCGCCTCCCCGCGGACCGCGTCAAGCCCTGGGGCACCGGCCACGCCATCCTCGCCGCCCGGGACGCCGTGGACGGGAACTTCGCCGCGATCAACGCGGACGACTTCTACGGCCGCGCCTCCTACGCCGCCATCGGCGACTTCCTCCGCGCCACGCCCGTCACCACTCCCGCCT
>JBIIYJ010000432.1:0-3797 GCA_044346855.1 Kiritimatiellia bacterium
TCCGGAGTCTCGCCGCGGTCCGGGACGCGGACGAAACTGTCGATCACCACGATGGCCTTTCCATGGATCCAGAGCAGGCAGCGATGATGGCTGACCCAGATGCCCCGCCCGAGCTCGCCGCCATTCACCATGCTGGAGGGGCCTGGGTGGAACGTCCCTTCGTAATCCGACCATACCAGATCGTACCCCTCAGCATGCCGGTAGGCCGTAAACCCGGGATTGGTCTGCGCCTGGTTCCAGCCGTTCAGATTCAGCGTGCTGTGCGCCCGGGTCGAGCGCCCGTAATTCCCCAGGGGGGAATCCGCGTATTCGAACACGCCCGGGTCCGCCAGCAAAGTCCGGCCATAGGCGTGAACCTGAAGCGCATTCCTTGAATAATGGCAGTGCCCCTCCCCCCAGCGGGATGCATCGAACGTCACATAGACCGCATCCGCGTCCCACGAATCGCGCAGCAGCGCCTGGCCTGCGGCCGGGAACCAGCCGTTGGGCGGGGGCAAGGCGGTCGGCAGGCCGGCCTCTTTCAGGAAGGCGGCCCGATCCGCCCGCTCCCGGTCGGGACGGCCGCCCTCAAACCACCCCCGTGAATCGTGAAGGCCGTTTTCGGTCCCGTTGGGCCGATTGCAGAACAGGGCGTAATCCCACATGGCCGCCACGCGTTCGGGCGGGATCCGCAAGTCGAGTTGCGGCAGGGCCCGGGCCATCCGCCACAGCACGGTCAATTCCTGGGTCATCCAGACATGGTAATGGGGATTGCGCTCGCGATGACTGCCGTCGGCGTTGATTTGGCGGTTAACCGCGTCGTTCAGGATGCGCACCGCCAGGGTGCGCCAGGCGGCGGATTGCGGCAGGGCGTCGAGCAGAAGGCCGGCCTTGAGCAGGTTGGCGGCGTCGGCGACACGCCAATTCATGCTGGCGGGACAGATCCGCCCCGCCAGGCGGTCGGCCAGTCGCGCCACGCCGGTCAGCAGCCGGTCCGCGTACGGCACCGGGAAGTCTTCGGCATCCATAACCCAGCCCAGCACGCTCAGCCACGTCTGCAGCAGGACGCCCTGGGTCAGGGAAGGCTTGGCGAAATTGGCGGTTTCGGCGTCCAGGATTTCGGCGACAAAACGGGAACGAAGAATGCCGCTATAACGCGGATCCCGGGTCGCCCGCCAGCCTGAAGCGGCCATGCGCAACAGGCTGTGCTCCTGCCAGGAAGAACCGGCGGGCTTTCCTGCCAGGAACCGCTCCAGTGAAGCGGCCAGGTCGGGCGACCAGGGCGGAAGTCCCCAATATTGTTCGCCCGGGCCCCAGCCGAACAGATCCCGGAACCGTTCCCACTGTTCCCGATATCGCTCAGACAAGATCATCGCCTCACCCGCTTTCAGGCGTGCTGCCGCGCCATTCAGTCGATCACGGCGGAGGACCGCCGACTCCACGCATGCTCTCCCAGCCCGACGGAAAAAGCGAGCGTCTTTTCCTGTCCGAGCGGAGGTCACGGGTCAGGAGACCCGTGCCACGCCATTCGCAAATCGTGGCTCGGCCTTTGCTCAACACTAAACCACAGCGGAGAGGGCGGCGGGACTGGGAAGCGTAGAGGCCGCCCGGCTTGGCAAGGGACGGCGGCGGGCGAAGCCCCGCGAGGGAAGCGGGGCCGAGAGGCGCTCGGGGCCGCCGGCCTGCCCTTCGAAGCGTATCCGCGAAGTAGGGGGGGCGGACCCTAGCGCCGACCGCCAAGCCGTCCTTTGCCAGGCCGGTGGTTGCAGCGGCCTCTCCGCTTCACAGGCCCGCCGCCTTCACCAGCGCCTCATAGGCCCACTGATCCCACTCCGGCTGCACGCCGATCCCGTTCAAATCCCCGTAATTCTTCAGCATCAGGCCGCCCCGGAACGTCTCGACCAGGCGCCGGGATTCCGCTTCGATGAAGGTGCGGTCCCCCGTGGGAAGCACCTTCTGGATATCCACCGGAGCCCAGAGCCCGACCTTCTTTTCGCGAAGCTTCTTCGCCAGCGCGGGCATATCGTACGCCGAGGGCTGGTCGAACTGGAAACAATCCACGCCCGCTTCCACCAGATCGTCGATCAGCGCCCAGTTATAGCCGCACGAGTGCATGAACACCTTGAGCCCGCGCGAGTGGGCGGCCCCGGTGAGCCGCTTGTAGTGGGGCCGGAACACGTCCCGCCACATGGCCGGCGAGATGAGGGTCCGGTCCTGGATGCCCAGGTCCTCGCAATACATGAAGCCGTCGGCCCCGGCGTCGGCCATCCGGTGGATCACCCGCTCCGCCAGCCCCACCACGATATCGTGAAGCCGATCGATCTCCTCGCGGTACTCGATCAGGTCCATGAAATAGATTTCCATCTTGCGCAGGTACCGGCTCGTGGCAAACACCCAGACCGGCATGTAGGCCATCTTGAACCGGTCGCCCGCGTTCTCGCGGAAGGCCTTCGCCATGTCCACGTAACGGGCCGGATCGTCCAGGTCCGGCACCGTCAGCGTGTCCAGCGACTTCCAGTCCTTGAGCGCCGGCTCGAAAATCTCGCCGCCCTTCGACCGGCCCTCCACGCGGTACCAGACGTTTCCCCAGGCATCCGTGTAATACTCGAAGCCCTTCTCCGTCCAACTCCGGGTCTCTTCCTTCTTGGAAGCCGAAATGCCCCCGCCGCACAAGTCATTCCGCCTTCCCCCGTCGAAATTGAAAGCGGGCCGGTCGGGCCCGGCATGGGTCACATTGGCCAGCACTACTTCCCGTGGCGTCATCATACCCGAATACTCCTTGGTTCAAAGCCGGTTGGCCAGTTCCAGCATCCTGGCCGGCATGTCCTCCAGCCGCTCGACGCGCAGCAGTTCACCCCGCCCCAGCCGCGCCAGCTTCTGGCACAGATCGTCATTTACCTTGTAATCCTGAGTCATCAGCACATGCAAGCGCGAAAAACGGGAGGCCCAGGCCGAGGGGTCGCCTCCCACCGTGTAAATGCCGTCCGTGATCAGCAATCCCGTGCGACGGGCGTGGGTGCAGCGGCCCAGTTCGCGGCTGCCCGTCTCCAGCGCGTCCTCGAGGTTGGTGTAGCCGCGCGCCGGAAGCCGGAGGATGCCCTCCACCACGTCGTGCGCCCGCCGGGCCTGCCCCAGCCGGGTCACCACGCGGGCCATGCTGTCAAACGCCACCACGGCCAGATCGCCTTCTGGAATCTTCAGGGCCAGCACGGCCGCGGCCAGGGCCGCCAGGGCCAGGTTGCGGCCCGACATCGACAGCGAGGCGTCCATCATCAGGCAGACGGCCCGCTCATGCTCTTCCCGGTTGGAAACGATCCAGTCGGAGGGTTCGGGGTTCTGCTTGCCGGCCACATTTTCAAGCGTCCGTTCCACGGCCAGTTCGCCACAGGCCGGATCGCGCATGATCGAATAACGCCGGCGCTTCGAGATGCGCATCGGCCCCACCAGCCGGCTGGCCCGGCGGATCACCGCGCGCGCCGCCAGCCGAACCGCCTCCGCCTTGAGCGCGGGATCAGCCAGCTCCATCCCCACTTCGGAAACCTTCTCCGCGAGGGTCCAGCCGTCGATCTTCGCGGTTTGAAGGCCATAGCGCTTGGCCAGCGCCTCCATGCCGCCCCCGCCCCCCGGGACGATCACGCCCTCGAAGGAGCCGGCAAATTCGAAGCCGTCATCGGCTGCGGGCGGTGTCAGCTGGTCTTTTTTTTTAAGTCGTCCTGCAACCCGTCCAGGATCGCATCCAGGCCGTCGGCATTCTCGTCCTTCAGCTCGACCCGCGTCGCCAGGGCCGCCCGGGCCGCCAGGCGCAGCGCGTCCGGGCC
>JBIIYJ010000433.1:0-3777 GCA_044346855.1 Kiritimatiellia bacterium
TTCGCAATGGCCACTCATCCCTTCCACTCATCCATCCCACTCATCGGCTTTCATAGGCCCTACGCCGGGGCAGGCGCGCGACAGAGAGATTACGGTAAAGATTACGGCAAAGACGAACGACCAGGCCAATATGCCATCGCAAAACTCCTGCATGCGGATGATGTAGGGGCTCCGCTCGCCGGAGCCCGCGCTGCATATGCGCGCGGGCGGCGCAAGACTGTTGCGGCATCAGGCGCCATGCCTGCGAGTACAGAACCGATGAGGGGGAGGGATGAGGGGAAACGATGAGAGGGGCCGCGCGCGAAAGGCCGCTCATCTTTCCCACTCATCTCTCCCACTCATCGGCTTTCACTTGGACGGCGAACAGTCCTGTCGCGCGACAGAGAGATTACGGTAAAGATTACGGTAAAGACGATCGACCAGGGTCACTGATTACTGACCACTGATCACGGATCACTCAGCCCCAGTCCAGCCGGCTGGATTGAGTCGTATGTCGTTGGACCGCAATTAGTTGCAAATAATTATTTTCGGGCCGGTTTTGTTGTTTGACGCGTCGCCTACGCTCGCTTCGCTGAGGACGAGGCGGCGCAAGCACCGCCTGCATCAGGCACCATGCCTGCGAGTACAGAACCGATGAGTGGGAGGGATGAGAGGGGCCTGGCGAGAAAGGCCACTCATTTTTCCGCTATTCGCAATGCGCTATTCCCTGTGCAGGGTAGGTGTCCAAAACAGAAACACATGAAGCTTGACGCAGCCCCGTTAAGACATTATGAATTCTGGAAGTAAAGGAACGCTATGTTTCGGCAATTTAAAATAATGACTGCTATGTGGATCATGGTTGGTATCCTCGGGGGCGGTGTCGCGTTGACCTCTGTCATGTTTCTTTTAGGAAACGTCCATCACGCGACGCGCACGGAAGTCCGACTAAACGCCGTAGGCCAAACTTCCGAGCACTTCACTCCGACCCTCGATGAATACAAAGCCGCGTGCGAAGATGCCAAATATCTTTGGCATGCGATGGGTAACGAGACGAATGCAATGGCTGCTGCTGGAATTGGGTTGATCGTCCTTTCCATTTGCGGCTGCGTATTCACATCGAGAATTGCGCCGAAAAGGAACGCGCCTGAAAAGTAAGGAGCCACAGCAGAATAGCTGATAGCGGAATTATTGTCGTAGTCGTGATCGAGTGCGATCACTCAGTCCAGCCGGCTGGATTGAGTCGTATGTTTTTGGACCGCAAGTAGTTGCAAATAATTATTTTCGGGCCGGTTTTGTAGTTTGACGCGTCGCTGCATCAGGCGCCATGTCGGCGAGTACAGAACCGATGAGGGGGAGGGATGAGGGGGGGGCTTCGCAATGGACGCTCATCTCTCCCGCTCATCCATCCCACTCATCGGCTTTCACTTGCACGGCGAACAGTCCTGTCGCGAGGCAGAGAGATTACGGTAAAGATTACGGTAAAGACGAACGGGACACCGATCCGCTATTAGCTATTCGCTATTCTTCCCAGCAACCCTTCCACATGCTGGCGAAGCCCGTCCACGAGGGGGGTGGCGGGGAGCGTCAGGCCCGCGTCCCGCATGGCCGCGCGGTCATAGATCCGGTGGCACAGGAACGGGGCCATGTCGGGGTGTTCCCGGAGCAGGCCGGCCACGGCGACTTCCTCCACCTTCAGCTCCACGCCCAGGACGTTGGCGATGATCTGGTAGTAGGCGCGCGACTCGACGATATCGGGGCCGGCGGCGTTGAAGAGGCGGCCGCGGGTTTTCGGGTTACCGAACACGCTGAGGACCGCCTGGGCGAGATCGGCGGCCAGGATGGGCTGCTGGAGGAAATGGCCGCCGCCCGCCAGTTTCAGGGGCTCTCCGGCCCGCAGCTTGGCGATCAGCTGCTTGTCGCGCCCGTGGAGCGGCAGGCAGCCGAGCTCCGAGGTGGGGCCGTAGATGTGGCAGGGGCGGAGAACCGTCCAGGCGAGCGAGCCGGTATCGGACTCCAGCAGCACCTTTTCCGCCCGGCGTTTCTTGAAGCCGTAGGGGGAGGCGCCGGACTCCGATTCCACGTAGCAGGCCGGCTCCTCCGGCTGCGGGAAACGGCGGCGGGCGGGGTCGTAGACGAAGTCGGTGGAGATGAAGGCCAGGTGGGCTGCGCGGTTGCGGAAAAGCGCCAGGTCCTGCTGGAGGGCCGGGGCGTCGAAGGCGATGCAGTCGACGACCATATCCCAGGTGCGGCCCGCGGCGGCGATCGCCTTTTCCAGCGAACCGGGCTCCTGGCGGTCGGCGACGAGTCCCGAGACGCCGGCGGGCAGGGGGCGGCGGCCGCGGGTGACGGTCCAGACGGTATGGCCGGCGGCCACCGCCGCGTTTGCCAGCGCGCCGCTCACGTGGCCGCTTCCGCCGATGATCAACAGGTTCATGGGGTGTTTCCTTGTTGGGCCGCGCCGATCATGGCGCGGAGATTGTCTTCCGGGGTTTCGCGGCCCACCTGGTCGCCGGTCCCGACGATGACGCGCGGGTTGCCCGCGAACGCTTCCAGGATTTCGCCCACCTCGCGCCGCGCGTCTTCCGGCGTGCCGCGGATCAGGGTGTCCACCGTCTGGACGTTGCCGTTCATCGTGGTGCGCCCGTCGAGGCGGCGGGCCACCTCGCGGAGGCCGGCGAGGCCGGCCACGTCCCCGCCCGGGGGGCGTTCGAAGACGCAGACGCAGTCGATCCCGATTTCGCCCAGGTCGGCGACGACGTCCAGGCATTTCCCGTGGAAGTGGTGGTGCAGGAGGCGGCCGTGGCGGTGGATTTCATCGGCCGCGGCCTGGAGGGCGGGCTTGTCCCACTTTCGCCAGAAGGCGGGGCTGAGCAGGGAGAGGCAGCTCCAGCAGCAGCCCATGAAGTAGCTCTCGAAGGGCGTTTTCTCGCACAGGGCGCGCGCCTTGCGCACCAGGAAATCGATGTACCGTTCCTGGAGCGGTTCGAGCAGCGCCTCGTTGTCCATGAAGTCGCAGACGGCCTGCTCGAAGCCGCCTTCGCGGGCGGGGGCCACGAAGTCGAAGAAGGTGGGGCCCAGGTTGCATTCCAGCAGGTAGCTCTCGCCGACTTCCTTCCAGGCGGCGACGGCGGGGGCGAGGTCCAGCGCCTCCAGGTTGCCGGCCAGCTGGGAGTGGGCGTAGGCGGGAAGGTCGCGCTCCAGGTCCTTGATCGGGAGTTCCTTGTTCCAGATGGCGGCGTCGTGGCGCTCGAAGACGGTGGAGGAGGCCAGGTTGCCGAACGGGGTGCGGGTGAGGCAGCGCACTTCCTCGCGGCTGTCGTCCAGCGTGAGGACGGTCTGCTCCGTGGCGACATCCGGGACCGGGGCGTTGGCCCAGGTGACGCCCCAGCCTTCGCAGGAAAAGTGCTCGAACGTGGTCTTGAGCGCGCGGTGGAACGGGATCTTCCGGAATTCGAACATATCCACGCCAAGAAGTTTGGCAGGATAATAATACCAGAACTCCGGAGCCACGGCGGGCCGGTCGTTTGGAAGGCCGCGGTAGGCGTTCAGCATGCGCTGTTTTGGGGTCAGCATGGAATAACTGGCACCTTAGCACAACTATTGCTTATTACAATATCGAAACGAGGAGTTGTCTTTTGGCATTGAAATGGCATAGATTCCCGTTAAGCAGTACCGATGGCGGGCGGGGCGGCTTCTGTTTTTCTCAAAATTGACACAGAAATGGGTGGATTGGGGTTATGAGTCAGGTCATACGATTTCCTGCGGTGGGCATCGAAATCAGCCTGGACATCCGGGACG
>JBIIYJ010000143.1:0-12700 GCA_044346855.1 Kiritimatiellia bacterium
GAAATGAGCCAGTACATAAGACCTGCCCCGCTCGCCCATGAGGCGGCCCTCCTCGGGGTGATCGGCCAGGCGGATCAGGGCCGCGGCCAGGGCGGCGTCGTCCTCGGGCTCGATCGCCACGCCCGCACCCGCCTCCTCCACCAGCTTGCGCGCATCGCCGTTGACCCCGATCAGGATCGGCCTCGCCATGCCGGCGGCCTCGAAAATCTTGGACGGCATCACCGTCTCGAATAATCCCGTCTTGCGGAGGTGCACCAGGCATACATCGGTCAGGGCCAGGAAATCCGGCATGCTTTCCTTGGGCTGGCGACCCGTGAACCGCACGTTGTCCAGCCCCTCGCGCCGGGCCTGTTCCTCCAGCTCCGCCCGCACGGCCCCGTCGCCCACCGCCAGCAGCACGATATCCTTCCGCCCGGCATCCTTGAGCCGCTTGCCCGCGCGCAGCAGGACGTCAAGCCCGCTGGCCATGCCGATGGTGCCGATGTAGCTGCACACGAAAGCGCCCTCCAGCCCCCATTTCGCCCGCAGCGGCGCGGGATCCGGCGGCCGGGCCGACAGCAGGTCCGTATCCACGCCGTTCATCACGATGTCGATTTTTTCGGCCGGCACGCCCCGCTCGAGCAGCCGGCGGCGATACCCGTCCCCCACCGTCACAACGTGCTGCGCCGTCCGGTACATGATCCGCTCCATCCATTCCAGGAAATGCAGCACCCTCTTGTTGCTGATGGCATCCACGGCGCCGATCGACTCGGGCCAGATGTCCCGGATCTCCAGGACGAACGGAATCCGGCGGAACCAGCGGAGCAGAACGCCGACCCAGCCGCAGAAGAACTGGGGGGAGGTGGCGATCATGACATCGGGCCGGGGCCGGAACAGGGCCCAGGCAAACGCGCTGAGCATATAGGAGACGTAATTCGCAGTCCGCCGCACGGCGCCCTTGTTCGGCGCGATATACGTCCACACGCGCACCACCCGGACGCCGTCCACTACCGCGCTTTGGGGGAGCAGCCGGTTCCGGTAACCCGGGTAAACCACGCCGTCAGGCACGTTCGGGACCCCGGTGACCACGGTCACCGCATGGCCGGCCTTGACCCAGCGGCGGGCCAGGGCCGACACACGGGTGGCGGGCGCATTTCCCTCGGGGGGATAATAATGGGAAAAGTAGACTATTTTCATCTGTTTCTTGAAATAGGTCCTATCAGACTAATAGGTCCTATCAGACCTATAGGTCCTATCCTAATAGTGCACCACCTTGAAAAGACATTTCGCCGCAAAGGCCCGTTTCCGGCAAATCGCCGAACTGGAGTACCGGCTCCAGCGCTCGCGGGTTTGCAGGAAGACCGGCCGGCCGCTAAGCCGGTGCATGACCTCCAACTGGGTCACGTGCAGCTTGTGATAAAAGGGGCTGGCCGGATTGCGCAGGGCCAGCGGGGCCAGATCGTATGTGGACCAGTACCCCAGGTCAAAGCGGTCCAGGCTTTTCTCCAGCGTGAACAGCGACTGCTCCCAGAGCCGGGCGGCCTGGTCGCACAGCGCCGACTCGAAGCCGTCCGCCCGCATCAGGTCGTAGACCCCCCAGAGCGCCCACATGAATCCGTTCAGGATATGGGTGGGCGGCTCGGTGATGTATTCCTCGATCCACGCCAGGCCCGCCTCGTCCTCGAAGCGGCAGCCCCCCTGCGCCACCGGGGCGACCAGCGATTCAAAAGCCGCCTCGGCCGCCTCGCGGTACCGGGCGGCATTCGCGCCCGGGGCCTTGGCCAGGCGCAGCAGCAGGGAAATCCCCTGCCCCTGGGCAAGGCCGGAATACCAGGGCGCGCGCAAGCGCTTGAAATAGTCCCAATCGAAATGGTGCAGCCAAACCCGCTTGCCAAGGGCGTTCAGCTCCAGATGGGAAACGAGCCATTCCCCGGCGAGAAGCGCGGCGGCCAGGTCCTCCTTCGCCCCCGCTTCGCACCACCGGTTCCAGCGGGCCAGCCCGTACTGGGCGATGGCGATGGGATTGTACTGCAAGCCGAGGGAGCCGCGATAATTCAACATCGGAACGCCCTCGCCGTCGAACGGCCCGGCGTAAAGCGCCTTTTCGTGGAACGGCATGAAATACTGGCGGGGATCGCTGCCGAAGGCCGCCTCGTTCACGGCCGGCTCATCGTGCCAGAACGACAGCTGGCTGCGCCCGCCTCCGAGGTAGGCCGCGGCAATCCGACGATAATAGGCCAGTTTTTGCATTCAAGTGCCAGTCGGTTCTCAGTGATCGGTGATCCAGCGCATATAACTATATCGGATTACGGGACCGGAATAAAGAATATTGAGTCACGGGTACGCGCCCCACTGCCCCAGTAGACGCCTTTCCATAACAAGGTGGAGGGCCCGGTGCCACCCGGGCCGTCTGCGCGCGTCAGGCGAACGTATGGCGCATCGGGCGCACGTATGGCGCGTGCGGTCCGGGTGGCACCGGACCCTCCAATTTTTACAGGTTTTTTTAACTGATCACTGATTACCGATTACCGATCACTGACCTCCACCCAACGCCCCGTCTTCAGCGACTCCACCGCCGCCAGCGACGCGTCGGTGCTGTTTAAAACGTCCTCCAGCGACAGGGGCGGAAGGCCGCCGGCGCGAAGCCACTGCGCCACGCGCCGGAACTGCTCGGCATGGCCCTTGTCCAGCCCCGACGAGGCGGCCGAAAAGCCCTTGAAACCATAGCCGGCCAGCTTCCGCCAGTTCTCGACCACCAGTGTCCGCTCCTTCGAAAAAGCTTCGATGCGCTCCTTGGGGTAGGCCTTGGAGCCGTTGGCGAAATAGTTCACCACGGCCTGGGATCCGTTGGCCATGCGCAGGAGAATCGTGGCATTGTCGGTGTTCTCCCGGGCGTCGGGGCCCAGGGCGTTCATGCAAACGGCCGTGACGGGGGAGCCCGCCCAGTCGCGGCACAGGTCGATCAGGTGACAGGCCTCCCCGATAATCCGGCCGCCGCCGACTTCGGGATCGTGCACCCAGTGCCCCGCGGGGATGGCCCCGGCGTTCATGGTCGCCACGATGCTCATCGGCCCTCCGCCCAGCAGGGCCTTGGCCTTCAGGGACAGGGGCGCAAAGCGCCTGTTGAACCCGACCAGCAGATACCGTCCGTTGGCCGAGGCGGCCTCCGCCGCCGCGCGGATCCGGTCAAATTCCGCGCGGTTCAGGCACAGCGGCTTTTCCACGAACACATGCTTGCCTGCCGCCAGGGCCTCGCAGACCAGGCCGGCATGCAGGTTGTGGCGGGTGGCGATGACCACCAGGTCGATCGCCGGATCCTCCCACACCGCCTTCGCCTCCGTGGCCGCGCACTCGAAGCCGCCCTTGCGGCCCTGGAGCGCGGCCGAAAGGCCCCCGGCGGAGACGACGGTTTTCAGCCGGAGCCCCGCCTTGGCCAGGCACGGCACCAGCGTGGAGTCGGCAAACTGGCCTGCGCCGATGAGCCCCACCACGCCCGTGGAGGCTCCCGCCGCGGGCCGCAGGCGCACCAGCCGCTCGGGCGGAGCGTCCGTTTCCGGATAGGACAATATCGAGGCGATGGATCCCCGCTTCCGCATGTCGCCGTAGACGGTTTCGTAGCCCTCCAGGGGAACCCGCTCGGTGATCAGAGGCGCGACGTCCAGCCGCCGGTCGGCCAGCGCCTGGAGAATCGCCTCGAAGTTCCTTTTTTCGGTCCAACGGACATACCCAGGCGGATAATCCCGGCCCTTCTGTTCGTAGGCCTCGTCGTACCGCCCCGGCCCGTACGAGCAGGAAACCTGGAAGGTGAGCTCCTTCTCGTAGAAATCGGCCCGCCGCAAGTTAAGCCCCACCACTCCCACCAGGACAATCCGGCCGCGCTTGCGCGCCATGGCCGCCGCCTGGTGCATGATCTCGTCGGAGGGGCTGGAGGCGGCCACCAGGACGGCGTCGCACCCCAGCCCGCCCGTGGCTGCCAGCACGGCCTGCACCGGATCCTGGCCCGGAGCCACGGGAAGGGCCCCGTGGCGGGCCGCCAGGTCCAGCTTGCCGGGGTCCAGGTCGACCCCGATCACGCGGCAGCCGTGGGCCGCCAGCAGCTGGGCGGACACGAGGCCGACCAGCCCGAGGCCGACGACGACGACGGTCTCGCCGAAGGTCGGGGCGATCAGCCGCACGCCCTGGAGCCCGACGGCGCCGATGACGGTGAAGGCGGCCTGCTCGTCGGACACGCCGTCCGGGATTCTGGCGGCCAGGTTGACCGGAACGCAGACGATTTCGGCATGGGGCCCGTTCGATGCCACGCGGTCCCCGACCCTGAAGCCGTCGACGCCCGCCCCGACCGCGATCACGCGGCCGGCGTTGCAATAGCCCAGGGGAAGCGGCTGATTCAATTTCCGGAAAACCGCGTCAAGCGTGGGCAGGAGCCCGTCGGTCTTGATCTTGTCCAGCGCCTGGCGGACCTTCTCCGGTTGCTGCCGGGCCTTGTCGATCAGGCCGGCCCGGCCGAATTCCACGAGCATGCGCTCCGTGCCCAGGGAAACGAGGGAGCGGGAGGTCCGGACCAGCACGCACCCGGGGCGGGCGCAGGGAGCCGGGACCTCCGCGAGGACCGTCCGCCCGCTTTTCAACTCCTGGATGATTTGTTTCATGCGCGTTCCCCGTTACCGGTTAATAGCTGGTGTCGCTGTAAGTTTTCAATGCAATATTACATTACAGCCGTAAGATTCAGATAGTCACGCCGTTAATCGAACGTCTGGGCGCCGTCTTCAACCGGTCCGACAAAGCGGCCTCGTTTTTGACGAATATAGCATTGCAGGCTTTCCCTTTTTCGGGCTCGATCCTGACCAGAGCGCGTGTCAGGGGGTCGTACTGGCAGGTCGTGAACCCCAGGGCCAGCACCTCGTCGTAAACAGACCCCCCTTCCGCGTGGTAGCGGGTCGCGCAGTCGTTCAGTTCCATGATGACAGCCAGCAGTTTGGGAGAGCGGAAAGCGGAAAAAGCGCCTTTGACCACTTCCGCTTCGAATCCCTCGACATCTATTTTGATCACTGTCGGCTCAATGCCCGCGATCAGCGAATCCAAGGTATCTACTGGCACAAGAACCGTTTTGTCCGGAGTCGCCTCACCAGGAGCCAGCACATGGTTGACCGTGTCGAGATCGGACGAAAAAGTTAAATTTCCCTTTGTCGCACCAGCGCCCATATTCCTGGCGATTACCCGCTCTTCAAGCCGGTTGATCCGAATATTGTCCTGTAGGCTTTCAAATGTTTTCGGGATCGGCTCTATCGCCACCGCCGAGGAACCGCAGACCCCGGCCGCCAGGACTGTATACGCGCCAATGTTAGCCCCGACATCCACGAACCAGTCGCCAGGCCGAAGCGCGTGCAGCACGAGCCCCATTTCCTCGAACTCAGCCAGCCCCGCATACAGGTTTCCCGTTGCTCCCGTCATGCCCCGACGGGTCAGCAGGCGGGTTCCACCGACAAACGGAACAGCCACGGACCCCGGGAGCAGGCGGCTGCCGATCTGCCAGGCCAAATAGCGGCCCACGGCCCGAAGGGGCCGGGCGCGGTTCAATGGGTGCCGGACGATGTAACGGAGAGTGTTGAGAAGATTTTTCATAGTTCCTGACGGGAATCGGTGAACGTTGGGATTTCCAGCTTCTGGACGATCATGCGGTGCTTGCCCGACTGGGTGCGGGGGATTTCCTTGACCACCCGGACTTCCACCTCGACCCCCCCGCCGGTCTTGGCCTGCACGACGGCCTGGATCCGGTTCAGGTCAGTCAGAGAAAATCCCGATTTAGGTACAACCCGGAAGAGGAGCTTGCCGGGCGTGTCCTGATAATACTGGGTCTGGTGCACGTTGTCGAGCACGTCGAAGTGGGCGGCGCCCATGACGCAGACGGAGATGAGCCGGCCGTCGCGGGTGACGATGAACTCCTGCAACCGGCCCTCGATGCGCTCGATGACGGGGTAATGCCGGCCGCAGGAGCAGTCGGGCGGCCCGATCACGCCGTAGTCCTGGGTGCGGTAGCGGATGAAGGGCATGAGCGGGTTGTCGAAGCTGGTGCCGACCAGTTCCCCCACCTGCCCGGGCCGGGTGCAGGGTCGGCCGTCGGCCCCGATCACTTCCAGGTAGCCGTACTGCGGATAGAAATGATACCGGGCCGAGAACGGGCATTCGGCGCCCAGGAGAACCATCTCCGAGTGGCCGTAATGCGCGCAGATCGGGCAGTCGAAAACCCTGGCAAACAGGGCCCGCTGCCAGGGGTAGACGTTTTCGGAGGCGAGAAAAAGGGCCCGAAGCCGGGGGAATCGGCATTCCGGGTGTTCTTCCAGGTAGCGGGCCAGGAGGAAGATGGAGGAGACGTAGCCGATCATGAACTCCGGGCGGAACCGGACGATGGCGTTCACGTAATCCGGCAGGTGCTCCTCGTTCAGGTACTGGCTGTTCATTTCCAGGAAATTCTGGATGGGCTCGTATTCCCAGAAAATACGCCGTTGCGGCTGGCCCACGTTTCGGCCCTTCAGCTGCACGGCGCGGGCGCCCGGCCGGTAGCCAAACCTCCCCCACTGGTCCTGGATGAACGCACGCTCCTTGCTGCGGGTCAGGCCCCGGACCTGGTAGAACCGCATGGGGTTCAGGGTGCTGCCGCCGGTGGTCGTCTCCAGCCATTTCCAGCGCGGAACGGCTTTCGAGGTCATCTCCTCCAGGTGCTCCTTCACGTCCTGCTTGGTCAGGAAGGGAAGCCGCTGGAAATCCTCGAACGACCCGATGTCCCGCGACTCGATGCCGTTGCCGGTGAACCGGTTGCGGTAATAAGGAACACGGTCGAACGCCGTGTCGAGCGTGTCGCGGACGCGCTCCCACTGGCGGGTCCGGTGGCGGTCCTGAGTCCAGTATTCGGTGGCCTTCAGTTCATTTTTAAAGCACCGGTAGACGGGGCCGAGCCGCAACGGCAAGGGGAGACTTCGATAGGCGGACCCGACCAGGACACGCAACCATTCCGGCGTATCGAAATAGCCTGAGGAGAATGTTCGCAGCAGATCGTCAAGCATAGCCGTTCCGTTCCCATTCCGCTACGGTTTCCGGAAGAAGCCGCTTCTGGAGTTCGCTGCGCATGATGCGCGGATCAAACGGCCCGCAGGGTAAAGTCGGCACTTTCGGCACGTGACCGGTGAGCCTCATCTCGAGAGCCTTGAACTCCCGCATGCGGTAGACTTCGGCCCGCAGATGGGCCCAGGCCAGGCCGACGCGTCCGTCGCGCCAGGCGCCCATTAATACCCAGTTATAGAGAAAGATGAGCGGGTAGCGGAAGGGGATGTGGAAAAAATATTTCTTCAGGAACATGCGGCGTTCGAGGCGGGATCCGAACAGCCGGGGCTCCACGGCATAGCCGCCCTTCTTGTTCACGATCGCGATCGCCTCCATGGTCGAGTAGATGTTCTGCTTGTTCTGCCAATCCAGCAGGTTGGGCGAATCCTTGTGCTCCAGGATGCCGCCCAGGGCGCCGGTCGTCCCGTCGATCAGATACTGCTCGTTGCATACCGTTTCTCCGATCCTGAAGCGGCCGGTTCGAAACAGGCGCACCGTCCGGCTGATGACGTGCAACGGCTGGCCCATGAACCAGAGCCGCCATTTCATGGAAAACGCCACATGTGAAGATTGACTGTGGACGACGTCGCGGATGTCCCTATAAAGCGACTCTGTCATGCGCTCATCGGATGCGAGAATAAAGGTCCAGGGAGTGTGGATCGGGGCGTGTTCCGTAATCCATCGCCAATGATCCCCAAAATTGGTAAAGGTCCTTTGGACAACCTTGGCTCCGTAGTGGAGCGCAATATCAATGGTCCGGTCGGCGCTGCGGCTATCGACAATGATCACGTCTTGGACCCGGCCACGAAGGGAGTCCAGAGCTTCGGGGAGTATTTCTTCGGCATTCAAAGTCATCATGAGAACAGTGATGGGGAGTTTCTCAACATCACCGATACCGTCTACATCCAAGAGTCGCTCAAACATATGGCGCGTCTCTGCCTCCGCCAGGTTTCCCTCAGCAACTATACTGCCCAACTTCCGGGCTCCCTCGCGCCAGACCTTATGCATTTCATCCGACATGCTTTTCACACCGTCAAGAACGCGGCGCCATGATTCAGTGTCATCCAGCGGACAAACCCAGCCCGCATATTTTTCCTCAAGCCCCTCCCACGGCGTACGATCACTAACCAAAACGGGACAACCTGCTTGAAGAGCCTCTACAATAACATGCCCGAAGCTTTCCGATTGGGAGGGGACAATAAGCAAATCGAATTCGGCCAATTTATCTCCCAATTCCTCGTGCGGCATTGCACCCCTATACTCAAAGCCGGTTTCGGGATATCGCTCAATCTCCTGCCGGCACTGCCGCCAATAAGCCTCATCGCTGACGGGGCCTAAAAGCGTCAGGGACACTCCTTTCACCGAGCCGACAAGACGAATGGCCTCTAGCACGTTCTTCACGGGCGTGATCCTGCCCGCAAACACAACCTTTAGACAGCCTTGCTCTTTAACCGCCCGGTTCCCCGGTGGTAGGGTATGCACCTGTTTATTCACCATGTTACTGGCCATAAAAATAGCATCCGGCTTGATCCCGGGGAAGCAGTTAAGAATGTCCCGTTTTTCCTGCTCTCCTGATGCATGCCAACTGCAGGAGCGGTATAAACCTGTTAACCGAACCAGGCAGAGGTAAAACCTTTTTTTCATGGCCTTCTGACGCAAAGCGCCTTCCGCAAGTTCTCCCCTCGGTGCAAGCAGAACGGGATGGCTGCCGCCAACCAGGCACCTTGAAAGGATCAGCGGCCAGATGGTAAACACGGGGTCGAAAAAGCTATTCAGGTATAAGAGACCGGCCTCTTTCTGAGCCAAGACGCGGGCTACACCCAAGCAAGCGGAGACCCCCGGCGAAAATCGACGAACATCCATGTCAAGATGACTCTGAATCGTAGCCGCTGTGAAAGGCTTCTGATCTCTGGAATCCCGGTCTAGGCAGCAAATTTTGAACCGATACTGGTCCCTGAGTCGTTCTGACAGAACCCCTAAAGACTGTGAAGGCCCTCCCGCCTTAAAAGCCGGCGTGAAGAATCTGCTGAAAATGACAATGGTATGTTTCTTCATGCTCAGGTGGAGACAAAGGAAGGGACGCTTCCCATTCCGTTCAGCCAGTTATAATATAAAATCATTTTTTCCGCAATGCTGGTCCATGCATAGTCTCGATTCATCCAGCCCCTTCCCTTTTCGCCCTTTTCCTCAAGTTGTTCTCGGTTCATGTTCATGGCTTGACGCAAGGCTTCCGTCAAGGGCTCCTCCCCTATGTCGATCCACCAGCCGCCGCCGTTTTTTTCAAGTCCTTCCCATGGGGCTCCCTTGGTGGTGATAACGGGGGTTCCATTGGCAAGCGATTCCGCCACTGTCATACCGAAATTCTCTGAGTGCGTGGGCAGCACATAAAGGTCCGCTTCCTGATACGCGCGGACCAGCGCTTCGCCGTACAGAGGCCCTTGAAATCGAATGCGCCTGCAGCCCGCTTGCTCCGCCTGTCTTTGAAGCTGCCGTTCGTGTCCGAGTTCATCCCGCCCTATCAGGGCCAGACGCCAGTCAGGGTATTGCCGCTCCAGCCTGGACCAGGCCTTGATTAAAAACGGCAGTCCTTTCTTGGGGTGGATCCTGCCAACAAACAAGAGCGTCCTTGCGGTTCCTGAGCGGGGATAGATCCGTTCCGGTATTTCGATGCCATTCGGAAGAACTGCCACGGGCTGCGTAAATCCCAGACGACGAATATCGTCCCGTTCGCTGTCAGCCGTGGCATGAAACCCATCGCACGTGTGCAGGACCCTTCCCTGCCCCATCCCCCACATGGCTTTCTTCAGCCACTTGGAATGGTTCATCGCCCATTCTGACAAGGTGCCCCGGGGCGAAATGATCAGGCGGCTTTTCCCCTTCTGCACTGCCTGAGCCGCATAGAGGTTAGGCATCATCCACAAGCTGTGATTATGCACGACATCATATGCCCCGCGGGCCTCCCTCAAAGCCTTTCGCATGGATGGCGAAAATCCCAGGCGATAGGGATATGGCCAGCGGGGGAAGCTGCGGATACGCAACTCTGAAGGAAAATCGGGTGGAGGGCTATCCAGGGCATACAGGGTTGTTTCGCATGACGCCCTTGCAAGGGCAAGGCAGAGTTGAACCACGCTGTAGGCCGGACCGCTGGCCCGGTTCATGAGGCTGGGCACGATATGCGCGGCTGACATCATGCCTGAGTTCCCTCCGGCAAGCGAAGGCGCTCCACCCAATCCGAGAGCACCATCAGCATCCAAACCCTCGACCATTCCGGACCGGAAGGATGGGCCTCGAATTCAGCTTCGGCCGCCTTCACGCCTTCCGGATCCACAAGCCCCGAGTCCGCCAACCGGTCCAGGGCCTGGCGCCTCCGATCAACCAGTTCATGCTTCAGCCAGTGACCCTGGGGAAGGGAAAAACCCGTTTTCTTCCTTTCGATCACATGCCGGGGCACGCCGCCCGCCTCCGCCAGCAGGGGCTTGTTGACGCCCCCTGCCGGACGCCGCCAGGCGCCGGGCATCGCAAAGACCAGATCGATCAGTTCACGATCCAGGAACGGTACACGGATCTCCACGCCGTGCGCCATTCCGAAAACATCGGAATCCCGCAGCAGCATGTTCCTCATGTAGAAACGAGCGTCCAGGACCCCCAGCGTCGCGGCGGGCTGGCGCGGGTCGGTGCCCGCCTCCAGGTCCGTTTCCAGGGGCATGCCGATGTCGTTCAGCAGGACGTTCCGGCCTGTGAAGCCGAAACAGGCCAGCGCCTTTGAACTGAAGAGCCCCCTCCGCATCAGGGCCATCCGGTTGAAGTCCATGGAGGGCCGCATCATGTCAGCGAGCTTCTGCTTCTGCCCCGGCGTCTTGTTCCGGGAAAGAAAGGCGAGTCCTTGCGCCCGCAACCCGGCGGGCAGCTTCCGCAAGAGCCGGTGCAGGGTCCATAGCCGGGGCGTCTGGGTCAAGCCCCCGTAGCCGCCGAAAAGTTCGTCCCCGCCCAGGCCGCTCAAGGCCACCTTGAACCCCTGCTCCCGGATGGCGCGGGTGATCAGCCAGGTGTTGAACCCGTCCACGGTCGGCTGATCCAGGGAAGCCGAAAACGACCGGTACCACTCCTCCACACGGGACGTATCCAGCGTCAGGACATGGTGGCGAAGCCCGCACTCCCGGGCCGTGCGCTCGGCCAGCGGGAGCTCGTCAGCCGCCGTGTAACCCGTCATGGAAACCGTGAAGGCTTCGGGCGCGTGGCCGTTCCGCCGGCAGACCTTGGCGAGGGCCGAACTGTCCGCCCCTGCCGACAGGAAGAGGCCGACTGGAACATCGCTCAGCATGTGCCGCCGCATGGCCCGGTCGAGGCAGGCGCTCACTTCGGCGACCGCTTCCCGGCGAGTCCCTTGGAAAGATCCGGGCTTTGGAAAATGCCAATGCCGGCCATACGAAGTCACCGCCGGGGGCGCGCCGGCAGACAATTCCATCCATTCCCCCGCCTTGAGCAGGCGGACTCCCTTCAGGATAGTCAGGGGTTCCTGGACTGCACCATAAGCCAGGACGGAAGCCAGCGCTTCCCGGTCCACTTCAACCGGCAGCAAGCCCGAAGCCGCGAGGGTGCGCACCTCGGAAGCGAATAGAAAAGTGCCTTCGGTATTCCACGCGTAATAGAGGGGCTTGATGCCAAGCGGATCGCGCGCCAGAAGGATTCGCTTGCGGAGGGCGTCATACAGGACGAAGGCGAACATGCCCTGGAGGCGTTCCAACGCCAGAATACCCCATCGGGCATACGCCTTGAGAATAGCCTCCGTATCGGATTGCGTCCGGAAAATGATGCCTGTTTTTTCGAGTTCGAGCCTGAGGTCAGGATAGTTGTAGATTTCGCCGTTAAAGACGATGACATGGCCGGTTTCCGGATCCACCATCGGCTGATGGCCGGCGGACGAAAGATCCAGGATCGAGAGACGCCGATGGCCGAAGACGAGGGAAGCGCACTCTGAAAGGGGAAGCGTGTGCAAGCCCTCGTCGTCCGGCCCCCGGTGCTTCATCCGGACGCACATGCGCATGACGGCATCCCGGGCCCGCCCGGGATTCGACTCCACGACTCCGCAAATGCCGCACATAATTCGTTCCTGTCAGGCAACCCGGACAAGGCCCGGTTTTTGGTCCAGAATCTTCCGGCAGGCATCCAGAACGGAGGCCACCCCGATCCGGCTCATGCAGAGATTGTCTTCACGCGGGCAGCGTTGGGCATAGCAACCAGCGCAGGGAACTTCGCTCCGGATCACGGCATGCCCAACTCCGTACGGCTCCCACAGGCCCGGATAATCCCGGGCGCTGAAAATCGCCACGCAGGGGATGCCGGCCGACGCCGCCAGGTGCATGGTGCCCGTGTCGTTCCCAACATACAGGAGACAGGACTGAAGCGCGGCAGCGGCAGCGCGCACGTTCAATTCGCCCGCGGCCATGGCGCCGCGGCCCCAGGTTTCAAGAAGGCGCGATCCCGCAGCCCGATCCTCGGCGCCGCCAAAGATCACTGGCCAGGCATCATAGTCCCGGATCAGTTGGTTTCCTACCTCAGCGAAACGTTCAATCGGCCACTGCTTGGCGGGCATCTTCGTGCCGGGCCCGAACGCGATCCAGGG